>NZ_SMSG01000005.1:0-300000 GCF_004382795.1 Cumulibacter soli | reverse complement strand
CGACGACCGCGCGTTCCGGTACGTGTGCCGGGCCGCGGAGGCGCTGCGGCTGAAGGGATTCCTGGTCGAGCCGGACGAGATCGCCAATCATCTCGCCTCTCACGAGGCCGTGGAAATCGCGAAGGTAGTCGGCGTACGCCGAGACGCCGGTGATGAAGCCGTCGGGTTCGTGACGCTCAAGCCGGGCGCCGCGGTGAACGGCGAGGAGTTGGTAGAGTACTGCCGCGCGTCGCTGGCGCGCTACAAGGTTCCGGTCGCGGTGTACGTCATCGACGAGATGCCGGTGACGACAGGGACGAACGGTACGAAGATTCGTGCGGCTGTGTTGAAGGAATGGGCCGCCGAACGGCTCGGGTAGCGGGGCGAGCCGTACGGCGAAAGGAAACGGGCGGGAGCCGCACTCATCGGTGATGGCGCGGCTCCCGCCCGCGGACAAACTGTGAGTCGTTAGCCGTCGTAGTCGGCGTACTTGGCCTCGCGCTTGCTCATTCCCGCAGTAACGGCCTCGACCTGGTTCGGCGTACCGATGAGGTCCTTGATCGCAACCTGCTCCTGATCGAATCCCTCTTCGAGGCTCGCGCGCCCGGCCATCTCGGTCAGGACCTTCGCGTGCCGGATCGCGTGCGGGGACTTCGAGGCGATTTCCTTCGCGAGCGCCATCGCGTCGTCGTACGGCGTCTGCGAGGTGTGCGTCGCAAGCCCGATGCGCTCGGCCTCAACACCGTCGACGATCTTGTGCGTGTAAATCAGTTCCTTGGCGACATCGCGGCGTACCAGACCGGCGAGCAACTGGGTGCCGGTCATATCGGGGATGAGGCCCCACTTCGTCTCCAGGAGCGACATCTTGGTATCGGGGTGCACGATGCGAATGTCAGCGGCGAGGGCGATCTGGCAGCCGCCGCCGAACGCAAATCCGTGCACGGCCGCGATGACCGGGACAGGCATGGCGGTCCACACGTGCGGTGCCTGCTGACCGGTCGCCTTCGCCGGGCCGATCGGATCGCGCTGGCTGACGGCGCGGATGGCGCCGCCCTTCATCGCCTCGAAGCGACCGAAGTCCAGACCTGCGCAGAACGCGCGGCCGTCACCGGAGATCACGACGGCGCGGACCTTGTTGTTGGCGGCGATTTCCTGGCCAACGGTGATCAACGCTTCGAACATCGCGTCGTCGAGGGCATTCATTTTGTCTTCGCGCACCATCCGGACGTCGGCGATGCCGTCCTCGGTGATGGTGTAGCGGACGCGGTCTTCGGTGCGGATCTGCTCGTCTGTCATGCGGCAATTATGACTGACGTGTCATCTTGTGGCCAGAGCAGTCCACGCTGCCGGACCGCGGTACGCCGCTCGCCACGTTCTGTTCAGCAGCGACAACCGGCGAGCACGGCCGCGGTGCCGGAGAGCCCGAGCCTGGTAGCGCCCGCGTCAATCATCGCGAGCGCATCGTCGTACGCGCGGATGCCACCAGAGGCCTTCACCCCAAGGCGATCGCCCACGGTCTCACGCATGAGGCGTACGGCGTCGACGCTGGCGCCACCGCTCGGGTGAAACCCCGTCGAGGTCTTCACGAAGTCTGCGCCGGCGGATTCGGCAGCGCGGCAGGCATCAACGATCTCGGCATCGCTGAGCGCGGCGGATTCGATGATGACTTTCAATGTGGAGTCCGGAACCGCCTCGCGGACCGTACGAATGTCGGTTTCCACGGCCTGTGGGTCACCGGCGCGCAACATACCGATATCAATCACCATGTCGATTTCGTCGGCCCCGCCGCGGACGGCCTCGGCGGCTTCGGCGGCCTTGATCGAGCTGAGGTGTTTGCCCGACGGAAATCCGCACACGGTGGCGACCAGCACCTCCCCCAACGGCGCGTCCACCGGCAGCATCGATGGGGACACGCAGATCGCGAATGTCCCCAGATCAACCGCCTCCGCGGCGAGCGCGACAATGTCGCCTTCGGTGGAATCGGTCTTTAGCAGGGTGTGGTCGACATAGCTCGCGAGTTGAACACGGCTGAGGTCGTTCATCTGGTCATCATCCCGGTGTCATCGACTGGACCGACACTATCCCAGCGGCCGGTGACCCTTCGATGTGGTCACCGGCCGCAGGAACTCGAACACCAGTTAGAAGATCGAGTAACCGCCGTCGATCACGGTCTGCGTGCCGGTCTGATAGGCCGCTGCGTCGCTGGCGAGGTAGACGGCGATTCCGCCGAAGTCCTCCGGGTTGCCCCAGCGGCGGGCGGGCGTGCGCGGCATGATGGCGTTGTTGAACTTTTCGTTGCCCTGCGAGCCCTCGGTCATGTCGGTGCGGATCCATCCGGGCAGGACGGCGTTCACGCGGATCTGGTAGCGCGCGAGTTCGACCGCGGAAGCCTTCGTCATCGACACCACGGCAGCCTTCGATGCGCCGTACGCGTAGTTGCGCGGGGTCGCGTCGAGCGCGGCGAGACTGGCGATCGTGATGATCGAGCCGCCGTTGCCCAGTTCGCGCATCTTGTCGCTGGCGGCCTGGATCGTCCAAAACGCACCTTCGAGGTTGACCGACAGCACCTTGTCGAAGTGCGCCTGATCGACGTCCTCAAGCTTCGTGCCCCCGGCGCCGACACCCGCGTTCGCGACAACGGTATCGAGTCCACCAAGCTCTTCGGCCGCGGCGGCGACGCCGGCGACGACGGCATCACGGTCGGCAACGTCGACCACGCGGGTGCGCAGCCCGAGCTCCGGGCGGGCAGCGGCGGCCTCGTCCAACTTCTCCTGGCGGCGACCCCAGATGATGACCTTTGCGCCGGCTTCGGCGAGCGAGGTGGCCATCGCGAGGCCGATTCCGGTGCCACCACCGGTCACCACGGCCCGCTTGCTGGACAGGTCAAAATAGTTGCTCATCGAGGAGTCCTTTTCGATCGTGTGCCCGCCACAGCTGCGGGCGTATGCTGCCTCGACCGTAATGGATTGGCCTGACGGACACGATCGTGCCACTCTCGATTCGAGCGCAACTCGCCTAAGATTCGTCCATGGGCACCGAAGATTACGGCGACTACAGCGTCGATGATGAGGACCAGCTGCAACGCGAGGACACCCTCGATGATCGCGGCGTGGACGACGCCCTCGACGAGGGGTTTGCCACCCGCGACGGCTGGTCGGTCGGGCAGGGCTACGGCAACACCGCGAATGAAGAATCGCGCGGCGAGTCACTCGAGCAGCGTCTCGCGCAAGAAGAGCCTGAGCCTGACGGCAGCGACTGGCAGGACGACGACCTGGACGATGGCGAGGTCGGCGGTCCACGATCCGGTCGCCTCGTCGCGCCGGACCAGGGGACCGGAGAAGACGAGGAGTCGTCGTCGATTGCCGATGATGTCGGGATCGACGGCGCGGCGGCCAGCGCTGAAGAAGCCGCCGTACACATCGTGCCGGATGACGAGTAACGGCGATGCATGATGCCGACCGGCCGCGGCGAGGCGCCGCTCGCTGAGTTGATGGCTGGCTCGCCACGGGGTGTGCTCGCGTCGACGTGGGCCGACGTGTCGGACGCCTGGTTGGGGCGCGCTGTACTCGAGCATGGCGTGGCGGCGCTATTACTGATAGCGCTGGCGAGCACTCTCGCCCAGTTCCCCGGGTTGCTGGGGGCACGCGGGTTGATGCCGGTCGAGCCGTTCCTGCGGCGTACTCGGTTTCGGGATCGCCCGAGCCTGTTCGATCTGCACTACAGCGACCGGTTCTTTAAAGTACTGTGCTGGGTCGGTCTGGCCCTATCCGCGGTGACGGTGATTGGACTGACGGCGCGCCTGCCCGCGTGGGGTCACTTGTCCGTGTGGTTGGTGATGTGGGCGATCTACTTATCGATCGTCAACGTCGGGCAGCGTTGGTACGGCTTCCTGTGGGAGATGTTGTTATGTGAGGCCGTATTTATCTGCGCGTTTCTCGGACCCGCTGCGCAGGAGCCATCGGTGTTCGTGGTCGCAGCATTGATCTGGCTGCTTATCCGGGTGGAGTTGGGCGCCGGGCTGATCAAGATCCGCGGCGGAGCCGAGTGGCGCAACGTGACTGCGTTGGACTATCACCACGAAACACAGCCGATGCCCGGGCCGCTGTCCTGGTACTTCCATCATCTGCCGAAGGTGCTGCATCGGGTCGAGACCGGCGCTAATCACGTCGTCCAACTCGTGGTGCCGTTCCTGCTGTTCGCGCCGCAGCCGCTCCGCTCGTACGCCGCGCTCGCGATGGCCGCGACGCAGTGTTGGCTGCTGCTGTCGGGAAACTTCGCGTGGGTAAACCTGCTCACGGTCTTCCTGTGCCTGAGTCTCGTCGCTGATTCCGCGATTGGATTAGAGGGCTTTCGCCCGGAGTTTGCGGCGCAACCTGGGTGGTGGCTCGTCACCGTGATCGTGTTCGCCGCCGTGTCGCTCGCGCTGGTGTGGCAACCGCTGCGCAATCTCGTTTCGCGGGATCAGAAGATGAATGCGCGCTACAACCCCCTGCTGTTGGGGTCGTCATACGGCGCGTTCGGGACGGTCGGCAAGCAGCGTCGAGAGATCATCATCGAGGGCTGCGCGGATCGAGGTGAGCCTTGGCTGGAGTACGAGTTCTACGGGAAACCCGGCGATGTGCGACGTCGCCCGCCGCAAGTCGCGCCGTACCACCTACGGCTCGGATGGCAGCTCTGGTTCGCCGCATTGTCGCCCCATTTTCGGGGCGCTTGGCTGGATCGGCTGGTGGTGGGGTTGCTGCGCGGTGAGCCCGCATTGCGGAAAATGTGCCGCGTTGATCCGTTCGGCGACACCCCACCGCGCTGGATCCGCGTGGTGCTGTACGACTATCGATTCTCCACGCGGGCGGAACGCCGCGAGGACGGCGCCTGGTGGGTTCGATCGAACCGCCGCGAGCTCTCCGCTCCGCGTCGCCTGGCCCGCTGACTGTCAGCAACAGTCGGGGGCGCCGCGTTGTTGCCCGGGCGCTCAGAGTTCACGTGCTCGTTAGGCGCGCTTGAGAGTGAGTCGATCTGCGTACTTCTCAATGGCGCTCCACGAATAGACCATCGGGAACATCTCTGTTCTGGACCACATCTCGTGCTGGTCATTGTAGTGCGGCGAGGCCGGATCCCCCGACGTGCCGCCAAACACAACCCATCGAGAGGAGTCCCAATCGCCTACATCGAAGGCATAGCGCGCTACTGATCCGGAGATCGTCCGGCTATCACCAGCCGCTCCGGCGCCCATCGCGAGCACGGTCTCGTTATCGCCGCCGAGCGCTGCCCCGACCGGATTAAGCGTGGCGCGCGCGTCCGGAAACGCGGTCGCGAGCGGGTGCTGCAGCGCGACTCGATGCCGCTCACCCCACGACAGCGGGTTTCCCTTGGCCGCGACGTTATCGAGCGCCTCGGCAGCGATCACTTCCCAGGTAGATCCGCCAAGTAGCGATCGGTCATCCTGCCGCACGAGGGTTGCGATGGTCCACCACAACTGGGTCACCGGCGCAAATCCCGGCGGCGGTACAGCGTACGCCGAAGAGGCGCTCTGCACGAGTCCGGTGCGTTCTGCCACGAGCCGCGCCATCTCCCAACGCAGGTCCGTATAGACGGTTGGGGCAACGTGATTAGGGAGCATCTGCGTGTCCCAGTCGGCGAGTGTGGCGGCGAGGTCGCGGCCAGCGGCGGTGGCCGGCTCGGCGCGTTCGGCGAGCGCTATGAACAACGGGGCGTTCAACGAGACGACGTCGGCGTGTATGTCGGCCATGTCAGCGATCGTGGCCTGCGGCAGGTCCGCCAGCCTCGACTGGATTCGTTCGAACCGCTGCGGCGGATGACAGTCGGTGGCCAGGTATCGGCCTGTGGCCGGATCGCTGTCGAGGACTCGGTTGTTCGCTGTGACCAGGAACCCGCGCTCCGGGTTCGCGAAGTGCGGCATGTCTTCGAACGGAATGACGCCGTCCCAGTCGTAATCGCCAGTCCACCCGGGAACCGGCAGCCAGCCATTAATCGGCCCACGCTTCGGCACGATGGCGCGGATCCGGTGCGCGATATTTCCACTGGTGTCGGCCGTGACGAGGTTGTGGTCGACCAGGCCCCACCCACGGACGGCGTCCAGCAATTCGGCGCTCGTCGTTGCGCGCATCATCGGCAGCATGCAGTCCAGCGAGTGGTCCGTGGGTTCGAACTGGATGGATCGCAGTGATATAGCCGTTCCCTTGGCTGGGTCGCCAATAACGAGCGGCCCGTGATGGGTGGCGTACACGTCGAACTCGACAGGTTTGCTGCCGCGGACGTCGATGGTCTCGATGCGGTGCTCCATCGGCAGCCACTCATCCTTGAACAGGTACCTTCCGCCATCGGCTTTCTCAATGTCGGTTTTCTCGATGAAGAGGTCGTGCAGATCCATGAAGGCGATCGTGACGCCCCATGCGACGTTTTCGTTGTGCGCGAAATGCGGGAAGCCGGGCGAACCCGGGATGGTGAAACCGATCAGGTCGAACTCGTCGCACGCGATGTGCTGCTGCGCATACATTCCCGGCATTTCGAAGGCGCGATGCGGATCGCCGGCGACGATCGGCCGCCCGGTCGCCGTCCGCGAACCGCTGACGCACCAGTTGTTGCTGCCACCACCGGTGTGTGTCGGGTCCTGGAGCGTCATCAGCGCCTCGATACCGGGGCCCAGTTCAGCGAGGTCGGCCGTCCACCGCGCTGCCCGCTCGCCCTGTGGGAAGACCAGCGCCTCATTGCCGCCGTCATCAAAGCGGAGTTTGGCGACGTCCGATGGCGGAAGGTGTGACAGCGCCGCAGCGCGCCACAGCTTATGCCAGATCGAGCCCATCAGATATCCACGCTGCCGCATCGCGGCGACGCCATGCCAGGGTTGCCAGCGTTCCGGAGCGCCACCGACGAGCGTGTACTCGTACGGCAGCAGGTCGTTGCTGGCGGCGTACTCGATCCACTCGTTCACGCCGTCGGCGTACGCCGTGAGCATGTCGCGGGCTTCGTCGGTGAGCGCGTCGAAGTCACGCCGCGAAGCGCCGGCCGCATCCAGTCGGCGGGCAAGTTTGTCGGCTTCGATGCCCTGCGGGCCAACCCATTCCGACCAGCGCCCAGACATCTGGCGGCGTACGGCGTCCATCTGCCATAGCCGGTCACGCGCGTGCAAGTACCCCTGGGCAACGAAAGCGTCATGCACGGTCGCTGTGCGGGCGTGCGCTATCCCCCACTCATCGAAGTAGATCTCGACCTGGCCGTCCAAGACATCGATGCTGAGCTCCATTCGCCGACCCTAGCAACGATTCGGTGACTTCCCGCGTGACGATGCATGGAAAAGCGGTCTTCCTAGACTCCGGCCTCGGGAACCTAACGGTTTGTGCCGTGCAGAACCTAGACGTCGCTCGTTGCTCGCGCCGATCTAGGAATCACCCGGACGATCCCGCCGGGTTCGGCGATTCGTGGTGGTTGTCAGCATGTTCAAGACCACCGCACCGGCCGCGACCTTCGTCCAGAGTTTGTCTGCGCGGCTGAGCAGTTGCGCCCGCCGGTCGACTGCCCTGAGCGTTTGGAAAAGTTGTCAGACCCGACCGATAGCGTCGATGCCAGTGGTGACGCTCGGTTGCCGCGCTACCTCGCTGGAGAGCGGAATGACGGTTCAACTTGATCGACCGATCGATGCGGTTCGCGACACGGAGTCGCGCGATGCTGGGACCGCTGCCGCAGATGCATTGGACTACGCCGCAGCCGTAGAGCTCGGTGCGCAGATCTCGGCTGGCGCGTCGAAGGTCGCGCGCACGACGGCGGCGTGGGTCGAGATGGTCGGCCAGTTCGACGCGCGCGGCGGAGCGTTCCAGATGTGGATGGACTCGACCGCGCAGTGGCTGGCGTATGCGTGCTCGATGAGCGCCGGCACCGCGCGTGAACACGTACGAGTTGCGCGGGCGCTACGCGAAATGCCATTGATCGCCGCCGCGTTCGGTGACGGGCAGTTGTCGTTTTCCAAGGTGCGCGAATGCACGCGCCTGACCGGAATGATCGACGAAACGATCCTGCTCGAAGGAGCGCGCAACTGGACCGCTGCCCAGCTCGAACGCGGCGTCCGCGGATTCCGCGCCGGACGCGCCGACCGGCTGGTCGCCGAGGAGCCGCGCCGAGTCACCACCCGTAATCACACCGACGGGACTGTGCAGATCACCGCGTATCTACCGGCTGAAGAAGCTGCTGCGGTCCTCGCGGCTCTGGAGGTCGCGGTCACGCGCTACCGGACATCTCAGCAGGCCGCCGAAGTCGCCGACGAGCCGACGCTCGACGACGCCCTCGCCGCGACGTCCAATGCTGATGGGTTTACGAATGATCCCGCGGACCCTGGCGACCAGGACCCGCCGCGATACACGCGCGCCGATGCGTTGCTCGATGTCGCCCGCGGTTACGTCGAATCCGGCACCGTCGACAACTCCGGAGAAGACCGCGACATCGTCGTGATCACCGTCAGCGCCGCAGATCTCAACGCAGCGTCGACGTCCCCACTCGCAGACCCGGCGCCGGATACGAGCCACGGCGTTCCCGCGGGAACGCTCGACCCCACACCCAGCAGCGCCGCGAGCCAGACGCTCCCGCCGCGGCCGACCGCGTGGATCGAAACAGTAGGACACATCACCGCCACCACTGCCGCCCGCGTGGCCTGCACCGGCCAGATCCAGACCGTCGTCACCAATCCGACCACCGGCGAGGTCCTGCGCCTCGGCCGCACGCAACGCCTCGCGAGCCGTCATCAGCGCCGGGCCATGATGGCCCGAGTGGCACTGCCAGCACCCCGGTTGCACGCGCGCGGTTCGCCTGCACGCCCACCACATCACCGCGTGGTCGCTCGGCGGCGACACCGACGTCGAAAACATGATCCTGCTGTGCCAGCATCACCACGTCCTAGTGCACGCCGGTGGCGTCACCATCACCAAACGCGCGAACAGCCGAGGTTACCGTATCACCCGAATCGGTGGCACCGAGATCACCGCTCAGCACCCCAGCCAGTACAGCCAGCAGCTCAACGACTTGGACGACCACCTCACGTTCGATCAGCAATTGCTGTCGGGCAATCTTGTCGAAGATGCGCGCATCCTGGAGCCTCAACCAGTGGCCCTCAACCCGAGGTCCCCTGCCGCACCGCTCACCGCAATCGATCCCGACTGGGACCTCCCCTCTGAAATGCAGTCCGTCCGCGAGCACACGAACTTCCACGACCGCGACACCAACGTCTATCCACGCTGGTCGGGCGCCCGTATCAGAGAATGCGATTACTGGTCCCTGCTTGAGCGCCACGCCACCTCACCTCGCACGAACCACGACGCCCGCTACTAACTCTTGGCGTTCCCGCGGGAACGCGAAGACGCGACCGGCAATTGTGATCTGCTCAACAACGCGTCCACTAAACTCGGCCGAAGTGTGCAGCGACGATAAGGGGTGTGGCTGATGGCCACGACACAGCCAGAACTGCTTGACGCGAGCGACGAGCTAATTGACGACGCGGTGCAGTACGCCGATCCGCTTGTCTTGCGCGGGCTCGTCTACCAGTTGACCGGCGACGAGAGTTTGGCAAGCGGTGTCACGGTCGACACCGTGGTCTCTGGATTTCGCTCCAAGCAGGTAATCGGTTCCGCCGACGACGTCGCGCTGATACGGCAGAAGGCCGGGGAATTCTTGAAGGCGTGCCGCGACACGGGGATGCACGACGTCCCGCTCGGCCCACGCGAGCGCCTGCAGCGCAGTCTCAGTCTGACCGCTGGCACATCGGTGCCGGCCGCCGAACTGGACATGTGGGTCGAACAGTTAGGACTCGACCCACATGTGCGCGGCCTGTCCTGGTCCTCACAACCCACTCCGGACCAACTCGCTGGGTTCTCGGTGTTGGTGATTGGCGCGGGCATGGGCGGGTTGAATGCGGCGGTACAACTCAAACAGGCCGGCGTCGAGTTCCGCGTCATAGAAAAGAACTCGCAGGTGGGCGGAACCTGGTACGAGAACCGCTACCCGGGCGCCCGAGTCGACACTCCGAGCCGTATCTACACGCACGTATTCGGTGCAAACTTCTCCTACCCGTCGCCGTACTGCGAGCAAGCCGAGAACGAAAAATACGTCAACTGGATCGCCGATCACTTCGCGCTCCGCGAGCACATCACCTTTGACACGGAGGTTTCCGCGGCGACGTGGGACGACCAGGCAGGCATATGGAACGTCAGCGTCGACGGCCCGGGCGGTGCGACAACGCTGCGGGCGAATGTCGTGATTACTGCGGTCGGATTCCTCTCTCGCCCGAACATTCCACACATCACTGGCATCGAAAACTTCAGCGGCGACTACTTCCACACCGCTCGCTGGCCGTCGTCACTGGATGTGGCTGGCAAACGGGTTGCTATCGTCGGCAGTGGCTGCACTGGCTACCAGCTAGTGCCCAAACTCGCTGCCGATGCCGAGGTGGAGCACGTCTATCTCTTCCAGCGCACTCCGAACTGGGTGTATGACACGCCCGGCTACCTCAGCCCGTACCCAGATCAGGTGAGTTGGCTGGACCGGAATTTCCCGTACTTTCCTAACTTCGTGCGGTTTTCCTACTCGTGGGCACTACGACCAAGTGAAACTGCGCCAGCCAACGAGGTCGATCCGAACTTCGACGACCCGCATGCCGTCAGCGCAGCAAACAAAGAACTGCGTGAACAGCGGCTTGCGTTCATGCGCAAGAAGCTCGGCTCTCATCCCGACCTGATGGCCGCGATGCTGCCGGATGCACCACCGATGTCGGCGAGGCCGGTGTTGGTCGACGCAGACTACAGCATCTACGACGCGATCCTGCGCGATAACGTCACACTCGTCCCCGAGGGCATCAGTCACGTCACTGAGACCGGGATCGTGAAAGCCGACGGCACCGAGTGCCCGGTCGACGTGATCGTGCTGGCCACCGGGTTCCGCGCCAACGACTTCCTCTGGCCGATGGAGATCCGAGGTCGCGACGGCCGCACCATCGAGCAGTTGTGGGAAAAGGACGGCGCACGCGCTTATCTCGGCAACAGCATGCCGGGCTTCCCGAACTTCTTCATGTTGTACGGACCGAACACCAACGCGAATGTCGGATTCGCCGCGATTCACCTCGAGGAACTCGTTACCCGATTCGCACTCGCCTGCATCGAACGGTTGATCCTGGATGACAAGAAATCAGTCGAAGTCACCGAAACGGCGTACTGGAACTACAACAACGCATTGGATGAGGCCGCCGCGACCAAGGTCTATCTCGACCCTCGCGCGCACAACTACTACACCAATGAACACGGCCGCTCGGCGACGAATGGCGCGTTCGATGCCCGACTGCTGTGGGAATGGCTGCGCGATCCGAGCGGCGACCAGCCCACCACGCCGAAGACGGACGACGAAGACGACATCATGCGCCTGCGAGATGTCATCGCACCATATTTCGGTAAGGACCTAAAGGTCACCTGACGAGCTCCCACGCGCGCCAGTCCGGCGGTTCAGAATCGCCAACCCGGGTAGATACACCGGTAGCGCCGACGCAGCGCGGCGTTATTGTCGGGCGATGGACAGGTTTCGGGTGTGGGCGGCCGCGTTGTACGGCGCGCTCGTCGTCACCCACCTCATCGCCCAACTCGCCGACGCCGCCGACCTGGCTCAGGTCACCCAGTGGGTAGCGATGCCGCTGCTCGTCGTCGCTTTCCTAGCGCAGCGGCCGCCGAGTGGGCGCCGCACCCGGTTCGTGCTGGTCGCGTTGTTCTTCTCCTGGCTCGGTGACGCCCTTCCTGACTTCTTCACCGGCGACCCTGCCTTCCTCGTCATGGTGGCTGCGTTCCTTTTCGCGCAGATCGCCTATATCGCGTCGTTCCTTCCACACTGGCGGGACTCCTACCTCCGCTCTCCGTGGCTGCTGGCCTACGCGGCAGCGATCGGCGTACTCGTCTATTTCTGCGCCCCGCACGCCGGGAACCTTCTTGTGCCGGTGTTGATCTACGGCGCCGCGCTCGGGACCATGGCAGTGCTGGCCAGTGGGTTCAACGGCATGACGACCGCAGGCGGCGCGCTGTTTCTCCTCTCCGACGGACTCATCGCCGTTGGCGCGTTCGCGACGGATATCTCACTGCCGATGGCCGACTTCTGGATCATGCTCACCTATCTGGTCGGTCAAGGCTTGCTCGCGTACGGCGTCGCGCACCGGCGCGCCCGGCTCAAAGGAGTCGACCACCCCCGCCACTCGGTCGGGTGACCCGACACTTGCCCCGCGGTGGATAATCGGCGCATGGCCACCTACATCGACATCCACCCCATTGACCCGCAGCCTCGCCTGATCGAGAAGGCAGCGAACATCATCCGGGACGGTGGCCTGATCGCATACCCCACTGACTCCTGTTACGCGCTGGGCTGCTCGTTGGCCAATAAGGACGCGCTGCAGCGGATTCGCGACATCCGAAAGCTAGACAGTAAGCACGACTTCACCCTCGTCTGCCGTGACTTCTCGCAGATGAACGAATACGTCATGTTCGACAACTCGCTGTTCCGAGTACTCAAGAACGCAACGCCTGGCCCGTACACGTTCATAATGAAGGCCAGCCATGAAACTCCACGCGTCATGCAGAACGCCAAGAAGAAGACGGTCGGCGTCCGCATCCCCGACCATAAGGTCGCGCAGGCGTTGTGCCAGGAACTCGGCACGCCGATCGTGTCCAGCACGCTCCTACTGCCCGAGCATGACTCGCCACTACTGATGGGTTGGGAGATCAAGGACGAACTTGATCACGTGCTGGACGCCGTGATCGAGGGCGAATCCGGTTTCACGCCCACCACCGTCGTGGACTTCACCGGCGACGAACCCGAACTACGCCGCGTGGGCGCGGGAGACCCCACACCGTTCGAGTAGCGATTTAGTTCTGCGGAGCGCCGAATCCAGGCCCTGCTTGCGGCTGCCCCGGTGCGGTCGGACCCTGCGGTGCGGCTGACGGCCCCGACTGACCCGGCATGTGACCCGGTGCCGACGGTCCAGCGCCCGCCTGACCGGGCGCCGCGGACCCTGGCGCGGACTGACCTGGCGCCCACTGCTGCGGCTGGCCAGGCTGACCCGAGACCGGCGCACCCGGCTGACCCGGCACACCTGTCTGACCTGACGCACCCTGCGGCTGAGCCGGCGCCTGGCCGAATTGGGCTTGCGGCTGCTGCGGCTGTCCAAACTGGGGCTGCTGGCCACCGAGACCGGCCTGCGCTGAGTTCTGCTGATCACCAAATCCCGGCTGAGGTTGCGCGCCAAAGCCTGTGCTACCGGACGTCTGGTCGCCCTTTTTCTTCTGCTGCAGATAGATTGCGACGCCGATGATCGCGACGCCGACGATGCCGACCACAATTCCGATTCCGGGCTGCATATCAGTCGCCCACGATAGAATCCGGAACTCCATATCCATGGTTTCGAGGATCAGCGACCCGAAGCCGAGGATGATGAGCAGGATGCCGAGCTGGATCATAGGTGGCTGGTTCCTTTCGTCGGCGCGCCAACCCTCGACGCGACTCCGCAGCGTTACTACGCAACTGTGCTCGACGAGCGTAGCCCTCCTCAGCCAGCCACGAAACAGCGATTCGACTGTCTCGTCGTGGACTTACGCTGCTGTTACGCGCCCGTTCACGTGACCGGTCTGGCTACACCGATCAGGCGCTACGGTGCGCGCCTGGCCGCGGAGCACGAGCTTCGGCAAGTGTCGCGGACGCATCGTCCCGTGGTGGGGCTTGCATGATCCACCGGATCGTCCGCACCATCGCGCCACCCGCGAGGTACCCCGCGGTCGGTGTGATGAGCGGGAACCGGGGTATAGCGAGCATCGACAGCGCCCAGCGCGGCAGACTCGATGCCGCAGCACCTGCCAGCAGCATGTACCCAGGCCGCGCCGGTATTGGCACTGGCGCCTGCAGCATCAGAAACCGCGCAACGTCGCGCGCGGCCGGGGTCGACTCCAATTCACCGCGGTACGACGCCAGCACCTCAACCAGTTCGGCGGCGGTACGCGGCGCGCGTCGTACGCCGAGGGCTTCGGCCGCGACGCCTGTTTGCGCGACATATTCGTCAGCCTCATCGGCATCAAGCCGGCCAGCGCCGAATCGTTGATAAGAGACCAGGAAGCTTTCGACTTCGGCAACGTGCACCCACAGCAGTAGGTGCGGATCGTTCGCGTCGTACGCCCGGCCGTCTGGTGCTATCCCGTTCACGTGCTTGTGCACAGCTCTCACGATGCGGATCGCGCGATCGGCATCCTCGCGTACGGCGAACGTAGTCTTCGCGATGAAGTCGCTGGTGCGCTGCAACCGCCCGAACGGATCGCCGCGAAACCCTGAATGCTCCGCCACCCCTGCCATCGCCAATGGGTGCAGCGACTGCAGCAGCAACGCTCTAATTCCGCCAGCAAACATCGCGGCGTCCGAGTGCACCCGCCAGATCGGATCGGACTCGGTAAACCGCCGCTCGCCTGGCTTGAGCCAAATATCTGCTGCGCGCGCATCAGCATTCTCGCCGGCGATACGCGCCCGCATCGCGTCCCGCAACCTGTTGCGCACCTCGGACAGCATCGGTATACCTCCCGACATCCACTCTAGGAGCCGAGGGCGTCACCTAATGCGTTCAGCATCGCTACCTCCGTACCGGCGAGACCACACGACTGAAACAGGGTGAGCCGCTTGCCGTGCAGCCGGTCGCCGTCAGGCTCCAGATGGAGCCCGAGCGGATCAATCGGTGCCGACACTCCGGTCAACTCCGTCAATTGGGCCACCGAGTCCGCCGTGATGAAAGACTGCTCCAGTAGCTGTGGGTCATACTCGGCGGCACCGGGCCGCTTACGCCCGAGCGCGTTCACGTGAGCGCCATCTGCCAGCCAGGACGTGTCGATAACCGGTTCCGTGGCGTCCGTGGCCAGCACTACGATCTGAGCGCCATCGACAGCAGCACGGGCCGAATCCACCGCGGTGATCGGAGCACCGATACGTTCGCGCACCCGCGATTCGAAGCCTGCGCGCCGATCCATTCGTGGCGAGTACACGCGGACCTCGCTCAGCGGCCGCACCGCGTTGATCGCCCACACCTGCCAATAGGCCTGCACTCCGGAGCCGAGCACCGCCAGTACGTGCGCATCGGTCGCAGCCATCGCATCGACTGCGACACCACCGATTGCGCCAGTCCGCGGTATCCCGACGAGACTGCCGACATGTACGTACTTCACCCGACGGGTACGACGATCCAGGCACGCGACGATCTGATCGACCTTGCCCGGTCCGAGGCTGTCATAACTTCGGTAGCCGTACACCTCGGCGGTCGCACCCGCGGTGAAGGTGAGTTCGCCGGCACCCAGGTCGGCAGACACACGGGGTCCGCCGCTGGCCCGGCCGGCCGCGTGATCACGCAGGACCCCGCGGACTGCATCCAAGGCCAACGCAGGAGTCAGGACAGGTTCGACATCATCGTCTGTGAGCAATCGGGCCATAACAATAATGCTCCCAGACGGAGGACCCGATTCGAGGAAACCGATTCGAGGAAACCGACGACTCATCGCGACACCAGCCTTCACCGCTAGCGACGAGCGAGGCCTAACGCCCGCGACGTGCGGGACCGAGGCGGCCGGTCCACAACCCCAGAGCCGCCTGTAGCAATGCGATGCTCCCCAGGCCGACCATCGGCACGACGTACGACCCGGTCAATTCCAGCCCTAAGCCGAAGGCGAGCGGCCCACCGGCAGCAAGCGCAATCCCGACCGTCGACGTCACCGCCGACACCGACGCCGCGTGTTCCGGGGACGTCGCGAACTCGACCACCAGCCCGTACGACACCCCGAGACAGATGCCCTGCGCGATCCCCAGCAGCACACTCGAGCCGAGTACGCCGCCAGCTTCGGCGGCCAACAGCAGTACGACGCCGACGCACGCGATGACCGGACCTAGCGGAACGATCAGCGCTCCCCACCCTCGCCGAAGCGCTAGCGGCGCGAGGAAAGCGCACGGAATCGCGATGATGCTGATCAGCGACGTATACCCGCCGGCAGCGTCGGCATCAAGCCCCATCTGCGCGAACGCGGTCGGCAGCCAGGTCGACGACACGTAGAAGATCAGTGAGGTCGTGCCCAGGTAGACCGCCAAACCCCAGACCCGCGGATCCCGCACCACCGGCACGGCCCGAACTATCGGGTCTTCCACGCCCGCGACCGGGTCCACCGCGCCCACCACGTCCGGCACTGGACAAGGCACATTCGCCACGTCCGTCACGCCGTCTCCCACAGCAGCAGCGGTCGCCTCGCGAGCCACCGTCATTCGGGTATACGCGATCCAGAACGCAAGACCGAATACACCGACGAGGCCCCACAGCAGTAGCGTGCCGCGCCACTCGAGACCGAACCCGGTCATCATCGGGATCGTCAGCCCGAGGGCCAATGCCGGTCCGAGGCTCAGCGTCATCGTGTACGTCGCCGTCAACCAGCCACGCCACGCTCGGCGCGATGCGGCCACCGCAGCCGGTCCGAGCACCGTACCCAGCGCGATCCCGATACCCAGGATGATCGTGCCCGCAAACAACCCAAGATCCCCTGGAACAGAGCGAACGAGAGTGCCGATGATGACGAGCACGAGCACAAACCCGATAACGCGGGAGCGACCGAACCGACCGGTGATGCGCGGCGTGATGGGCGCGATCACGAACACCAGGATCAGTGGGATCGTGGTCAGCAAGGACAGCACGGTTTCGCCATGGCCGGTGTCGGCGCCGATTGTCGGCAGCAGCGGCCCGGTCGCCGAGGTCGGTATGCGCAAGTTCAGGCTGAGCAGCCCGATCGCCAACACGGCGATGACCAACATTCCGACTGAGTCCGCTCGTCGCTGGGTTGGGGAACGTTCTGTGCGCCGTTGACCCGGCGCGCCCGAACCCTCCTCGGCCACAGTCCACCTTCATTCGTCTCGGTCCTCACCACAGATCATCCCGCACCTTCTGTTCGCGACCAGACCGACCCGCGGGCGGCGATCAACGCCGCAGAGATCGTGCCCGCACAACTGCTGGGAGAATGCCCACATGACTGGCGGCCATTTCTACTCCGATACCTCGATCCCGGATCTCTATCGCTGGTTCGCGACGGAGACCGCGTCCTCACCAACCTGGCAACAACTGAGCACCTGGATCGCCCAGACCGAAGACATCTGGCCACTGTTGGACTCGCTGCCCGGCAAGAAGCGGCAACCGAACGTGTTCCTGGCGACCCTGCGCTACCTGGAGGGGCCCACGGCTCCCGGGGCGGACTTCCTCGCCTGGGTCCAGCAACATTGGCCGGAAATACGCGCCGTCGTCCTCGCCCGTGATACCCAAACCAACGAGCCCGGACGCTGCGCCAACCTTGCTCCGGTGCTGTCGAGCCTCGGCGAAAAGATCGCGCTCATCGAGGTCGGCATGTCAGCCGGACTCTGCCTGTTTCCGGACCGCTACGGATACCGCTGGTCGCTCGAGGACGGCAGCACCGTCGCTCGCGGCCAGGACGACGTGGCCGTGATCGAGTGCGCCGTGACCGGGCGTTCGCCGGTGCCATACGAACTTCCGAATGTCGTGTGGCGCGCCGGGATCGACCTGAATCCGCTGAATCCGAGCGATCCGGACGACGCGAAGTGGCTGCGTTCGCTCGTCTGGCCAGGACAGGCAACCCGCGAGCGCCGGCTGGCGAGCGCCCTACAGATGGCTGCCGCTGAAGACGTCGTGCGGGTACGAGGCGACGCGATCGAGCAGCTCCCGTCGCTCATCGCGCGGGCGCCGCAGGATGCCACGGTCGTGGTCATGCATACCGTCGTACTCGCGTACTTCCAGCGTGAGCGCCGCATCGAGTTCGAGGCGATGATGGCGGACCTGCCGGTCCGCTGGCTGGCGAACGAGGCCGATCGGGTGCTGCCGGGCGTTGCCGAACGGATTCCGAGCTGGGACGGTCCGCCCTCCTTCGTGCTATCGCTGGATGGCCAGCCGCTCGCCCGCACAGCACCGCACGGCCAGTTCCATCATTGGCTCTAGACGCCTATCTCTAGACGCGCGGCTCTAGACTTCCCTAGCGCGCCTTGGCCCGTTGCACTGGGCGCATACCGGCATGCGTCGGTCGCTCGAAGAAAAGCACGACGATGAGGCCGATCAGCAGAACTGCTGCCGGCAGCCACAGGCTTTCGCCCATCGCCCGCGCGAACGGCTCCTTCAGCGGAGGCGGCAGGGCCCCGGTGCTCGTGTTAAACGAGTCGCTTGAACCACCGACCAATCCGCTGAGGTGCGCTGAAATCCGCGCCTGCATCAGCACGCCGACAGCGGCACTGCCGAGGACGGCGCCGACCTGCCGAGTCATGTTGTATACGCCGGATCCAGCGCCCGCGAGTCGCATCGGCAGGTTCCGGTTCGCGGTCGCTGACAGCGGCGCCCAAATGAATGATCCACTGAGTCCGAGCAGCCCGATCGGGAGCGCGAGTTGCCACACCGTGGCGTCCTCGCGCATCACCGCACCCAACCACCACAGGCCAGCCGCCTGCCCGGCGAACCCGAATCCGGCGAGGAGCCTCGGGTGCACGCGATCGGTCCACTGGCCAACGATCGGCGCGGTGATGATCGACAGCACCGCCATCGGCACCATCAGCAACGCTGAGCCGATCACGTCGTACCCCAGCGTCTTCTGCGCATAGAGCATTAACGGAATCGCCAGACCCGTGATGGCGAACCCCATGGTGCAGATACCGATATTTGCCAGTGTGAAGTTACGGTCGCGGAACAGCTCGAGGCTCATCAACGGTTCGGCCTTGTTGACCGACTGCCAGTACACGAAGATCGCGAGCAGCACGATCCCGGTGATGATTAGCGACCACACCGAAATCGGTCCGGCGATGGTTCCCCAGTCGTGTTTCTGGCCCTCCTGCAGGCCGAAGGTGAGCACGAACAGCCCGATCGTGTTCAGCAGGATTCCAGGGATATCAAAGCGGTGCGCGTGCGTCTGCAACCTGGGCACCAGTCGCACCGCGGCGATGAACGCGATCACGCCAACGGGCACATTGATAAAGAAGATCCACTCCCAGCCGAGTTGCTGGGTGAGCACCCCGCCGGCAAGTGGACCGACCAACATGGCCACGCCGGCCACCGAACCCCACAGCGCCATCGCCTTGCCGCGCTTCTCCGGCGGGAAGGTGCGGGTGATCACCGCCATCGTCTGCGGCGTCATCAGCGCGGCGCCCAACCCCTGCAGCACGCGCGCGGCGATCAGCATCTCGACAGTTCCGGAGAACCCACACAGCGCCGAGGCAACGGTGAACACAACGAGACCGATGAGATAAATCCGCTTGGGACCGAACTGATCACCGAGCCGGCCGCTGACCAGCAGCGGGACGACGTACGCGAGCAGGTAGGCGCTGGTCACCCACACCACGCTGTTGAGGTCGGTCTGCAGTCCGACCATGATCGAGTCGGTCGCCACCGAAACGATGGTGGAATCGACCAGGATCATGAAGAAGCCGATGACGAGCGCCCATAGCGCCGGCCAAGCGCCCTTGGTGGACGTCGCTGCGGCGAGCCCACCGGCGTCGGTCTGCGACCGCCGCGCGGTGCTGACGGGATCGTCGGCCGCGTCGATGCCCGGAGTGTCGGCGTTGTTATGCGGGGGCCCTGCCTCTGCCCGAGTCTCGGTCACCATCGCACTCCTACCCCTCGGCCGTTGTTGATCTCGGGTCGCCATCATCGCGACGCGCACCGACAGTTTTGTGGGCTCACCCGGCGCACATGGTGCACCGTGGGTTTCGCCGCTTCTCAGTGTCCGCCCGCCCTCGGGAAGCTGCGCGGGCGGGAGTCCAGTTCGCGGTTATCAGAGCACCGCCGGGGCGGCGTCCGGGGCCACCGCCGGCTCCGACGTCCGCACGATCGCGACCAGGAATACTGCGGCGGCGACGAGGTACAGCGCGCCGTACGCGATACGCAAGCCTGGAGCCAGGAAGAACTGTGGCAGGAACAGCGCAGCGAGCACACCCAGCGGCACCGCAGCCAGTGGGCGTACGGCGTTGTTGCGCGCCCACACGCTAGCCACGAGCAGTGCGGAGGCCGCGAGAAAGATGAGGCCGATCCCGAACATCGTCATCGCCACCGGGTTGCCACGTACGGCCTCGACCAGGGCGGGCTCGGCGGCGTCATGGCGCGCAATCTCGTGCAGCGCGAACGTCTCTGCCCCGTAGTAAGGCAGCACCAGCACGGCGCCCGCCAGACCCAACGTCCGTGCGGCCCGCGCGCGAACGCCGCCATGTACGTCGGCTACGCGGGCGGCGAGCCTCGCGAGCGACGCGAGCGCCAACAAGCCGCAGACATGGGCGATCACCCACGCGTCCGAGGCGAAGGCTTCAGCGGACGCCGTTGCTCCATCGGCGTCACCGTAGGGGCGGAGCCAGAGATAGGCGGCCATGAGCGCGCCGGTGCCTACGGTCGGCGCGATCAGGTGTCGGGAGGAACGGGGATCAGACATAGCTTCCACCTCATCAATAGAGAGCACTGCTCTTGTTTTCGATACCTCGAATGTAGAGCACTGCTCTCGTCGTCGCAAGAGCAGTGCTCTCACTTTGTGGCAAGATGCAAACATGACCGGAGTACGAGAACAGCACCGCGCGGAAACAACCGCGAATATCCTTGCCGCCGCGCGCGAACAGGTCGCCGCTCACGGGGCCGCGCTCTCCATGCGAGCTGTGGCGCGTGACGTCGGCATCGTGTCCTCGGCGATCCACCGCTACTTCCCGACCAAAGAAACACTGATCACCGCGATGATCATCGAGAGCTACGGCCGGCTGGCCAAGGAACTAGCCACGGCTCCCGAGGATTGGGCGGCACTCTCACACGCGCTGCGCGCCTGGGCGCTGCGCAGCCCCAACGAGTTCCAACTCATCTACGGCACACCGCTGCCCGGATACGTCGCACCCCCAGAGACGGTTCCAGCAGCCGCCGACGTCGCCCGCCACTTCCTGGCGGCGGGCGCCCGCGCTCGGGTCGCTGGCTTCGACGCTTCCGAACTCACCGCCCAAACCGCGACGCTCGTGGACCAGGGTTTTGCACACGACCCCTCCGGCGCTGCCGCCGTACTCGCCGAACTTGCCGCGCTCACCGGCCTGATCTCACTGGAGCTCGGGGGGCATCTCGTCGGCACCGCCGATCCCGCTGACGCGCTGTACGCCGCCCTGATCGCGCGGCAATGCGGCACCCTTGGTCTCACCTAACGCCCCTCTGTCATGCTCACAGGCACGATCGGCAACGAGGAGCGACTATGTCAGTGGAGACCAGCAATGACGGCGACGTACGGATCATCACGCTCGCCAATGCGAGGCAGGCCAACAGCCTCACCATCGAGATGCTCGATGCGCTGATTGCCGCATTCGCCGAGGCCGCGGCCGATGAGTCGGTCCGTGGAGTGCTGCTGCGCGCCGATCCCGCAGCCGGATTCTCGGCGGGGATGAACACCACGCTCTTCGAGACGGATGACCCGAATCGCGCGTACGAGGTGATAACCCGACTCGGCGACGTCTGTCAGGCAGTCAAGGACTGTCCCGTTCCCGTCGCGGTTGCCATGCGCAAATACGTGATCGGCGGCGCGCTGGAGATCGCCGCTGCAGCCGAGTTCCGCACCTGCGCGCCCGACACGTTCTTCCAGATGCCTGAGGTCCGCATCGACATTCCGTCCGTCCTCGAGACGGTTAACCTACACCGGGTGATGGGGTGGACCCTCGCCACCGAGATCGTGCTGACCGGCGAGAAGTACGACGCCAACCTGATGTTGCAACGCGGCTACCTCAATCGCGTCGACGCCGACCCGGAGTCGGCAGCGCGCGAACTGCTCGCCAAGGTGTCGCTGTCGAGTCGACATGTGATCGCGCAGCAAAAGCGGATGAACAACCGGTGGCGCAATCTGCACGAACGCGAGGCTATCGACGACACCCGCAACGAGTTCGCCCTCGCCTTCACTCGCCGCAACACTCGTTAACTTTGCGAAAGTTGTTGCGGTATTCCTTGCGCAGACGCTCGGCATAGGAGGAAAGTAGCCCACCACTACACCTGGAGGCCTACCGATGCGCTTGAATCCCGCCCGCCTGGGCATCGTGACTCTCACCATTACCCTCGGTGTACTCACGGATTCGTCAGGCGTGTTCAAAGCGACTGGCATCGCCAATACGCAAGGGAATCAGCTCTGGGTGGACGACATCAACGCCGACGGTGGAATCTGTGGTCGACAGGTCGAACTCAACGTGCAAGATCATGGGTATAAAGCGGACAACGCCGTACCCCTCTACGCGCAGATGAAGGACAGCGTGGTCGCGATGATCCAGGTGAATGGGTCGCCACCGCTGGCCGCGCTCAAGCAGAAACTCACGACCGACCATATGCTGAGCATCCCGTCGGCCACGGCCTCGCAAAACCTAGATTCTGACGCGATACTGATGATCGGGCAGACCTACGACGTCGAGATGGTCAACGGGTTGGCCTACCTACAGGAGCAAGGCCTGATCTCTGATGGCGACAAAGTCGGGCACATTTACGTCGACTCCGAATACGGCCAGAACTCGTTGCTGGGCTCGAAGTACTACGCCAAAGAGCACGATATGGAGGTCGTCGAGGCTTCCGTGTCTGCCAGCGATACGGACATGACGGCGACTATCACCAAACTCAAAGACGCGGGCGTCAAAGCGATCGCGCTCGCCGTCACCCCTGGCGCGCTGGGCTCGATCGCACTGCAGAACAAAACGCAGAACCTGAATGTGCCGTTGGTCGGCAACAACCCGACGTACTCTGTCACGCTCCTCAAAGACGAGACAATGTCCTCGGCGCTACAGGAGAACTACTATTTCGTGAACTCGGTCGCTGCCTACAGCGACACCGACAATCCCGCGATGGTGGATATCACTGAGAAGTACGACGCGAAGTACGACGAAGAACCGGAGAAAGCGATTCCGTCGGGCTACGTGTTCGGCATGGCATTCGAGCAGATCCTGAAAAAAGCCTGCGAGAACGGCGATATGAGCAGGGCCGGAGTACTTGCGGCTCGTGAACAGATCACGGACGTCGACACCAAGCACCTCACTGGGAACCTGGACCTGTCGAAGTACGGGGAGCCCACCAGCCGCGAGGCGTACATCCTGAAGGTGGACCCGTCGAAGCCGACAGGATTGGTCAAGACCGGAGACTTGTTCAGCAGTGATGAGGCGACATCGTATAAGACGCCGTACCAGAAGTAGGGCCTGAGCGAGGGCGGACTACCCTGTTGGAATGTTCAACGAATCCGTGACTTTTGCCAGCGGCCACTCGATGTCGAACAGGTTCGCCCTCGCGCCGCTGACCAACTCGCAGAGCAACCCCGACGGCACTCTCGGCGAGGACGAGTTCCGCTGGCTCGTCGCCCGCGCCCGCGGCGGATTCGGCATGACCATGACCTGCGCCGCGCATGTCTCACCCGAGGGCCAGGCGTTCGCCGGCCAACTCGGCATCTACTCCGATGATCACCTCGCCGGCCTCACCCGGCTCGCGACCGCGCTGAACAACGAGGACACCATGTCCGTCGTCCAGCTCCATCACGGCGGACGCCGCGCACAGCAGGAGCACTCCGGACTGCAGGCCGTCGCGCCGTGGGACGACGAAAAGCACAACGCTCGCGCGCTCAGCACCGGCGAGGTACAGCGCGTCATCGAAGACTTCGCGAAGGCCGCTGTCCGCGCCGAGCAGTCCGGGTTCGACGGGGTGGAAATCCACGGCGCCCACGGTTACCTGCCATGCGCCTTCCTGGACGCTGCCCACAACGACCGCACCGATCAGTACGGCGGGTCGTACGAGAACCGCACTCGGGTCATCCGCGAACTCATCGACGCCGTCACGGACGCTACCTCTGATTCGTTCAGCGTCGGGCTGCGGCTGTCCGGCGAGCGCCACGGCGTCGATTTAATCGAGATGCGCCAGTTCGCGCGCGAGGTGATGGCCGACGGACGGCTCGATTACCTGGACATGTCGCTGTGGGACATCGCGAAGTTGCCGCACGACGCGGCACACGAGCAGAAGCCGCTCGCCGAGCACTTCACCGACATCCCGCGCGGGACAACGAAGCTCGGCATCGCCGGCATGATCCGGAACGCTGAACAGGCCCAGTGGGCGCTGGACGTCGGAGCAGACTTCGCGTTCATCGGTCGTGCGGCGATCCTGCACCATGACTTCCCGCGACGCGCGATAGCCGATCCGGCGTTCGCGTCGGTGCCCACGCCGGTGGCTGTCGATCACCTGAAGTCCGAGTTCGTCTCGGACACCTTCGTCAATTACCTCAACGGCAGCTTCGCCGGCTTCGTGGCGAGCTAATCTCGCGCCCTAGGTCGCCACTGCCTAGGTCCCCCCGGCCTGGGCGACGCGACAACCCACAGGCCGTGGCCGCAATGCCCCGCGGGAACGTCAGTACGCCGTCAGCGACTGTCCGGGGGTGACGTGGGATACAGCAGGGCTAGGCTCGCGGTATGCGTTTTAGCCTGTGGCTCCCCGCCAATCGTCCCTGGTCCGAACTGCGCGACCTCGCCACCCACGCCGAACAATCCGGCTGGAGCGGCATATGGCTCGCCGACCACTTCATGCCCAACACGCCAGAGCCCAACACCGACCCAACCGGCGAGGCTCTCGCCCAACTCGCTGCACTTGCCGCCGTCGTACCGCGCGTGCGGATCGGCCCGCTGGTGCTCGGCAACACCTACCGTCACCCCGCCGTCGTCGCGAAGACCGCGGCCGCTATCGACGAGATCAGCGGCGGCCGGTTCGTCCTGGGCATTGGCGCCGGCTGGCAGGTCAACGAGCACGAAGCGTTCGGGCTTGAACTCGGCACCGTCCGCGAACGCCTGTCCTGGTTCCGCGAAGCGTGTCAGATCTTCCAGTCGCTGCGCGATGAGGAACTCACCACCTTCGACGGCGAGCGTTACCAGTTACGTGACGCCTCGCTGAACCCGAAGCCGGTCGGCCCGCTGCCGATCCTGATTGGCGCGAGCGGTGAGAAGGTGATGCCGAAGATCGTCGCCGAGTACGCCGAGGAGTGGAACACCTGGTCGACGCCGGAGGTGTTCGCGCACAAGACCGCCGTGATGTCGGCGGCGTGCGAGGCACGCGGGCGCGATCCGAAGACGTTGCACCGCTCCACCCAAGCCCTGGTGTTCATCGGTCCCGACGGCGCTGCGAAGGCTGAGCACGTCAACAAGACCCGGGCGGCGATCGGCGGTACGCCTGAACAGCTCGCGGACATCCTCGGGCAGTACGCCGAGGCCGGACTCGATGAGTTCATCCTGCCGACGATGAGCCTAGGGGCGGCCGACGTCGAAGCGATCAATGAGTTCGCCGACCAGTTCCTCACCG
This sequence comes from Cumulibacter soli, assembly GCF_004382795.1. Lineage (NCBI taxonomy): Bacteria > Bacillati > Actinomycetota > Actinomycetes > Geodermatophilales > Geodermatophilaceae > Cumulibacter > Cumulibacter soli. The sequence continues at coordinate 274,634 of NZ_SMSG01000005.1, read as the reverse complement.
AAGCGGCGCACTCCATCGCCCCTGTCTAGGCCGCGTGCGCTGATGAAAACGCAGCGTGAGCGGGTAGTTGTCCGCCATACATCGACAAGTGCCCGCCTGCGCTGCGCTTTCAGCAGGAATGCGGACGGCCCCGAACGAGTTCCACCAAGCGACGTCTAGATCCGAGCGACGTTCCACTAGGCGACACCATCGAAAAGGGAGAACCATGAGCGACAAGTACACCGCCGAAGCCATCGCCACCGGTGCCGGCCGCAACGGCCACACGCGATCCAGCGACGGCCGCGTTGACCTGGATCTCGCGTTTCCGGTCGAACTGGGTGGCTCCGGTAACGGCAGCAACCCGGAACAGTTGTTCGCTGCCGGGTACGCAGCCTGCTTCCATTCCGCCTTGCAGCTCGTAGCGCGCAACGCGAAAGCTGATCTCGGCGACTCAAGTGTCGGCGCGCGGGTGAGCCTCGGCAAGACCGATACTGGCGGTTTCGCCCTCGAAGTCGAGTTAGAGGTCGTCATACCGAACCTGCCGAACGACGAGGCGCAAGCCCTCGCCGATAAGGCACACCAGGTCTGCCCCTACTCGAACGCCACCCGCGGCAACATTCCGGTGACCGTCACCGTGTCCGACGACTAACCACGTATCGGCTCATTATCCGTAGGTCAGGTCCTTGTTCGCGCATTAAGTGGCGCACTTACACCTCGACTACGGGGCGTAAGTGCGCAACTTGAAGCGCAAATAGCCAGACGCCGTACGGCCGCTAGCGGCCGTACGGCGACGTCGGCGGATATTGCGCGGACGGTCCCGACGGCCAACTCGTCGGAGGCGTGGCCGCCCCAGAGGGGCCGGATGGCCCAGAGGGGCCGGTCGGTCCGTAGGGGCTCGATGGTCCAGCAGGCGCCGTCGGCGGGGCGGACCGCGCGGACATCGACGGAGTGGACGGCGCGGCCGCCGGGTACGGACCGGCAGCGGCGGCGTCCGGTTTGTACGGCTGCGGGCGCTGCGCCCGCCGACCGAGCACGGTGCTGGTGATCGCACCCGCGATACACACCACCGCGGCGGCAATCGACAACACGATCAGTAGCGTCCGCAGGCTGGCGAACACGTGGCCATAGATGGTCGAAGCGGCTTCGGGTGACATGCGGTCCGGGGTCATGCTGCGGGAGAGAACCTCCTCACCGAGTACGACGGCCGCCAACACGGTCAAGAACATGAACACGTATGCGCCCGCGGTGCGCGCCAACGACGCGAAGCGAGCCACCGACAGCGCCAGCCCGATGAGCAGCAGCGCGCCGGCGATGAACGGCAGCCAGAACCCGAAGGAATCCGTCAGGTTGTACGCCGTTCGCGCCGTATTCAGCGAGTCATTGGTGACGATGGTGACGCTTCCGGTCACCTCCGGCAGGTCGGCCGCGAAAGTCAGGCCCTGATCGACGAGCGCTTGTTTGATCTGCTCAACGACGATCCCGAGATCCAGAGCGAGCGTGCCGTCTTCGGCCAGGGAGGCCGCGCTGTCCGGGTTCTCCTCAAACAAGTCGACGGTGCGCGTGTGCGCTTGCTGCAGCATCGTCGTCCACACATCGGCGAACGCGTCCGACGCGATCGCTTTGTCGATGCCCTCAGAGAGCAGCTCTTCGATCCCGTCACCGGGCAGTGACTCGATGTCGATTTGCTGCTGTATCGCCGCGAGGGTCTCATCCAGCAGCAGTTCCCGGACCTCAGGCTCCTCGATCAACGGATCCATGGTCGCTACGAAGTTGTCGGTGTCGAGGATTTCCGCGCGCGCCCATGCGCCGACCGCCGCTACTGGCGCCACCAGCACGCTGAGTACCAACAAGATCCCCGCGATGACACTTCTGGCACCCATGGCTTCACTCTCCGTAACACAGACGATCGCCCCGACGATTCTTCCTGATGGGTCGCCGGGACGATCGGTTCCGTTGCTACTTTGTGGCCTTCTCGGCGTACTGCATCCGCAACAATTTCTTCTGTAACTTGCCCGCGGGGTTACGCGGCAGTTCGTCGACGAAGTCGATCGACCGGGGCGCCTTGAAGTGCGCGAGGTTGTCGCGCGCATAGTCGATGAGTTCGCGCGCGAGGTCGTCGTCCGACTTATCGGACTCCGCGCGAATCACCACGGCCTTCACCTCCTCGCCGAAGTCCTCGTTCGGCACGCCGATCACGCCGACGTCGAGTACGTCCGGGTGCACCGCCAGCAGGTCTTCGATCTCCTGCGGGTAGATGTTCACGCCGCCGGAGATGATCATGTGCGACTTGCGGTCGGTGAGGAACAGGTAGCCGTCCTCATCGACGTAACCGACATCGTCGACGGTCGACATCGTCCCATCTGCACTCTGCTGCTCCGCCGTCCGCTCCGGATCGCCCTTATACGTGAAGTTGGTGGCGCCGCGGAACCAGATCGTGCCCTCTTCGTTCGGGCCGAGCTCGTTGCCCTCCGCATCGCGGATCACCAGTTCGCCAAGGATCGCGCGGCCGACCGTGCCCGGGCGCTCGAGCCACTCCTGCGATGTCGAGTAGCAGAACCCGTTGCCTTCGGTGGCGCCGTAGTACTCGTACAGCACCGGCCCCCACTCGTCGATGATCTGCCGCTTGAGCTGCGGCGGCATGGGCGCGGCGCCGTGCACCACATGGGTCAGCGAGGAAATGTCGTACTTGTCTCGGGTTTCCTTGGGCAGTCGCATGATCCGATTCAGCATCGTCGGCACGACCTGCATCGTGGTCACCTTGTACTTATCGACGAGCTCCAGCAACTGCTCGGCATCGAACTTCTCCATCACGATGGAGGTCGCGCCGAGGCGGACCGCGCCGAGCAACGAGCTGTGCGGCGCCGAGTGATACAGGGGCGCCGAACTCAAGTACACCATCCCGGGCTTGAGCTGGAAGATTTCGTTGGTGAACTGGTAGACGGGCAGGTTGTACTGCGGTTCGCCGTCCGGAATCGGCCGGATGATGCCCTTCGGGCGCCCGGTTGTGCCCGAGCTGTAGAGCATCCCGCCGCCGAGGCGTTCGTCAGCGATCGGCTCGGTGGGCTTACCGTCGACCAGCTCCTCGAAGTTCTCGAACACTCCGCTGGACGGCGCACCGGCCACCAGCCAGCGTCGTACGCCGGGGCACCGTTCGGGCAACGACAGCATCGACTCCAGAGTGGTGTCGTCGCAGACCACCACGGATGCTTCTGCGTCGGCGACGATGTATTGCAGTTCGTCGGCCTGCAAATGCGTATTGATGCAGACGAATCGCAATCCGGCGCGTTCTGCGGCGGCTTTAGCGAAGATGTAGGTAGGGGTGTTGCTGAGCACGAGCGCGATCGTGTCGGTGTTCTGCAGGCCGATTTCACGGAACAGGTGCGCGACTTGGTTCGCGTGCTGCTCGTACTCGCGGAAGGTGAAACTTTCACCCGAGGACGCCATCGCGATCGCCAGTTTGTCCGGCGTCGTACGGGCGAATTCGGCTGCGTACACGTGGATTGCCTTTCGGTTGAACGGTTGGGAGGTTTCGTTACATTGTGTAGCCGAGACTGCGAGCGATCCGCTGCCCCAACTCGGTATCGCCGCTGACGTCTACACGCTGCGCGACGGTTTCGATATCACCGCGGTTTCCGGTGAGGCGAGCGAAATCGGTGCTGCTCATCCGCACGGTCACCGTGGGATCGTCCATCGGTTCGCCGGACTTGGCGCGTCCGCCGTCAACAGTGATGCCGTAGGCGCGCTGCACCGGTCCGGTCAACTCGAACCGCACTCGCGATCCGTCCGGCGCAGCGGCCTTCTTGCCGATCATGTAGCCGAGCGCGCGCTCAACCTCTGCGACGGCAATCTCGGCGGGAGCATTGTTCTCGGCCGGCGGCATGCCGAGCGAGTCGCGGATGTCCAGTTCGTGCAGCCAGATGTCGTAGACGCGAATGCGCATGAAGTCGCCTAGCGTGCCCTTGCCGATGGGTGTCCACGACTCCGCGTCGAAGTCTTCCTGCGTCTGCGCGGACATGATCCCGTTGCGGCGCTTGGCGACATCGGCCCAGCGGTCGCGCATCTGCTGCGGAGTGTCCTCGCGCATCAAGTGCACCCATTCTTCGTTTCGCCGCGCGATCTCGTTGTGCACATGCGCGGGCGGTTCGCCGTCGAGTGCGGGGGGCTGCTCGCCGAGGAGCATGTACTCGGTGCCGAGGCAGTGCGCGAGAACATCAGTAACGCGCCAACCCGGCAGGATGCTCGGCGCGGTCCACTGCTCGTCGGTGAGCCCGGCCATCAGGGCCGCAGTGGCCGCGAACTGGGTCTGGTACGCGTCGACGATCTGATCGCGATTGGTCATCCCTGCTCCTCGAACTTGATCTCTTTGCCACGGTTGATACTGATCCAGTCGCGTCCGGCGAGGTACGGCTCCAGCGTGTGCCGAATCTGCTTCTGGTCATCCGGCGATTTGGGCCGCTGCAACTCGAAGACGTGTGGGAACTGTAACCAACCCGTCGTGAGGTCCCACAGCCTGAGCGCGTCCGCACCGCTGGGTGGGTCGATCAGCACGGGCCCGAACAGCACCTGCTCGCCGAAGAACAGCGTCGGTACGCCGAAGCCGCCGGAGTCGATGACCCGCTGGTGCTCGCGGTGTACGTCGTCGTGAGTGGTCGGGTCGGCGAGCGCGTCGTCCAGCGCACTCTCGGGTGCGCCGATCTCGGCGAGCAACCTTCGCGCGACTTCTGGATTATGTGGCTGACCGCCGTTGATATGTAGTTCGCGGCCGATCCGCTCGTACCAAGCGTCCAGCAGGGCGGGGTCCTGGCGGCGTAACCACGCCCCTATCCGCATCAGTGACCAGCCGTAGGACCACTCGCGCTCCCACGGGTGCTTCTGGTCCTCGCGGAGGTTGACTTCCTCGAGGCTGAAGAACTTCCAGTTGATCTGCAGGTTGTTCTGGCGGCGAACCTCGCGGATCCAGACCGACGTCTGGTACGCGAATGGGCACATCGGGTCGAAGTGAAAATCAACCTCGTGCGCGGCAGGTGACACAGCGGCAGGTGACACGTCAGTCATGTACTTACCCTGTCACCTTCGTCGTACACCTGCCAGCCCGCCTCCCACTTCGGCGGCGCGGTACTGGCATCAAGCGCCCGCAGCCCGGTGGCAGACTGGCCGTATGCGTTCCAGCTTGCCGCCGTTGACAGCGCCGATGACCGCCGAGGCCGCGCTACGCCGAATCGCGTTCCTGCTGGAACGTCAGATGGAAAGTACGTATCGAGTCGAGGCGTTCCGCTCAGCGCTGAAGGTCGTGCTGGGTCTGTCCGACCACGAGTTGTCGCAGCGTGTCGACGCCGGGACGTTGCGCGAACTCGACGGCATCGGCGCACGGACCGCCGAGGTCATCGCGGAGGCCGTCGACGGTTCGGTGCCGACGTACCTCGCTGATCTACAAACCGACTCGGGCGAACTGACGGACAGTACGTACACGGCGCACTTACGCGGGGACCTGCACCTGCACAGCAACTGGTCGGACGGGGGCGCGCCGATCCAGGAGATGGTGATGACAGCGATCGACCTCGAGCACGAGTACGCCGTACTCACCGATCATTCGCCGCGGTTGAGGATCGCTAACGGATTGAGTGCGGCGCGGTTGATGCAGCAACTCACCCTGATCGACCAGATCAACGGGGTGGTAGCGCCGCACTTCCGGTTGCTGAAGGGAATCGAGGTCGACATCCTGGACGACGGCGCGCTGGACCAGACGCCGGCGATGCTCGCGAAACTCGACCTCGTGGTGGCGAGCGTGCATTCAAAGTTGCGGATGGACTCGCGCCCGATGACACGCCGGATGATCGCCGCGGTGCAGAATCCGCGCGTCAACGTGCTGGGGCATTGCACCGGACGGCTCGTGCAGGGTGGCAGGGGCACGCGTCCGCAGTCGAGTTTCGACGCTGCCGAAGTGTTCGCCGCGTGCGCGGAACATGATGTCGCCGTGGAGATCAACTCGCGCCTCGAGCGGCAGGATCCGCCCGATGAGTTGATCTCAATGGCGTTGGACGCCGGTTGTCTATTCTCGATCGATTCGGATGCCCATGCGCCCGGGCAATTGGCATTCAAGGCGTACGGCGCCCAGCGAGCAGAGGACCTCGGCGTACCCCTCGAGCGGATCGTGAACACCTGGCCGCTGCAGAAACTCCAACAGTGGGCGTCGTCCGCCTGATCATCGTGATCTGATGCGCCCCGACGGAGGCCAGGATTTCGGTCTCCCGCCGCATCAAGGACGTTTGTCACTGGAGGGTTCGCCGGTACAGCACCTAGGCTGAAACGCATGGACGAGACCGCGAGCGAACGCTCCGCTAAGCGACCGGCCGCGGATAAACCCGCACCAATCAGCCCAGGCTGGACGGCGACCCCTGCACCCGATCGCGCGGCAAAACCCGCATCATCCTCGTCTGAGGCCGCTACGCCCCCAGCTCATCCTGCCGAAACTGCCGCGCCGTCGACCCCACCGGCGGACGTGACTGCGCAGACCGGCGATGCTGCCGAGGTAGACGCAGCGCAGTCTTCGAGCACGCCCGAGCCGGCCGCGGCAGCGCAACCTGTCGATTCGGCCCCTGCCGCCGAGGTCCGTTTGCGCGCCGGCGATATGGACCGCCGGCGCGTGGCGTCCGTGCTGCACGATGCCCTCGGCAAAGGGCAGTTGACGATCGACGAGTTCGATGACCGGACGGCGTCGGCGTGGGGCGCGACGTACATCGATGAACTCGACGTGTTGACTCGCGACCTGATTCCGTCGCGGCCCGGGCTGGACGCCGCGGCACATACACCGTCGCGTGACATTCAACCGCCAGCATCCTCGCGCGTGACCGGTGATGGCGGGCCGTCGACGTCAGTCGCGATCTTCTCCGGCTTCGAGCGCAAAGGCGTGTGGACTGTGCCGTCGAAGTTCACCGCGGTGGCGGTGATGGGCGGCGGGGTGCTGGATCTGCGGCATGCGAATTTGGGCGCCGACAAGGTGACGATCACCGTCACGGCGATCATGGGCGGCGTCGAGATCATCGTGCCGGACGACATCAATGTCAACGTCGAAGGCTTTGGGTTCATGGGCGCCTTCGACGACTCGCGGCAATGGGAGCGCGGAGTACCGCAGCCCGACCCGTCCGCTCCGACGGTGACCGTCAACGGTTTGGCGCTGATGGGCGGCGTGTCGGTGACCCGTAAGCCCTCCGGCCCGGTATCGCGCTGACCACCCGCGCACGTATCCACTAGTGGCCGGTTCGTGATCGACGACTTCGAAGAGTCGATCACCCCGCCCGACGGAATTGTGTGGCGCACGTAGGATCCGGGGATGAGTACTGAGCGGATTCGGTTGGGTGATCACACCCAGATGCTGTGCGGCGATGACAACGGCAAGTACCCCACGGGCAATCCCATCCTGGTCGAGGGTCCCGAGGGTCGGTTGGTGATCGACTCGGCGCTGTCGGTCCCGATCCCAGATGTAGACCTCGTTGTGCTTAGCCATTACCACGAAGACCACACCGCCGGCCTGCCCAGTCGCCCCGATCTGAAGGTCCAGATCCACGAAGCCGACCTCAAACCGGTCAGCGACGTCGATGCGTTCTTCGAAACGGGCGGATTTGACGAGCCGCGGTTCCGCAAGGAACTACAGGAGAAGTATCAGCACGGCCCGATCCCGCAGGCCACCGCGCTCGCCATGAAACCGATCGACCTCGGCGGCGGCGTCATCGTCACGCCAGTCCACCTCCCCGGTCACACCGCAGGACACTGCGGATACCTGATCGAACCGGACGGCGTCTTCTTCACCGCGGACGTCGACCTGTCGAGTTTCGGGCCGTTCTACGGCGACGTGCACTCGTCGTCGTTGATCGACTTCCGCGAGTCACTGCGCCGCAGCGCGGAAATCGAGGCCGCCGTCTACTCGACGTACCACCACAAGCGTGAGGTCCGCGATACAGCGACCTACCAGCGGTTGCTGGCCGCGTTCACTAACGTGATCGACGAGCGCTCGGAACGGGTCCTCGACTTGCTCGCGTCGCCGCAGAGCGCGTCCGAACTCGTCGGCAAAGGCGTCGTCTATCGTCCTGGGAACGTCCCGTCGTACGCCGTAACTTCTGAGCGCGCGATGACCCAACTGCACCTCGACGAACTGTATGAAGAAGGTCGTGTCGTACTCGAGAACGGGCGCTACCGCCGCGCATGACCTGACGCTGCGCCGGCGGCTCTAGGCAGGGTCGGCGACCGGCGACAGTTCCTTCTCCGCATCCACGATGACATCGCTGCGGCGGGTAACGATGACGAAGGTCGCCACCGCGTGGGCGATCAGACGTCCGTCCGAGTCCCGAACGACATCGGCCTCAACCACCGCGGTCTGTCGGCCCCGTTTGCGGACCGTGGCCATGCAGGTGAGCGCGTCGCCTGGGTTCGCCGACGCCATGTAACTCATCGTCATCGACGCCGTCGATGGCGCTTGCCCCGGCTCGAGAGCGGTCGCGACCGCCCGTCCGAGGGCGCTGTCGGCGAGGGTTGCCAGGGCACCACCGTGCATGATCCCGCTGCGGTTGAGGTGATCTTCGGTGACGATGACGGTGCCGCGCGCTTGCCCATTGCCCAAGCTTTCGGTGTCGATCGCGGACAGCGCGCGGTAGCCGGTGCGCGGAATCATTGCCATGTGTCCTCCGTGAAAATGTGCTCGGCTCGACATTAACGGGTGCCGTGGCGTGCACCGATTGCCCGGGTGGGTGCGCGGTTACGCTGGATGCGATCGCCCTCGAACTTCGCCGGAAGGACCGGCCGTGAATGGCCCCGAATCAGCACTGCCTGTTACCAGTCCCCTCGCCATCGTGGGCGCGGGACGACTCGGTCATGCGCTCACCGCTGCGCTGGGTGCCAGCGGTCTGGAGGTGCTCGGCCCATTCGGCCGAGGGTACGACGGTGCTGATGACCGCCCCGCAGTCGTGCTGTTGTGTGTGCCCGACCGCGAGATCGAGGCCGCTGCGTCGGCGCTGCACCCTCGTGAAAGCATGCTCGTGGGGCACTGCTCGGGAGCGACCACGCTTGCACCGATCGGTCCGCACGAGGGGTTCAGCCTGCACCCACTGATGACGGTCCCACGCACTGGCGCTCGGTTTGCCGGAGCCGCTGCGGCCGTCGCCGGGCGCACACCCAGGGCGCTCAGGACCGCTACCGACCTCGCCGGGCTCCTCGGAATGACGGCGGTCCAGGTGCCGGACGGCGACCGGATCGCCTATCACGCTGCGGCCGCGGTGGCCTCCAACCAGTTGCTCGCGGTGCTGGACCTGTCGGCGCAGTTGGCCTCGTCCGTGGGCGTGGAACGCAAATACCTTGGCCCGATCGTGCACGCGACGGTCGACAACTGGCTAGCCACCGGCGCGGCGCGGGCACTGACCGGTCCGGTGGTGCGCGGGGATGAGCAGACGCTGCACGGTCACCGTGAGGCCGTGCGTGAACGCGTCGCGGATGACGCATCGCTGTTTGATGCGCTGCTCGAAGCGACCCGGCGGCTCGCGGCGTCCGCGTCATCCGAACAGCCGCCCGCCGATACGCGCGAGTAACCGACTGGATCCGGGTGATACCGGCCACTTGGTGTTACCTGCGCCGTGAACTCGGGCCAGTCTGGACGGTACGGAATTCGAGGAGTTGCATGGAAATCGTTCGTACCGTCGATGAGCTACGGGCCACTATCGCCGCGCTCGGCGGTTCACGCGACGCTCGCGTCGGCCTCGTTCCGACCATGGGGGCGCTGCACGAAGGCCACTTGACGTTGGTGCGCGCGGCGAAGGCTGACTGCGACATCGTCGTCGTATCCGTGTTCGTGAACCCGACACAGTTCAACGACGCGAAGGACCTGGAAGCGTACCCGCGCGATGAGCAGCGCGACAGCGACCTCGCTGCGGACGCGGGCGCCGACGTGCTGTTCGCACCGAGCGCGGCGGAAATGTACCCGGAGGGGCACTCGACCTCGCTGCGCGTCGTCGGGGTGAGCGAACCGCTGGAAGGTGCCCATCGCGGCGCCGTGCACTTCGACGGGGTTGCCACCGTCGTCACCAAGTTGTTCATCGCTGCCGAACCCGATTTCGCTTACTTCGGGGAGAAGGACGCGCAGCAACTCGCCGTCGTCAAACGCCTAGTGCGCGACCTTCGACTGCGTGTCCAGATCAAGGGTGTCTCGACCGTGCGCGAAGACAGCGGCCTGGCGATGTCATCGCGCAATGTGCGGCTCAGCGACGACGAACGGACGCTCGCGTTGGCGCTGAAGCGCGGACTGGAAACTGCTTCGCAGATATACCTTGATTCGCTGGACCGCAATGGCGCCGAACGCGCCGGTGCGAACGCAATGCGTGCCGAGGGCGTCGAGCCGGAGTACCTCGCGCTGGTAGACGAAGCCACCTTCGCGCCCGTCGAGTCGGGCCAGTCTGCACTTGCCGTGGTTGCTGCCCACGTGGGCGCCGTACGGCTCATCGACAATCTTCATGTTCCAATCGACCCCGAGAGGAAGAACTGACTCATGTCGACTCGTCCCCGCCCCGCCGAGGGCGCCGCCACGCAGCGCCGTCCCCTGTCGATTCCGAGCCTGTTTGCGCTCAAGGAAGCTGGTACGCCTATCGCGATGATCACGGCATACGACTTCCCGTCGGCGCTCGCTGCTGAAGAAGCAGGCGTCGATATCGTGCTCGTCGGCGATTCCGGCGCGATGACGGTGCTCGGCTACGAAAGCACCGTGCCGGTATCGGTGGACGAAATGCTGACGTTGACCAAAGCAGTACGACGTGGTCTGAAGACACCCGTACTGGTCGGAGACCTGCCGTTTGGTTCGTACGAGTCCAGTGATGAACTCGCGGTGCAGACCGCGATGCGGTTCGTGAAAGAAGGCGGCGTGGACGCCGTCAAACTCGAAGGCGGCAGCAATGTGCCGCTGGCCCGCGCCAAAGCGATCCTCGCCGCGGGAATCCCGGTGATGGGGCACGTCGGGTTGACTCCGCAAACGGCAGTAGCCCTCGGGGGATTCAAGGCGCAGGGCCGTACGGCGGAGTCTGCTCGTCGTGTAGCGGCAGAGGCTCGTGCCCTGCAGAACGCCGGCTGTTTCTCTGTTGTGTTCGAAGCGGTGCCCAACGAATTGACCGAAGCGCTGATGCCGCTGATGGACAGCACTGTCGTGATCGGTATCGGCGCTGGTCCGGCGACCGACGGTCAGGTGCTTGTGCTGCAGGACCTCGCCGGAATGGGATCTGGCGGTAAGGCCAAGTTCGTCAAGCGGTTCGCGGAGCTACACGATCCGCTGGTCGACGCGCTTCGCTCGTATGCGACCGAAGTGCGCGAAAAGCAGTACCCGGCGCCCGAGCACTGCTACTCCATGCCCGCCGCCGAGCGCGAGAAGCTGGACCTCTCGAACCTGTAGTTCGACGTCACTAAGCTGAGAGGGTCGTCGGGATTCGTACGTGGGCCGAGGTCCCCGACGTTCCCGTCGTGATTCGGAAGGTTCCGGCGGAGTCGACGACGGCCTGTCGAATCAGGCTCAGTCCCAAGTGTCCTTCCGGCGCCGGCGCGGTCGGATCGAACCCGCCGCCGTCATCAATGACGTCAAGGGTGACGTAGTGCTCGTCGCCGCGAAGCCGCACGCGTACCGTGTTCGGATCACCATGCAGGATCGCGTTTCGAACGAGTTCGCGCGCTACTCGGTACGCGAGAGCGGCCGCTTCCGGCGTCGTGTCGGCGGGTTCGTGCACGTCGAGTTCGAGCATGCCGCGCCCGATGTCGTCAGCCAGATCCTGCATCGCATTGACCAGTGAACCATCGAATTCTGGGGGCGCGAGTTCGGTCAGCACATTCCGCAGCCCGGCGACGTCGGAGTCGAGCAGGTTGATCGCGCGCATTAGTTGGGCCGACCGGTCAGGGTCTCGCTGCACCGATTGTTCAAGCGAGTCGAGTACCAACCCGACGCTCGCCAGGTCTTGGATCAGACCGTCGTGCAACCGTGCGGCCAAGCGGCGGCGCTCGCGATCTGAGGCAGCGAGCGCGGTCTGCAGCAAAGCTCGCCGTTCTGTCTCTCGTGCATCCATCCGGCGCGCGAGACGCAACGCTAGTGGCAACGTCGCGGCACCGAGTACGAGCGGGCCCAGGACGGCGACCGGCAGCACGATGCTGAGCAGATCCGACAGCGCCCGATCCGCCACGGATGGCAGGTAGATCTCCAATCGCATCGCCTGCCCGGATGCGTCGTCGAATCCGATGAAGGCTTCGAGTAGCCCAGCCTCGCCGTACTCGTACTGGTGCTCGTCATCATTGGGGACGTCGAGGATGACCACCTCGCCGGCATCCAGGCGTTCGCCCATAACAGGATCAAACGGACGGCGTGCGCCTTCATTCCGCGGCTCGTCGGAGTACAGCACGACGACTTCGTCCCCATCGACTTGCCAGATCTTGGCGCGGTCGATCACGCCTCCGTCGATGAATGCTTGGATCTCCAGCAGCGCCGCCTCACGCACATCCGGACTGTCCGCGCTGAGATCGAGAAGGGTCAGCGGCGCGACGACCGCGAGCGCCACCGTACGAGCAACGGCGGAAGCCTCGTCCCGCGCGGCTTCAACGGCAATCGCCGTCGAGATCAACGAAGCCAGCGCAGCGACGATGAGTGAGACGAGGACGGTAGAGACGGCATGGATCGTGAGTGCCCGCCTGACCGACCGGCTCATCTCACGACGACTCATTGAGGCTCCATCAGCACCATGCCCGCCCGCGCCGCCATAACGACGGCTTCGAGTTGGGTACGCGCCCCGAGCTTTGCAAGGATCGACTTTACGTGGTCGCGCACCGTATAGACCGACAGCGTCAGATGGCTCGCGACACCGCGCACATCCATACCCTGGCTGAGCAGCCGCAGGATCTCCTGCTCCCGCGGCGACAGCACGCTGTCGCTCGGCGGGGGCGCCGGTCGGGGTTTGCGCTCACGCAACGCGATCAGCAACTCGTCGAGGCGACCGTGCTTGGGCAGTATCCGATCGGCGCCGCCGGCCATCGCGCGGCGTGCGAGATCCGATCGAGGGTGCGCGGTCAACACGATGATCCGCGCATCAGGGGCCATCCGGCGGAGCTCGGCGACGAGTTGCGCTCCGTCGCCATCGGGCAGACCCAGATCGACGATTGCCGCCGAAAACTCAACAGTCGCGGCGATTCGACGCGCTGCGGCGACCGAATGCGCGACGGCGACACATTGAATATCGCGCTGCGCGTCGAGCCCCAGACGCATCAGGTCGGCGAACGTCTGATGATCGTCGACGACGAGGACCGAGGTAGGCATTCCCTAATTCTAGGGATCTTCAGATTCACGACCAAGGTTAGGCTTACTTGGCCGATCTGGCCGCACTAATACTGCACGAACTCCCTCACGAAGGACATCGAATAACCATGCGCTCTCCGCGTTCCGGCACCGCCTTGCTTGCTGCATTGATCGCGCCCGCAATGCTGCTCACTGCCTGCTCATCGGACTCCGAGGAACCGGACGGCGAACGGACCGTCACTGTCTACTCCGGACGCTCCGAAAGCCTCGTTGGACCGATCATCGACCAGTTCGAGGAAGCCTCCGGGATCACGGTCAAGGTCCGCTACGCGAACAGCATCGAAATGGCCGCACAACTGCTGGAAGAAGGCGACCGCACGCCGGCGCAGGTGTTCCTTTCTCAGGAAGCGGGCGCGCTGGGTGCGCTTCGCGATGCAGACATGCTGACGTCGTTGCCCGACGACATCACCGGTGCTGTCGAGTCCGCGTACAACGCCTCCGACGACTCGTGGGTGGCGCTGACCGGCCGCGCCCGAGTGATCCTCTACGACTCGGAGGAACTTTCGGCCGACGAGGTCCCCACGGACGTCCACGACCTGACCGATCCGAAGTGGAAGGGGCGAGTGGGAATCGCCCCGACCAACGCCTCGTTCCAGTCGTTCCTGACCGCGATGCGGGTTCTGGAAGGCGATGAGGCGGCCGAAGAATGGCTCAACGCCATGATCGCGAACGACGCGGAGATCTTCACCGGCAATAGCGCGATCCTCGAAGCCGTCAACACCGGTGCACTCGACATCGGTCTGCTCAATCACTACTACTGGGTCATCGCCGCCAACGAAGCAGGTGGACCGGAGTCGATGCGCGCACAACTGCAGTTCGGCGAGCCGGGCACGGTCAGCGCGCTGGTGAACGTGACCGGCGCCGGAATCCTCAACGGAGCCGAGGATTCCGAGGAAGCGCAGGAATTCGTGGAGTTCCTCGTCAGCGAGCAAGCGCAGGAATACTTCGTCGAGGAGACCGGCGAGTACTCGCTGTTGCCCGACGCCACCTCACCGGCCAACGTGCCGACGCTTGAGGAACTACAGGGTCCAGAACTCGACTACTCCGAGTTGGCAGACCTCGAAGGCACCGTGGCGCTACTGCAGAAGGTCGGATTGATCTGAACCGGCTACTTCAGCTAACGACGGGGAGGTCGCGCGGCGCGCGACCTCCCCGGTCCCTGTTGTTTACTGGGACCATCACCGCCGGGATCGGCGCATTACCGCTGGTGTACCTCATCGTGCGGCTCGTCGAGGCGGACGGCTCCAACGTCACCGACGCGCTGTTGCGCGAGCGCACTCTCACCCTCGTTCTGACCTCGCTCGCGTTGTCGGTCCTGGTTGCGATCGGTTGCCTGCTGCTCGGAATCCCGATCGCCTGGGCACTGGTGCGGGTCAAGCTTCCCGCCCGGGGATTATGGAGCGTGCTCGCGGCACTTCCGCTGGCGATTCCCTCGTACGTCACCGCATTCACCTGGCTGTCAACCTGGCCGGGGTTGAACGGCTTCTGGCCGCTGGTCGCAGTCATGGTGTTCGCCTGCACGCCGTACGTCACGCTGCCGGTGGCTGCGGCCTTCCGCCTCGCCGATCGTCGCGGCGTTGATGTCGCCCGTACGCTCGGCCGCGGCCCTGCCAGCGCATTTCGTGCAGCGATGCTCCCGCAGATCGCGCCCGCTGCCCTCGCCGGCGCCTTACTGGCAGCGCTTTACACCCTCTCCGATTTCGGTTCCCCCTCGCTGATGCGCGTGCAAACGCTCACCTGGGCGGTATACGCCGCGTACGAGGGCGGCTTGAACCGGACCCTCGCGGCTGCCACCGCGGCCGTGCTGGTGGTGCTCGCTCTGCTGCTGGTGATCGCTGAGCGTCTGGTGCGCTCACGCGCGCGGCGCGGTATCAGTCCTGCGGCGCAGCTGGTCCGGCCGCCACAGATATCCACGCTCGGCGCGCGGATCGCCGCAATAACCGGAATGCTGGTCGTTGCGGTACTGGGACTGGGTATCCCAGCATTCGCCTTGACGCGGCGCGGTCTGGAAAGTCGAGCCGCCGAAATCGATTGGCACCGCCTCGCCGAAAGCACCGGCACCACACTGGGCCTTAGTCTGGGCGGCGCGGCCCTCGCTGTGGCCCTCGGCCTACCGATCGCCGCACTCGCCGCCCGGTACCGGTCCAAGGCGACGGCGGTCTTGGAGTCCGTGTCCTACCTGGGAAACGGAATGCCCGGTCTCATCGTCGGTCTGTCACTGGTGTTTTTCACGCTCAACGTCATTCCCGCCCTGTATCAGACGGCACTCGCACTTTCTCTGGCGTACGCGGTGATCTTCTTACCCAAGGCGATCGGCTCGGCGAGGTCGGCGATCGCACAGGTTCCGCCGGCGCTCGAGGATGTCTCACGCAGCCTCGGTAGAGGCCCGGGGCGGACCTGGGCGACAGTAACTGCCCGATTGTCGGCGCCGGGGATCGCTGCGGGCGGCCTGTTGGTCGCGGTCACCGCGATGAAGGAACTGCCCGCGACCCTCATGTTGCTGCCCATCGGGTCCAACACACTCGCTACCGAACTGTGGGGCCACACCACCATGTCCGCCTATGCCGCTGCCGCGCCGTACGCCATAGCCCTTGTGCTGGTCGCCAGCATCCCTGCCTATTTCCTATCCCGAGCGGAGCACAATGGATCTCGAGATTGAGAACCTCAACGCCTGGCACACTGCCCGCGGGCAACGAGCGGCGACCTTGATGGACGTCGCCTTCAGCATTCCGGCCGGCGAACTGGGCGCGGTGCTCGGGCCCAGCGGCAGCGGGAAGACCACCCTGCTGCGCGTCATCGCCGGCCTGCACCGCGACGCATCCGGCAGCATCCAACTAGGCGACAACCGCCTCGACGGGAGAGCCCCGCAGCATCGAAAGATCGGCCTGGTTCCCCAGGACGGCGCACTATTCCCACATTTGAGCGTCGTACAGAACATTGAATTCGGCCTGCCACGCGCGCAACGGCGCGGCCGACGCACCGCTGACATGCTCGATCTGCTGAGTTTGCGTCCGTACGCCGACCGGCTGCCGCACCAGCTTTCCGGCGGGCAGGCACAACGCGTGGCGGTCGCCCGCGCGCTGGCTCCCGGACCACGGCTCGTATTACTGGACGAGCCATTCTCCGCACTCGACGCAGCGCTACGCAGCGAGGTGGGGGACGGCGTACGCAATGCGCTGGCCGACACGGGAACCACTGCCCTGCTCGTCACCCACGATCAAAGTGAAGCACTGTCGCTGTCGCGTCAACTCATCGTCATCGATGCCGGTCGGGTGCGGCAGACCGGCGCCCCAGACGAGGTCTACGCGCATCCCGCCGACCTGTGGACCGGACAGTTCCTCGGCGATGCCAATACCCTCGCTGCCGTCAGCGACGGCACCATCGCGCAGACCGCGATCGGTCCGCTCCGTCACCAGCCGACCGAAGGTGGACCCGTCACGGTGCTGATTCGCCCCGAGCAGGTCAGTCTGGCCGTCGGCTCAGACGGGGCGACCGTGCGATCAACCCGCTATTTCGGCCATGACTGTCTGGTGAGCGTCGAACTAGATGGTGGCGGCACGATACTCGCCCGCGGCGCGAGCTGTCAGTTGCCCGCGGTGGGCGCTCGCGTCGCGATCACCGTCGACGGCCTAGCGCGGGCATACCGCAGGGCTGATTCACCAACAGCGCCCGCGGAATCGAGCAACGACGTCGCCACCTGAGCTGCCCGAACTTCCACCGGCGCGGGATTCATGATCGAGAACGCCGACCAGCCTCGACGCCGGATGTAAGCATCGAGAGTGGGGGACTTTCCCACGCTCGAATCGGTTCCCCGCTCCCGCAGCTCCTCCCCGCTTCGGGTACGCGAGAATCGGATCCGCCTAGCCGAATGCCTTGCGTTGTTCTTCGCGCAGGATGAACTTCTGCACCTTGCCACTCGCGTTACGGGGGAACCCGTCGGTGATCACCACCGCGGACGGCTTCTTATAGGAGGCGATGCGCTGGCGACACCAGTCGATGATCTCGTCCTCGCTCGGCGCGTCGTCCTGATCGACCGGCACGATGTATGCCACCGGCGTCTCCACCCACTTCGGGTGCGGGCGGGCCACGACCGTCACTTCGGATACCTTCGGGTGCGCATCGATGGCCGCCTCAACCTCGGCGCAGTAGATGTTCTCGCCTCCGGAGATGATCATGTCCTTCGCGCGATCAACGACCTTGATGAACCCGTCCTCATCCATCACACACAAGTCGCCGGAGTGGAACCAGCCACCACGGAACGCCTCCGCGGTCGCCTCAGGATTGCGCCAGTACTCCCGCATGACGGTGGGTCCGCGGTAGACGATCTCCCCCACCTCGCCCTGAGGTACGTCGTTCATCTGCTCGTCCACGAGGCGCGCTTCGACCATGGGGACGGGCTGACCCACGGTGCCCATCTTGCGGACGGCATCCTCGCCGCGCAACACGCAGGTCACCGAGCTCATCTCGGTCTGCCCGAACATATTGAAGTTCGGTACGCCTGGAAAGGCATCGGCCATCGCCTGGAGCACCGATGGCGGTGCTATTGAGGCACCCCAGGAAATCCGGCGCAGCGACTTAGAACGCTCGGTCACGTTCGGGACCTCGCAGATTTCCTTCCACTGCGTCGGCACGAAGTAGCAGGAGGTGACGTGATCCTTCTCGAAATGCTGGACGACGTCCTCGGCTGAGAAGTTTCCCGACGCCATCAGGATCGTGTGGCCGCCAGCCATGACGTAGTTCAGAATGCCGTTCAGTCCGCCGATGTGGAACAGCGGGAGACCGGAGAGCCAGACCTCACCCTCGGGCTCGATGCGTTGGCCCACCATCGAATTCATGGAGTTCATCATGAGGTTGAAGTGCGTAATGACTGCGCCCTTGGGCCGGCCCGTGGTTCCCGATGTATACATCAAGAACGCGGGCTCGTGTTCGTTGACATCTACGCCGAGGTCGCTGCCGTCATCGGACAAGATGTCTTCGTACGCGAGAGCATCGAACTCGGCGTGACGGCCTCCGCAGACGACGAACGTAACGTTCGATTCCAGTGACGCGCGGACTTTCGCGGCATCTTCGACGAGCGGGTCATCGGCGAGCAGCACGCTTGAGCCGGAGTTTTCTACGACGTACTGCGCTTCAGGGGCAGCAAGGCGGAAGTTGACCGGTACGGCGATAGCACCCAAACGCACGACGGCGAAGTACGACTCGATCACTTCTGCGCGGTTCTGCATGAATACGGCGACGCGGTCACCGGGCTGCACGCCAAGGTCGCGCAGTCCGCGCGCGAGGCGCGACACGCGCGCGTCCAGCTCCCCATACGTCAAGTCGGAGTCCTGATACGTAAGAGCCGGGCGCTCGGGTGCTTTGCGTGCCCATCGGGCCAACTGCTCACCTAAGGACATGCGACGCGATCCGGCGATCGCCTCTATATCAGACATTTTCGTCTCCAAACTCGATCGACTTCCGTACCACCGCGTTCGGATCAGCCGCGGCAAGTCCCGCGGCGAAGCCAGACGACCACCCGGGTCACCGACGCGAGAAATCGTCTGCGTGGACGCACGAACGCGCTGTGAACGATTGATCAGGACCCACGGGGGCTCCCAAGACAGGCGCGCAATCACGTTCACTCTGACTTCACGCGGCCCGGAGCGGCATACGACCCGAGGTCAATGATCAATCGTTCAGTTTCAGGCTACCAGCCCGACTAGAGTGAGCGATCTCCTCGCGTCGAGGGTGGCTCTCACGCCGAGAAGCCATCTGCGGTCACCGTCCGCGGGCGGTGGTCGCGCAGGTCGTGGACCGCGGTAGGGCTCATTGCGTCCACCCGCTCGGTCATCAATCCCCAGCCACGTTCACTGAGCAAGGCGTCGTGAATGCCGAAGCCAAGCGGTGCTGCGAGTACTCGCGCGAAGTCGATGTGCTCCTTGAGTGCAGCCCAGGGACCCATCGCGGGCATCGCGACGACGTCGACACCGGGCGGGCAAGCGGCGAGCGAGTCCCCTGGATGAAAGAAGGTCGGCTCGCCTTCGGCTTTCACCAACAGCCCGATGTTCCCGATAGTAGGAATGTCGCGATGGATAACGGCGTGATCTCCCCCGACAGCCTCGATGGTGACCGAGCCGATCGTCGTCGTTCCGCCCGCCGACAGCGGCTCGCTGCGTGCCAAATCCACGACGCCGGACACGCTCGGCTCGACGATGACCCGGGCGTCCGGGTTCGCCTCTAGCAGAGCCGGCACGTGGGCGGGATCAACGTGGTCGGGGTGTTGGTGCGTGACGAGCACGGCGTCCAAACCCTCGAGCGAATGCCAGTCGGCACTGAACGCACCGGGATCGATGAGGATGCGAGCGCCCGCGCTCTCGACGAGTACGGCGGAATGTCCGAGGTGGGTGATCTGCATGGCGTTAACGTATCGCTCCGACCTCAAGGTCGTCGAGCGTCGGCTCCGCGGCTTTGGGCTTTGAGCCTTGGGCTACGCTCTCCGCCTCGCAGGCGAGAACTACGCGCTTTCGCCGCGCAGGAAAGATCGCGCCGGTTCACCGTTCACGCGGCCTAATCCGGACATGTCGTAACCGAGCAGTTGCAACAGTTCGTCGCTCGCGGTTTGCAGCGTCTGCGGGTTCAAGCTCAGGAAGAAGTTCTCCTGAGTCCGATAGATCGGCTTGGTGTACCAACTGAAGATACCCGCGCGGCGCTGCCCATCGGTGCGGTTCGAACCTGTCTTGTGCCACACCCGCCCTTCCATGACGACCAGGGTGCCGGCCGGGGCCTCAAGTGGGACGCCCTGCGCTTGCTGATCATCAGCCGTGGGCATTCGATTCCACAGGTGCGAACCGGGGATGACGATCGTCGCGCCGTTCTCCTCGGTGAAGTCGTCGACCAGCCAAATCGCATTCGCTCCCTCCGGACCCGCCCACGGTTCAGGCATATATGTCATATCTGCGTGCAACAGTGACTCACCGCCACCGGAGAAAGTGATATTCGAGGAGATACTCGACAGCGCGATGTCGGCGCCCAAGACGCTGCGCAGCAAACGCAGCGACGTCGGGTGTTGCACCAGTTCGACGAATGGGGCACCACGTGAAAGCAAGCCCCAGACGCGCTGGTTCGTCGTATCCTTGTCTAGCCCGAAGTCGCTACGCGTGAATCCACTCTGGTGATCGTCCTCCATCGCTTGCACGAGGCGATCCCGGACGCGCTCGAGTTCGGGACCGGGGAGCGCCTGAGCGACCAGGCAGATCCCGTGCGTCTGTAAGTCACGTTCTGCCTGCCTCAGATCGCTCGTCGGCTCGGGCAGACTCAGCCCTGTTGCCATCTCGCTCATATCCCGGTCCCCCTCGAACTTCCTGCTGTTTGTTACTTGTCTTTGGCGGCCTTCGCCTCGGCTACCTCAGCGTCGTACTTCGCTTGCATGTGTGCGATCGCGTCAAGCTGGCCCTGAGTACCGACGTCCCGCAGCGCGGCTGCGCGCTCCGCGGCCTCGGTCGTAGCCTGAGCCTGTCCCTGGAAGTGGGGCATCACCTCGCGCGCGAACAACTCGTACGACTTGAACGTCGCAGCGCGATCGGCCCAGTCCGTCGCGTTCAGCAGCAGCGTGCCGAACCCGCCGGACTGCTTCTGTAGCGCCTCGATCTGCGCACGGGCCTGCTCCGGCGTACCAATCACCGAGGACGTCGAGGCGAGGATCGTGTCGACCATGTCGTCTACCTCGCTCTCGGTACCGATTCCCTGCTGTGGGAAGGCAGCGATCTGCTGGAAGTAGTTGAACCAGTGCTTGATGCCCAGGCGCACGTCCTTGCGAGCCTGCTCTTCGGTCTCGGCGAGATGGAACACGCCGACCAGGCGCCACGCGTCACGGCTCACAGTCTGGTTATGGGCAGCGGCGCGCTCCTCCACGACGTTCCAGTGGTGCGCCAGTGCATCGAACCCGTCCTGGGTCAGCGTGGCGCCGACCGAGATCATGCCGAGGCCGTGGGTGCCGGCGAGGCGCGGGCCCGTCGGCGAGACCATCGCGGCAACGACCATCTCCAGCTGGTCGGAGTACGGACGCAGGTGCACGTGTGCGTTCACCAAGTTGTGGGTCTTCGTCTGCTTCGTGACACTCTCCCCGCGCAGCAGCCTCGCGAGGATTTCGACGTTCTCGCCCAGCAGCTCACGGGTATCGGTCGGCGTCAATCCGATCATCGCCGAATCCGACGGCAACGACCCCGGGCCGAGGCCCAGGATCACACGCCCGCGGGTCTGGTGATCAAGCTGGATCATTCGCTCAGCCACCCAGAGCGGGTTGTGGTACGACACCGACGTGACGCCGGTGCCGAAGCGGATGTGCTTCGTACGTTCCGCCGCTGCGGCGATAAAGATTTCCGGCGAGGCGATGATTTCGCTGCCGGCGCTGTGGTGTTCACCGATCCACGCCTCATCAAATCCGAGGCGGTCCAGATGCACCATCAACTCGAGATCCTGCTCGAGCGCCAACGTCGGGTTGATTCCCGGATCGTGGATCGGGGCCAAGAATGCGCCAAACTTCAAACGTGACATGCAGATTCCTTACGTGATCGACAACGGCCGCTCAGCGGCCTGGTGTATCAGCCCTGCGGGCGGACCAAAATTTTGATGTGTGCATCCCGGTTGGCCAACAACTCCTCGAATCCGCCAGTGACAGCGTCATCCAGCGCGACGACCGAGGAGACCATCCAGGACAAGTCGCCGAGCGTGCCGTCGGCCAGCAACTGCAGTGCGAACCCGAAGTCCCGTGGACCGTAGCCAAGTGCGCCGGTAAACGTCGCTTCGGTACCGAGCAAAACCATCGGGTTGAATTCGGTCGGCCGCTCCCAGGCAGACACGCTGACGAAAGTTCCGCCACGGCGGATAACCGAGTACGCGGCGGCAAACGAGGCATCGGCACCGGCAGCGTCGAAGGACACATCCGCGCCGCGGCCATCAGTTCGCTCGAGAATGTGCACCACCACATCGAGGTCCGTGGGGTCGATGACAACGTCTGCACCGACACGCTCGGCAGACGAGCGACGCAGCGCGTTCGGCTCAACGACGATGAGTCGTCGTACGCCGGCGACCTTGAGCGCCAGGATCGTCATCAGGCCGATCGGCCCGGCGCCGAACACCACGACGTCGTCACCCGAACGGACGTTTCCTTGGGCGACAGCGTGAATGCCGACCGCCAGCGGTTCGGTCAGCGCCGCGACCTCGTCGGGGATGCCGTTGGGGACGACGTGACAGAGGTCTTCGGGGACCACCATGTACGGCGCCATTCCACCGTGCAGCGCCGCCCCCAGGATGCTCAGCACATGGCAGACATTCCGCATGCCTTCGCGGCACGAATGGCACTGTCCGCAACCCCGCAAAGCCTCGACGACGATGCGCTGTCCGACCTCGAAACCGGTGACCCCCTCACCGAGTTCGGTGATGGTCCCAAGATTCTCATGCCCCATCGTGACCGCACCGCTCATCCCCGTGTGGGGATGGGGTTCATCTATCGGCCGAGCCGTGCCGCCGACGTACTGATGCAGATCCGAGCCACAGATCCCGCAGTACGTGACCGCCAGCTTGATCCAGCCGGGACGAACCTCTGGCTCGGCGACCTCTTGGAGGCGCAGGTCTTTGACTCCGAAGTACTGCAGCGCCTTCACAGCGACTGCAACTTTTCGAACTCTTCGGGTGTCAGCGCGGCGGCGGCTGCCATCACGTTCGGATAGCGCTGTAGATGACCGCCACCGTTGACATCCAGCGTGTCGCCGGTCGTCCAGTCGGCCATTGACGAGCACAAGAAGAGCGCGGTTGCGGCGATATCCTCGGGGCGCCCGTTACGCCTAAGCGGCGTGTTATCGGTGAACTCCTCCTGCACGCCGGGGATCGCACGCAGCGTGTTCGTCAGCGGGGTATCAATCAGCCCGGGAGAGATCGTATTGACCCGAACCCCGTCCGCGGCTAACTCGAGAGCGGCGACCTCAGCAAGCGCAGTCAACCCACGCTTAGCAGCGCTGTATACGCCGTACCCCGCGGCTGTCTGGCGCGCGTTCAGCGAGGCGATGTTCACGATCGATCCGCCGCCTGTCATGACCCGCGCCGCGTGCTTCATCACCAGGAACGACCCGGTGAGACAGATGTCGATGACGTTCTGCCAGTCAGCGAGCTCGATGTCCCGAATCGCACCTAGGTGTCCTATGCCGGCGCAGCTGACCACCGAATCAAGCCGGCCTTCGCGTTCGATAACTGCCGCGAACAGCGCCTGGATGTCGTCCTCGCTCGTCACGTCGACGCGCCGTGACCATGCCTGTGGTAGCGATGCGGCGCGGTCGGCAGCAGTCTCTCCGTTGAGGTCGGCGATCACGACCTTCGCGCCTTCCGCGGCAAAGGCTTGGGCGCTTGCCCACCCGATGCCCGAGGCGCCCCCGACTATCAGCGCGACGGTATCGCGGAGACCCAGATCCATAACTGCACGTCCGATCATGTGGCGAAGTGTGATGCGAGTCAATCTATGAAGTGGCACATTGCCTGTCAACATTTACAATTCGTAAACGATTCGGCAGAGTAGTGCCCGGAGTTGTCCGACCAAGACCACAGGGGTGATCGAATTGCCGAGGCCGTCACCTCAGACAGCGCGCCTAGTAGAGGTCTTGGAGTTCCTCGCCGCCGACACATCGCAGCAGCGCTCGCTCGCCGACATAGCCAGGATGCTGCAGGTCGACAAAGCCACCTGCCACCCGATGCTGATCGAACTCACTCGCCGAGGCTGGCTGGTACGTCATCCACACCGCAAGACCTATCAACTCGGACCTCGGCTGGTCCCGATCGGCGACGCCGCACGAGGTGCGACCAACGTTGTCGATATCGCACGGCCATCGCTGGCGGGCCTCGCCGACGAACTCGGCGTCGCATGCGCCGCCTTGGTCACCTCAAGTGCCGACCTGGTCGTAGCCGAACTTGTGCAGCCCCGAGGCGTACGGCGTGGAACCATGGGCCAGCAGATCGGCGACAGGATCCAGTTTCGGCCGCCACTCGCGGGAATTTTCCTGGCCTGGCAGGACGATCGAGCAGTCCGCAACTGGCTGGACCAAGATGTGATGGGCAAGCCGAGCAAAGCTGTGGAATCGCACTATCGTGAGGTTCTAGCTGCTGTACGGGCACGGGGATACGGCGTGGAATGCACCCTTCCGGGTGAGGAAGCGCTTGGCTCGCACGTCGAGAAGGAACTGCAGGATGTCCGCGGCGGGGCACGTGAGAGCATCCTCGAATCCGTCTATAGCAAGATGATGCGCCCCCACATGGCCATCGCGGAACTGGACCCCGAGCGGCAGTACATGCCGTTCTCGATCAATGCCCCGGTGTTCGACGACTCTGCTGTCGCCGTCCTCGCAGTGTGCGCGTACGACTTCCGGGCGCCGCTGAGCGCCGCCGAGGTGCACACGATCGGCCTCACGGTGCGGGCGACCGCACGCAGCGTCACACACGCGATCTACGGCCTCGAACCTCCGCAGAAGGCGTAACCGCCGGATGTACGCGGGACTTCAGGAGGACTCGGACTGGCCGGCTTCCAGAGCGACCCCGGCAGCGCGCTGAATCTCGAACAGCATCTTCGGTGGCGGCGTGATCGCCCCGGACTCGACGAGTTTGTCCAAGATGTTTCGCGCCTGCTGCAGATAGGCGCCACGCTCCAATTGCGACTGTGCACCCTCTGCGTGCCGCAGTAACTTGGCTGCCTGCGAGATTCGCCGCTGGTCCGGATCCGATAGCGCGGATATCCCCATTCCCCGGGCGTTCTTCTCTGCCTTGGCCCACGCTTTGGTCAACGTACGCACGGAGCCGCGATAACTCTCGAACGCGGAACCTGCGCCGGGGAACTCGTCCAGCCGTAGCGCTCCCGCTTCGCCCAGTGCGTGAAAGAAGTCCGCCGTCTCATCGATCGTGACGTCGACGATTCCTGGGAATCGTAGTAATAACAGCGGATCAGTCTCGTACGCGCCATACGCGAGCAGCACCCGATCATGCTCACCAATGGCCTGCGCCCATAGGCTCGCGTGTGTCTCGGCGTGCGGCTGCGGATCTCGATCCCGCGACGCTCGTGGCTCGCGTGTTCGTTGCTCCGCCTCATGCTCCATCGCCAGACGCTTCGCTGCCTGCTCTCGTACGTCCTTACGATGTGCTTCCCAGGGCGTCATCGGCATCGACCGCTCTCGCAGGGAATCGACGATCCGCTTACCATAGGGATTCGCGAGATCGATAGCGCAGAAGTATCGCTTGCCCGCCCTATCGGTCACGCTCAACGTATGTTGTCCCTTCAGCGGGAATGCGCATTCCGCATTCCCGAGATTCTCGCCCACGTATGGCAATGGCGATATCTCGACGTTCGCGATCTCGGGCAACGCAATTCGGTGCTCATCGCCGTCGCGGCTCAGTGTCAGGGACCGCTCCCCCAGGCCGACGCTGATCGTCCGCGTGGGCATCCGCCATGCGAGGAAGGCCACGGTGCACAGGATCAGCCACACCGCTGCTGCCAGCCTCTGCGTGGTCGCCGTTCCCTGTGTCATCAGGAAGGCGACCGCCCCGCCGACGGCCGCCAGGGGAAACAACACGTTCAGCGCCGTGGGCGTCGATAGCCTTGCCACCGATAGGCGCACGACATATAGATCGCGCTCGGGCGGTGCCGTCGGGCTCGTCGATGCTGACGAGGAATCCGGGTACATCTTTGCCGGCTGATCCATCGCCCTCGCCTCCCGTCGACTCACCAACAGTTCGTATTTGCATTGATCGTAATGAAGCCATCGGACTACCTACAGCCGGACGGTTTCGCTCTAGTAAATTTGGGAAATGAGCCAAGCGAAGCCGATGCCCGTCGTGCGCCGGTTCGGCATGGGCGTCATCTGGGGCGGCGCAACGATGACCGGGATCACGCTCGCCGCAGATTCGACCGGTTGGTTCGCCGTCGGTGCGGGCACCGTGACAGGCTTGTGCTTCCTCGGCTGGGTTTCCGGCGTCCGGTTCAAGTTGGCTCGGATCGAACACCATGCACGCGCGGGCGCCTCGACTCGCGACCCCGATTCTCGGGTTTACCAGTCCGCTGCGATACCCGAGGCGATCAGGACCACCCGTTTCGCATTCGCCAAGGCGAACAGCGACGATGCCGCCGCGCGAGCGAACCTAGACCCGCTGATCGCCGAGGTCGACGTCCTTATCCCGGATGGCCCAGGCGGCCTGCCCTTCCGCAGCACGGCCGCACGCGATATCGACTTCGATGATCTCGCTGATCTGCAGCGGCCTACCTCGTACGCCCTGTTGCCCGGGACTTCGCCAGGTGCGCTCCTGCTCGGTGCGCGCGATTCCGAACGTCACGACGATGTCCCCGATCCTAGAGGCTTCGTCACCAGCGGGCGACTTCCGGGGGTCGCACGTCGGGTCGGTCGCGGACGGCGCGCCATGATCGCGATGTGCGCTGGATTCGCCATAGCCGCGGCGAGCGTCTCTGTTGCGTTGCCTGACTTGTCGATCGTGCAAGAAACTGTCGAGGACGCCATCGACTTCGTCGCCGGCAGTGGTGATGTGGGCGACCTCGGGGACTCCCTCGAGGATGCGCTCGATGACCTCGCCGAGGTCAAGCCCGGCAGCATCGATCTCATCCGCAGTTTCGAACTGGACTCGATCGGCTGGACTCTCACCGCCCTCGATCCCGAGCGTGGGCAAGACTTCGAGATCACCAACAGCGAGTCCGAACCGTCGTATGGCGCCAACGCTACGACTCCCGGCACCTTCAGCATCGATCGTGCGTCGCTACCGAAACTCAACGATATGTACGACGACCTGCTTGAGCACGTCGACGAGTACGACGTCGGCGATGCCGTCGTCGCTATCCCCGTTGGCGGATCCACCCCACTGGTGACCTACCAGATTCATGGCGTGAGCGGCATCGACGAAATCCAGGGCACCCTCGATGGGCAGTTGGCGCCCATGGCCGATCCGCAAAGTTTTCCTGACACCACCGAGAATCTCTACGCAGCACTCGAAGACGTCGGGCTGAGCAAGGACGACGTGATCTTTCAGGAAATGGTTATCCGCTCCTCCGATCCGTTCGCGCCCGACCCGGGCCCACCCACTTTCCTGGAGTCTGGGGGTGTCGGCGGACAGGTCAAGATTCCCGATGGTGACTACGCCGGGGTCAATATGCTCAACGTGGAGGTCGGGAAGTTCCCCGTGATCTATCAGGATTCGTCACTGACCACGACAGACGCTGCTACGTTCTCCGCCGCCGAGATTCCGGCTGATCAACTAGCGAAAATCGTGGACCTGGCCGCCGCGGACGCGGGAGTTGAACAGGGTGACCGCAATCGGATGACCGTCGTGATCACGCAGCCATCGACCGGCTCAGACGTTCCCGTCGTCAGCGTCCAGTTCGGCAGCGGTTACGGCTACCACTGCTGGGAAATCACTGGCGCCCAGAGCGACTATTGCTGACCTACTCACGTCCGCCGGGAGCGACTGAGGATCGTTAGGCTCGTGACATGACCGTTTCCGATGCCGAACTCGCGATCTGGCGCCGTCCGGCCGCCGACTCAGAGCAGATCCGCAACGACCTACTGGGCGCGGTTGGCCTGTTCTTGCTCGGCATCATGTCCGTGGTGCTGACCATCGCTATCGGGATTTACGGCGACGACGGCGCTGCCCCGGCCGTATCAGTCGCCCTCGTTGCGGCCACCACACTGCCGCTGGGGCTACGCCGCCGGTTCCCGACCGCGGTGCTCGCAGTCGTCGCGATCGCCTTCATCGTCGCCGGCGAACTCGTGGTCGGCGAAACCATCGTGATGAACATCGGGTTGTTCTGCGCCATCTACACGGTAGGTGCGTGGGAAAGCGATCGCGCTCGGGCGGCCTGGGCCCGGATCGCCTGTATCGCGGTAATGGCGGTCTGGCTCATCATCGGAATGTTTCGCATTGCCGGCGAAGACCTCGGAACCGACGGCAGCGGTATCGGTGCCCTCACACCGAATATCGGCTTCATGCTGCAGAACCTGCTGATCAACGCGCTCTACTTCGCAGGCGCGTACTGGTTCGGCGAGCACGCCTGGAACGCAGCCCGCCAACGCTCAGTTCTCCAACAGCGCACGCGAGAACTCGCCGCGGAGAAGGCACGCGCCACCCGGCAAGCAGTCACGATCGAACGCCTGCGAATCGCCCGTGAATTGCACGATGCGGTCGCCCATCATGTGTCGCTAATGGGGGTGCAGGCGGCCGCGGCGCGCGCGATCCTGCCGCGTGACATTGACGGCGCACAAGCGCAGCTCACGGCCCTGGAAGACTCCGCGCGGGCAGCGGTCGCCGAACTGTATGCGCTGCTGGGCACACTGCGCGATGACGACGGCGCCGAGCCCGTCGAATCACGCCCATTGCCCGGCGTCGAAGGCATCGGGCAACTGGTCGCCGAGGCGGAGGCGACCGGGCTGGACGTCACGATCGTCGAGGTAGGCGAGCGCCGCGACGTACCGCCGCTGATCGGACTGAACCTGTATCGCATCACGCAGGAGGCGCTGACAAACACGACCAAGCACGCCGGGCAGACCGCTCGCGCCGTCGTCACCGTGCGTTACCTCGACGGCGCCGTCGAACTCGAAGTCGCTGACGACGGCCGACGGCGGGGGTTGCCACGACCGCACGGCATCGGGCTTGGTCTGCCGAGTATGCGGGAGCGCGTAGCCAGTCTCGGCGGTGAACTGCTCGCGGAACCGCGTAGTGGTTCCGGTTTCGTCGTCCGCGCCCACATCCCTACACCCGCCGCCAGCGCACGAGGAGTCTCATGAGCACCCCGATCCAGGTCGTGCTGGTCGACGATCAGCACCTGATGCGTGAAGGCATCCGCACAATTCTGTCGGTGCACGAGGACATCGAGGTGGTCGGGCAGGCGGCAAACGGTGCCGAGGCCCTTGAGGTGGTACGTCGTACCGCGCCGGACATCGTCTGCATGGACGTCGAGATGCCGACCATGGACGGGCTCGAGGCCACGCGACAACTCGTTGCGGACCCGACCGTCGCCGCGCGCGTGCTGATGCTGACTACCTTTGACCGCGAGGACTACCTGATGGCCGCGCTACAGGCCGGCGCCAGCGGCTTCCTGTTGAAGAACTCCCGACCAGAGCAACTCGCGGACGGGATCCGTGCGATCGCCGGCGGCGAGGCGCTGCTGGCTCCAGCGGTGACGATGGCCGTGATCAAACGTGTCGTCTCCGCGAAAACGGAACCGACTCCGGCAGAACCGCCCGCTGGGCTGACCGAACGCGAACTCGCCGTGCTGCGACTGCTGGCGACCGGGCTGTCGAACGAGGAGATCGCGAGCGAGTTGGTGGTCGGGCGCGCCACCGTGAAGACCCACGTGTCGAACGTGCTGTCGAAACTAGGGCTGCGCGATCGGGTACAGGCGGTGGCCTACGCCTACCGGACCGGCGTGGTCACACCGGACTGAGCTACCTGAGTCAGGAACTGATGGGCCCGCGCAGTCACGCGAACTACGCGGGCGGCGTACGGCGGTGCAGCGTCGCGCTCCACAGCAGTACGCCGAGACCCACAACCGCGAGCACCGCGCCGACCAGCGGCGTCGTACGCTCGCCCCAGGCATCCAACGCGATGCCACCGGCGAACGCGCCGAGCGCATTGGCGATGTTCAACGCGGCGTGGTTCATCGCCGCGCCCAGGGTTACCGCGTCACCAGCGACGTCCATCAACCGCAACTGCAGATTCACCACCACGATCGTCGCGGTCGTGGTCATCAACAGGCCGGTCGGCCACAGCAACCAGCCGTTCGGCGCCACCAACCACAGCAGCACCAGCACGCCCGCCAGCGCTGCCGTGCCGATCAGCAGGGTGCGGAACACCGACCAGCGCGCGAGTTCGCCGCCGACCCAGGTGCCTAATACCATGCCTAGCCCCAGACTCAGCACGAAGAACGGAACGCTGTCAGCCGACAATCCGGCGGTGTCGGTGACGATGGGCGAGATATAGCTGAAGACCGCGAACATCCCACCGAAACCGACGGCTCCGGCCGCCATCGTCAACCAGACCTGCGCCGAACCGAAGAAGGTGCGCGCTTCATTGCGTCCCTTGGCGTCCGGATTGGCGGGCGTGTACGGCACGAATCGGCGGATCAGCAGCGCGGTGACGACCGCGAGGATTGCGGACACGGCGTACGGCGTACGCCATCCGAAGGTCTGCCCCAGCCACGTCGCGACGGGTACGCCGGCGACGTTCGCGACCGATAGGCCGAGCATCACCATCGCGATGGCGCGGCCTTTGCGTCTCGGTTCGACCAGGCTCGCCGCGACGAGGCTGGCAACGCCGAAGAACGCGCCGTGCGGAATACCGTCCAGAAATCGCGCGACCATCAGCATCTCGAACCCGGCTGCCGCGGCGCTGAGCGCGTTGAAGAACGCATACACGGCCATCAGCGCGATCAACAGCGCGCGCCGAGGCAGACCCGCGACGAAGAACGACAGCAGCGGAACGCCGACCACCACACCGATGGCATACGCGCTGATCAGGTGTCCCGCTGTCGACGTACCGACGCCGACGCCTGCGGCGATCTCCGGCAGCACGCCCATCGTGACGAACTCGGTCAGCCCGATGGTGAAGCCCCCGACGGCGAGCGCGAGTATCGCTAGACCGACACGGACTCGGCGATGTCCTTCTGTCGCGCGCGACTGCGTCGTCCGTTGGTGATCGCCGGCCTGCGGTGCCCCTGCAGGGGCGCTCGCTAGCGGATTATCGACAGCAACGTCTGGCACAGCGGTACTCACCGTTCGGCTCGGTTTCGGTCCAACCCGACCTCAACCGAGCCTGTTGCGCTGAAATTCCCGCCGATGGTGTGACCTATAACTAGCGGGGCGGGCTAGCCGTACTGGCGCTCGGCTAGCCACCTCTGAGCCGCGGCAAGGTCCTCGGTCGAAACCCCACGCACATCGTCGGGGTACGCAATCACTCGATGTTTGCGCGCCGCAGCGAGCGCGATCTTCCGGGCCGCCGCCGACACGCCCGAATCCTCAGCCACCGCGACGATCCGTTGCCACCAATGCCAACTTCCCGCGCCGACGTTGTAATGCCACAGCGGCTGATCGCCAACGGCCGCCGCAAAAAGTACCCGATGCAGGACGTAATCGCGAATGCCCGACCCGATCAGCGAATCGGCGATGTCGAGCGGGCGCACGCCATCCAGCCGCGCGCGCAGCAGCACCCACGTCAATAGGTGTCCTTCATCGTGCTCACCGGACTCGACGTACGCCCACAGTTGCGCGGCCTTCTGCTCGTTCGGCGCGCCGAGCAGCGTCAGCAACCGCGTTCTGATCTTCCATTTCGGTGTCGGCTTCGCCCACCACGTATCGAGATCGGCCGCGAGTGGATCGCCGAGGTCGTGCGCGAGGCACGTCAGCGTGACGAGCGGGTGCCGCCACTCGGTGTACGTTGTTTCGTACTTCTTCGCGAGCACTTTCTTCCAGCGTTTGCGGAGCGCGTCGACGTCCGCGACTGTCGCCTCGCCGTGGGCATAGAGCAACTCCAGGCAGAATCCGAGCCCCTGCATCTCGGTCGCCGGGTCGGCAACTTGTGCATGCAGCCACGCGATCTTTCCCGGCGTCAGCACGCGGTACTCGTGCCAGATGCTGGTCAACGCGCCTTCGTACCCGGTCAGCGCAGGTCCGAAAGTGTCGGCGAGTTCAGCGGTGGCTCCCGCGAACCGCGCGACATCGGTCCGAAACTCACCTGCGGTGTAGCCAGGAACGACCTCGTCAATCGGGTCGGATTCGGCGACCGGGTCGAGCATCCGCGCGGCGGGCACGACATACTTGCGCGCCGCTGCCGCGCGCACTTGCGCAGGTAGCCGCTGATCAAGCGCGGTGCGCAGTATCGCCAGCGGCGTGAGGAGAACTTTCTGATGCGCGGCGGGTGTCCACTCGAGGTGCGATAGCCGGGCGATCTGCTGCGCCAGCTCCTCCCACAGGTCCGTGCCGATTCCGCTCTGGTCCTCGAGCGCTCCACCGACGAACACGGCGGCGTCGATCGGCGTCAGGTTGTGCAGATCGGCGTACGCCGACAGCCAGTAACCGGCAGCCTCCGCGTCGCCGCCGAGCGCAAAGTCGCGCAGCACATCCAACGCTCGCTCGGATGGGACTTGTGCCACGATTCCCGCCGTGCGGGGACCGATCTCGGCAACCAACTCCCACGCCCGCTCGTGCTCATGCCGCAGCATCGAGCGCAGCAAAGGCCACCAACGCGGGTACTCCGTGGGGTTGTCGGCGTACTGCTCGTGCCAGCCGCGATAGAGCAGATCCGCCTCCTGCGGCCGATCGGAATCCCGCAGGCTCAGCGTCGTGAGGTATTCGCCCTGCTGCCTGAGATCGCCGCTGGCGGCGAGCGCGTCATGCAACCAGGTCTCCTGCGCCTCGGTCAGCTGCCGGTATTCGAACCGCGCGCTCCGCCGGTCGATGGGTTCGTCGAGTTCGGCGAGGAACTGCCGCACCCCGGCGGCGTCGTCCGGCGACGGTAAGCCATCGCCATCACGAGCGGTCGCACGGTCAAGCGCGAAGGCCCCTTTCGGGCCGTTGTCGACGAGCGTGTAGCCGTCTGGTCCGGTACCGAGTCCGCGCTGCACGACCTCGTAGTCGCCACCCCAATGCAGGTGCAGCGGATGGGCCAATGAGCCATCGCGTTCGAACGAGTCGTGTGACTGCCAATGCCAGTACGCGAACGACGTACTCGGCGGCAGTCCGCGCTCGGCGAGGAGCTCTACGGCATCGTCGTGCCCGTCACTTTGCGTGTAGCGGCTACGGGTCGGCGGCGGCAATACGAAGAACCCATCGCTGCCGAGGGCGCGCCACCAGGTCTTGATCTGCGCGAGATCTGAGGTCACGTCTGGCCTTCCGTCTGACTCCGACTATCGCAAACTCCACTATCGTCGCAGGCCCGATGGCCCGACCGCACACGACTACGGCGGATACTCCACTGAAAACGCAGTCCGGGCGGCTCGATAACTCTCAGTGGTGGCTATGTCGTCGCTCAGACTGCGTCTTCGGCGCGTCAGCTGGTCCGCCAGGAGGGTGAGGCGGATTTCGGCCACGTGGCGGATGTGCAGCGCGACTCGCCTACATAGCGTAGGTGGCATGCTGACCTTGCATCAGATTTCCAAGTCCTTCCGAGACCGCGCCGTGCTCCAAGACGTGAGTTTCAATGTCGCGCGCGGCAGGCTCACCGGGTTCGTCGGCGGCAACGGAGCCGGCAAGACCACCGCGATGCGCATCATCCTCGGTGTCCTGCAGCCAAACAGCGGGAGCGTCACCCTAGATGGCCACCCGATCACCGGAGCCGATCTACGCAGCTTTGGGTATATGCCCGAGGAACGCGGGCTGTACCCCAAGATGGAGATCGTCGACCAACTCGCCTATTTAGCCCGGCTACATGGCATCGACAAGCAGTCGGCCATCAACCGCGCTGACAACTTGCTGGAGCGGTTTGGGCTCGGCGAGCGCCGTCGCGACAAACTCGAGTCGCTGTCGTTGGGTAATCAGCAACGCGTCCAGGTCGCCGCAGCGCTAGTGCATGAACCGGATGTACTTGTTATGGACGAGCCCTTCTCCGGGCTCGACCCGCTCGCCGTCGACGAGGTTGTCGCCGTCATCTCCGAGCATGCCGCCCGCGGCATTCCGGTGCTGTTCTCCTCGCATCAGTTGGACGTCGTCGAGCGACTGTGCGACGACCTGGTGATCATCAGCGGCGGACAGATCCGGGCCGCCGATTCTCGCGATGGCCTGCGCGCACGGTTCTCCGGAAGCCAATACTCGATGCGTACCGGGACTGACACCGGTTGGGTCCGTGACATCCCGGGTGTCGTCGTGGACGAGCTCGCCGGCGACAGCATCGTGTTCAGCGGTACGCCGGAGGTCGCGCAGCAGGTACTGGCGAGCGCCGTGACACGCGGCGTCGTCCATTCGTTCACGCCGGCGCAGCGTTCGCTCGGCGAAATCTTCCGCAACGTCGTCGTCGACGTATCCCCCAGCGAAACCGAGGCCGCATAATGACTACTCCGACGAAGCCCGCGGCGCTGACCGGTTGGCAGGCGACCCTCTTGGTCGCCGAACGCGAGATTCTCACTCAGATCCGCACCAAGTCGTTCCTGATCTCTAACGCAATCACGCTGATCATCATCCTCGGCGGGATCATCATCGCGAATGCGGTTAATTCCGGTGATGATTCGGTCTCGGTCGCGACGGTCGGTGACACGTCGGCCGTCGTCCAGCAAGCAGAAGATCTGGACGTCACTGCCGTCTCCGATCAAGCGGCCGGAGAACAACTGCTGCGCGACGAAGAAGTCGACGCGCTGATCGTTCCGGACGACTCGACACTCGGCATGCGCGTCATCGCGCTCAGCGATCAGCCGACGGACGTGATCTCCGCGCTGTCGGTCAGCCCGGATGTCGAGTTGCTGGAGCCGCAAGACACGTCTGACTCCTTACGAAGCGTCATCGCGCTTGCCTTCGGGCTGGTGTTCATGATGGCGACCCTTGGCTCCGGCACGGTGATCCTGCAAAACACGGTTCAAGAGAAACAGTCTCGGGTCGTGGAGATTTTGCTTGCCGCAGTGAAGGCACGTTCGCTGATGGCCGGCAAGATCCTCGGAAACTCGGTGATCGGCGTGGCCTCCGCAATCGCGATGGCTGCCGCTGCAGCACTCGGGCTCCTGCTCACCGGGCAGGACGACATCCTCGGTTTGATTAGTACGCCGATGATCTGGTTCGTGGTGTTCTTCCTCTTCGGCTTCGTTCTGGTGGCGAGCGTCTTCGCCGCGGGTGCCGCGCTGGTGTCACGTCAGGAAGACACCGGTTCGGTGATGACCCCGGCGATGATGATGATCATGATCCCGTACTTCGGGGTGGTGTTCTTCGCCGACAACTCGCTGGTGATGACGATCCTGTCGTATGTGCCATTCAGCGCCCCGGTGGCGATGCCGGTACGGATGTTCCTCGGGGAGGCGCAGTGGTGGGAGCCCCTGCTCTCCCTGGGCCTACTGGTTGCGTGCACAGCCGGCGTGATGGCGATCGCGGGCAAGATCTACAGCGGTTCACTGCTGCGGATGGGCAGCCGCGTATCGGTCAAGGAAGCCCTGCGTAACAACTAAGCCCTCGTCGGTGTGGCGTCCGGGCCGCTGGGCAAGCGGTCCGGGCGCCGCACTGCTGCGCTGGTTGGTGCAGGGCATCGCGCGGTTGCGCGCGTCGCGATTACGGTGGTTGGGTGCGGATCGCTACGTGGAATGTGAACTCGGTCAAGCAACGCGTCGCCCGGCTGCTGCCGTGGCTCGACGAACGTGCGCCGGACGTCGTCTGTCTCCAGGAACTCAAACTCACCGACGACGCGTTCCACAGGCTGCTCGATGCCGACCTCGCAGCCCGCGGATACGAGGCGGCGGTGCACGGGCAGTCACAGTGGAACGGCGTCGCGATCCTGTCGCGGGTCGGCTTGTCGGACGTCGTCGCGGGTCTGCCCGGCGGTCCCGGGTTTCCAGACCAAGAGGCGCGACTGGTTTCCGCGGTCTGTGGCGGTATCACGGTTCGGTCCGTGTACGTACCGAACGGGCGCGAGCCGGACTCTGAGCACTACCGATACAAACTCGAATGGCTCGAGGCGCTTCGGGCGCTCGTGGCCGACGGCGGGCCGCAACTGGTCTGCGGGGACGTCAACATCGCGCCGACCGACCGCGACGTGTTCGATCCCGCGGCGTACGTCGGACAGACCCACGTCACCGAGCCGGAGCGCGCCGCGCTGCGTCGGCTACAGGAGGCAGGGTTGCGCGACGTGGTACGCGAGCGGTGGCCGAACGAACGGATCTTCAGCTACTGGGACTACCGGGCCGGCATGTTCCACAAAGACCTCGGTATGCGCATCGACCTGATCCTGGCAAGCGATCCGATCGCCGACCGGGTAGCCGCGACGTGGGTCGATCGCCAGGCTCGCAAAGGAAAGGGCCCGAGTGATCACGCGCCCGTAATCGTCGACCTCGACGAGGCGCCGGACGGGGACATCGGGCCCGTCGTACCGCCACCGTCACGGGTTGCGAAAACCAGTCGCCTCCCCCAGGCGAAATCGGATCCCCGCCGCCAGGGCGGCAACAAGAGCGACTAGCACGCCGCGTGAGGGCTGGTGGGGTCGGATGCCAGGGCATGTGGAGATGGTCGCAGTCTGAAGACTGCATCTCCCGTAGGCCCCTCACGGAACACAATCTAGGGTTACGGCATGGCTAATGTCGTACTTTTCCACTCAGCAGTTGGCGCCAATGAAGGTTTCCACAAGATGGCGGACCTATTCGTGGACGCGGGTCACACGGTCCATCGTCCCGACTATTACGACGGGCACACGTTCCCGAACGCGACGGAAGGTACGGCGTACCGCGACGAGGTCGGATTCGGCAATCTTGCCCAGCACGCATCCGATTTGATCGCAGACCTCGAGGGGCCGCTCGTGTTCGGCGGTTTCTCGCTGGGTGCTGCGATGGCGCAGTCGATGGGCAAGCGCGATCCGCGCGCCAGCGCCGCGCTGCTGTTCCATGCCGGCGGCGTAGCGAAACCGACCTCGTGGCAGTCACACGTGCCGTTGCAGATCCACCACAGCGTCGACGATCCGTGGATTGACGAGGGTAACCCCGACGAGCTGGTCCGGTCTGCGGCACGCTCCGGCGCCCAAGCCGCGCACTACGTGTACCCAGGCAGCGGACACGTCTTCGGTGACCCGACCGGTTCGGATTACAACGAGGAACTCGCCACGCTCATGTGGTCGCGGGTCTTTGCGCTGATCGGCTGAACCATCACGGACCTCAACCTGGCGCCGATCGGCGCCAGGTTTCCCATGTCGACCGCACCGCGGTCAGAAGGACACGCATGAGTACTGATCCGCGCATCACGGCCGTCATGGACCTGCCGCTACACCGCTTTCTCGGGGTCTCGCTGATCGAGGAGACCGACTCGGCGGCCGGAGCAACGTTCACTGTCGACGAGCCGACCCAGGGACCGGGTGGGTGGCTGCACGGCGGCGTCATTTACACGCTGCTCGACATGACCTGCTATCTCGCGCTGATACCGCGACTGGACGCCGACAAAATCGCCGTCTCGCATGCGGTGAACATTTCACTGATGAAAGGCGTCCCGGGCGGTTCGGTCGTCGAACTGCAGGCGGAAGTGCTGCGCCTCGGCAAGTCGCTCGCATTCCTACGCGCGGAGGCGCACTCGGGCGGAAACGTCGTCGCGGCCGCCACCGTCACGAAGTCGATCATTCCCGCTTAGTCTCGCCGTACGACGGCGAACGCGAGTGACCCACTCGACCTGCGCCCCGTTGCTCGGCGGATAGCGACTCGCAAACTCAGCGCCACCCCCAACCGAGATGGTTGAGGGCGGCGCTGATGACGTGCAACTCGTTACGCGGCGTCGACGCGCTCGATGATCACGGCCGGGGCCATACCGCCACCGGCGCACATGGTGATCAGGCCGTAGCGGCCACCGGTGCGCTCAAGCTCATCGAGGGCAGTGCCGATCAACATCGAACCGGTCGCACCGATCGGGTGACCCAGAGCGATCGAGCCACCGTTCGGGTTGACCTTCTCACGCGGGACATCCATATCGCGGATGAACTTTTCGGTCACGACGGCGAAGGCCTCGTTGACCTCGTACACGTCGATGTCGTCCTTCGACAGGCCAGCCTTCGCCAGAACCTTCTTCGCGGCCGGGACCGGCGCGTTCAGCATGAAGGTCGGGTCGTCACCCATGTTCGCGTATGCCACGATGCGCGCACGCGGCTTCATCCCGTGCTTCTCGGCGTACTCCTTGGACGCCAGCAAGATCGCCGCGGCGCCGTCGACGACACCCGAGGAGATGCCGGCGTGGTGCAGGGCTTCGAACTCGAGGTCCGGGTAGCGACGTTTGACCTGCTCGCGCGGGGTGTGACCGTTGCCCTGATCAGCGTCAATGATCGACGCGAACGCGGGCTTCAGGCCGGCCAGACCCTCGGCGGTGGTGCTGGGACGCGGGTACTCCTCGTGGTCGAGGGCAACCGAACCGTCTTCGTTGTAGACCGGTACGACGGAGTTGTCGAAGCGGCCCTCTTCGATGGCGATCGCGGCGCGGCGCTGGCTCTCCAGGCCAAGGGCCTCGAGATCCTCACGGCTGATGCCCTCGCTGGCGGCGATCGCGTCGGCGCCGATGCCCTGGTGAGTCTGCGGGTGCATCTCGTCGAGCGCGGCGTTACCCGCGCCCATGCCGTAGACCGCGACACCCTTCTCCATCTTTTCCCGGGACTGGGTCGCCGTCTCACTCATCATCTGGGTACCGCCGGCGATGACCAGGTCTTCCATCCCGGACATGATCGACGCGGCGGCCATGTTGACGGTGGTGATACCCGATCCGCAGAAACGGTCCAGCGTGACGCCCGAGGCCTTGGTGTCGTAGCCGGCGGCCAGCAGCGCCATGCGACCGAGGTCGCCGCCGTGCTTACCCTCCTGCGACGAGGTGCCCCAGACGACGTCGTCGACGTCCTCGGTGTTGAGGTTGTTGCGCTCGGCGAGTGCCTTCAGCACTGTCGCGCCAAGGTGCTGGGGGTGCAGGTGCGCCAGCGCGCCCTTACCGACCTTGCCAATACCGCGCGGCGTACGAACCGCGTCAATGATGTATGCGTCTGCCACGATGGCCTCCGAAAGTTGATATACCGGTCAATTTCGGACAATACGGCACGGGTGGATCGACCACTACACATGTGTCGGCTCGCTCACCTCGCGCTTGAGGTTGGGCAAGGCTCGCTTGGGGCTGGGCTTGAGCTCGCTTGGGGTTGAGTTCGCACGTGAGCGTCGGCTCGCCTGGGACCTGGGACCTGGGATTGGGCGCGGGCGCTCGCACCGCGAGCCAGCGGCGTATCGCCGATCAATGCTGCTGGAACGACTCCCAGACCGCGAAACCAACCATCGCACCGAACAATGCCAGGACGCCGAGGTGGATCCATAAGTAGTCACGTACAACGGCCACGAACTCGCGCAGATAAGCCGCCGGAATGTAGTAGCGAGCCGTCGGCGCCGCGGCGACGTACGCGTCGATCCCGAGCCTGCGCGTCAGCAACGCCGTACGGAATGTGTGGAAGTCATTGGTCGATACCAACATCGCGTCGTCACTGCGGCCGTGCTCGCGCGCGATTCCCCAACTGAAGGCGAGGTTCTCCTCGGTCGTGGTGGAGCGATTCTCTTCAACCACATCTTCAGCGGGCACCGCACGCTCGCGCACATAGTCGGCCATTGCCGACGCCTCGGATCGCGTCTCGTCGGCGCCCTGTCCGCCGGAACAGATCAGCAGGGGCTTGCCGCCGTCCGGTGACGTGCTGGTGCGGTAGAGCTCAATGCCTCGCTCGATCCGGCTCGCGAGTAGCGGTGTGACACCGCCGTCGATGACGCGCGATCCGAGGATCACGACGGTCCCGGCGACCTTGGGCGGACGTCGGAAGCGGTACAGCAGGCTGAAGGTCGCGAAGCTGGCGAATACGAAGCCGACGTACCCGACGACCATCACTACGAAGACAGTGACCGAGGTCAGCCAGATACCGGGTTGCTTGGTCTCGATCGCGAAGCCGTACAGCACGCCGAGCGGTACGATGATCATCGCCAGTGACACCAGCAACGGCAGGAGCATCGCCAACGAACGACCCTCGCGCCGCGTCACGATCACACCATTCACCAGCAGGAATCCGATCATCGCCAGGTAGCCCAGCACCGCAATGATCAACAGCGGATTGATGACATACGCGCCGACGATCTCCTGGACCCGACCACCCATTCTCGGCAGCACAATCAGCACGAGGAGGATGGTGCACAACACGAGGACGCCGTTGCTGAGCCGACGAGGTTCCCGGACATACCGGATCACGCAGGTTACCGCGCAGAGCGCGATGAGGATCCACCACGCGATCATCATCGGGCCACTAAGGCAGTCTTCGCCTCGATCAACGGTGTCGCCATATACACACGATTCACCCTAGTGGTCGCAATATTTCGTTGCGATCGAATCACCCGGCCAACTAGCCTCAGTGCCCAATGGGTATCGCCATCGTCTTCGTTGTCATCGCCATCGTCATGTGTCTATGGTCGGCGATCAGCCCCGCTCATGCGTGGGAGAAGACGACCGCGTGGCGGTACCAGGACCCCGAGGCGCACCGCCCCAGCGATACGCAGTTCACCGTGACTCGCGTCGTCTGCATCATCGTGATCCCCATATTGATCGCGATGATCCCGCTACTGCTGTCGCTATCGGACGCCAACAGGGAAGAAGCAGAACGCGATAGCTATCGCGATTGCCTGCTTGAGAATCAGGACTCTGACGGTCTGCTCAGCGCCGAGGATTGGTGCGAGAATCTCAGCCCCGCCAACTGATGTGCGGATGAGAACTTCCGGCCCCTGTGGCAGTTAGGCAAGTGGACAAGGCAAGACCAATCCGGTTGAGGCGATCAGGTACCCCGGCACGTCAGTGGCTCGACACGTCAGTGGCTCGACACGTCAGTGGCTCGACACGTCAGTGGCTCGCTGCTGCCGTTACGCAAGTGCCTCATGAGTAGTGCCTCGGGTGCCCTGTCGACCCTGCTACGCGAGCGCCTCGTTCAGCAACTCCAGCGCCGCCACGGCGAACGCCTGCATATTCGCTACGCGATCGTTCGAGCCCGTCTCAATCGTGCGGGTCAACTCGACCGGACCCACCACACCGAGGAACGTCGTTCCCGCAGGGTCGCCGTACCGCGTGCCCGACGGCCCGGCTGCACCAAACTCGGCGATTCCCCAGGTCGTACCGAGCCGGTCCCGCACTGCACTCGCCAACAAATTCGCATGCGGCTCGGACAGCGGGCGCACACCGGTCATGTCCGAGGGCGTTATCGCGAGCAGATTGCTCAACGCGGCCTTCGTGTAGACCACGTTGCCGCCCACGTAGTACGCAGACGCGCCCGCTTGGCCCAATAGCGCCGCCGAGATTAGCCCTCCCGAGGACGCCTCGGTCACCGCAATCGTTTCGCCGCGTTCACGCAACGCCGCCGCCACTTCGCTCGCCTTCGCGAGTAGTTCGTCCACAGGCCCTCCCCGCTGTTCGCATATATGGCCCCACAGTAGCGGCACCCTCCAGGTCCGCATGAGTGCCGTCGAACCCCGCAAAAGACGCACGAAAATCGTGGGCGCATCGCGCTCTGTGCGATGCCTAGCCATTTTCCCTGCGTTTTTGGGGCGCCTAGGTCTTGGCATCGGTCCCAAGTGCTTGGCGCAACCTACCGGCGCCCTTAGCAGGCCCCACGGCGGTTCGAGGGGTCACAACAAACGTTTCGACAGCGCGGAGTCGAACTCTCGTTCGCCCTGGCGGATCGAGTGCACAGGCACGGTGCGTGCTCACGGCGAAACCGGACCCGGCGACAACATTTGCCAATTCAAGAGACATCAGAGAGGTAACGCGCCGCGTTCAGCGACCTGCGCAGTCGACGGCGACGCCTGGCAGCTGCTAAGACGGACGCTATGGACCCAATCACGACAGCCACCGCGACCGGCCTAGGCGTGTTTTCCAGGAACCGACGTTCAGGTCGTGCGCGTCGCATCCGTAGCGCAGAACGCATCCAGCAATTCCGCGAGGAACTCCACGCGGTACCGCGCCCGGACGACCGGGAAGTGTGGAGCCTGGTGTCTCGCCTGATCATCGATTTCAACCGGGATAACTACGTAGCGCCGGTGGTTATCGATGACCTGAGCCACAATCTTCGTCTGCTCGACCCGACATCGGCCGCCGATGTGGACGTTCGAGACGCTTCACGGACTGATATCGACCGGATCCTCCACCTCGTTTTCGAGAATGCGACGGCCCCCGATCCCATCACTAGGAACTGGCGCAGCATGAAGTCATCAAAGTTCACGGCAGCCACACGGCGTCAAGCCCGTGAGGAGCGTTATCAATAGACTGGCGCAAGTCCGGCATCCATCGACGGCCACCTGCCACGCGTACGCAGAGTGAGATCTATCTTGACGGTTACTAGTCACCAAAGACGATCACGTTCTTACCGAGGACTTCTCGCGTACCGAGGCCGGCGACGGCGGCGCCTACCTCATCGATGGAGAACGTCGCGCTGATCGGCGGATTAATCTGTCCTTTCTCCATCAAAGGAACGAGTTTGTCCCATTCTTTGCGCACATAGCCCGGCTTGGAGAATGCGAAGTTGCCCCACCCCACCCCGCGTACGTCGAGATTGTTCAGTAGGAGCCGATTCACCTTCACGGTCGGGATGTCGCCGGCGGTGAAGCCGACCACGAGCATGCGGCCTTGCGGAGCCAGGCAGCGTAGTGAATCCGTGAAACGGTCACCACCCACCGGGTCGGCGACGATATCGACTCCTTGATCGTTC
Organism: Cumulibacter soli; assembly: GCF_004382795.1. Classification (NCBI taxonomy): domain Bacteria; kingdom Bacillati; phylum Actinomycetota; class Actinomycetes; order Geodermatophilales; family Geodermatophilaceae; genus Cumulibacter; species Cumulibacter soli. The sequence goes on along the minus strand of NZ_SMSG01000005.1, from coordinate 231,877 downwards.
GTCAGTTCACGCACAGCTTCTTTAAATCCATCCACAAGCACCGCTTCGTGAGCACCGACCGACTTGATGAAATCCGCCTTGCGTTCTGATGAGACGACACCGATCACCCGCGCACCGTACGCCGCGGCCAGCTGGATCGTCGCCGTCCCGATGCCACCGGCGGCGCCCTGCACCAGGACCGTCTCGCCAGGCTTCAGGGCACCGCGAGTCGTGATCGCGAATGACATGGTCAGATAATTCATCGTCACGCACGCCCCTGCGGCGAAGCTCATGTTGTGGGGTAGCGGAAAGACATCTTCGAGCCGAACCGACGCAAACTCGGCGAAGCCATTCAGCGTCGACGTTGCGGCCACGCGATCACCTGGCACGAACTCGGAGCCCACCGGCGCGTCGACTACGAGGCCCGCGAGCTCACCACCGAGGACGAACGGACGATCCGGCTTCAGTTGATACTTGTCTTGCGACAGCAGCAAATCCGGGAAGTTCACGCCGGCGGCTTTGACCTCAATCAGGACCTCCCCATCACCTCGCGTAGGGGTTTCGATCTCCCCCGCCTCGATGCTCTCGGGGCCGGACGTGGACGGGGTTACCAATGCAGCGCGCATCTGGTTCCTTTCTGGGTTACTCGAAGCCGATCGCCTCGATGGCTGGGTATCAGGGAGTGCTGGCGCAGGTTGATCGCGGGACTATGTCATCACCCTGCCGCCGTCGATGACCAGCGTCTGTCCGTTGCAGTACCGCCACCCCGATACGTCGAGCACGACCTGCGCGACCTCCTCGGGCGCGCCGATCCGTTGCAGCGGTGTCGCCTGCCGAATCTGGTCGAGCTGCGCATCGGTCAATGACTCGAGCATGTCGGTGGCGATCGGGCCGGGGCAGACACAGTTCACCCGTACGCTGGGAGCGAGCATTCGAGCAAGCGTCCGAGTTAGCCCGATCAAGCCTGCTTTGCTTGAGCCATAGGCGATGCTGTGCATTGACCCGGTCAGTGCTCCGACTGTTCCGATGTTGGTGATCGCGCCTTCGTTTCGTCGTAGCGTCGACGAAAGCAAGGTGGAAAGGCAGGCAGGAGCGGTCAAGTTCACTGCTATTGCTCGGTTCCAGGACTCGATATCGAATTGGGAGACCGATCTCGATTCGGCAATACCAGCGTTGTTGACGAGCAGGGCCACATCGCCAAACCGTTCGGCCGATCTCACGAGCACTTCCAAATCGCCAGCCACGCCAAGGTCGCACCTGACCGGAAGGCAACGCCGACCGAGTCGGGAGATGTCCTGAGTCAAGCCTTCGTTGTGAGCGGACGTCGTGTTGTATGTGTATACGACATCGAAACCACGTGCAGCGGCTTCGCGGCACAGGGCGCGTCCGATAGCGCCGGAACCTCCGGTAATGAGCGCGGCCTGCTTCACATCTCAGTCCTCACTGGTGGTCTTTCCTCCATCGCTTGGCCGACCCTTACGCCGCGTTGCCGATGTTGCAGTCGCCTTCTTCACCGCAGAGCGCTTCATTGGACCACTCGCGCTCTTCATGGATGCAGACTTTTTTGTATTGCCTGTGTCCTTAGCGCGCGCCGTTTCTCGGCTGGTACCGCGTTTCTTCGCGGCAGAGTCATCGTTCTTCGCAGCGAGCACCTCAGAACGCTCCTGGCGATTATGGGTCGCAAGTCCAAACAGCAACAGATTGAGTTGCATCGCCACAAAATCCTCGACCGCGAGCTCTGGATGGCGGCGATACCAGGCATGTGCTCCGTTGAGCAAGGTGAGCATTGACAGCGCCGCAAACTTCGGATCCACGTCAGGCGTTACAAGGCCAGCCTGCTGAGCCTCGTCGATCAACGAAGCAATGCGTGTCTCTTGAAGTCGGCGATCGGCCAGGATGTCCTTACGTCGCTCGAGATCCAGGTGACGGAAATCTTGATAGAAGACCGCGGTCTTAGTCAGCTGCCGGGCATTCAGACGCACGTGCGCCTCGAGCACTCTACGTAGTCGCTCGAACGGATCTGCGATGTCCTCTTCCAGCACCGCGTCGATCGCAGCGCGCCCCTCATGGTGGAAGTCCTCGATCAGCGCGTACAGGATGTCCTGCTTCTCGCGAATGTAGTAATACAAGCTCCCGGCCAGAATGTTTGCCTTATCGGCAATATCCCGAACCGTCGCGGATTCATACCCTTTCACTGCGAATATCTCGGCTGCCGAATCCAGGATGATCCGCCATCGTGGGCTCTTGTTACGTCGTCGGCGTTCTTGATCGTGATTCAGACTCACCGGCTTACCGAGTACGTCGTCGTCGTTGCTTGCCATCTACCCCTCGCTCCCTATCTGAATGTGGCCGCACCCAGTACAACCGTTGCATTTGACACCAGGGCTTCAGGCTCTCACGCTTGACAATCTATCTAACACCTGTTTGGCTTCGCGACATGGCTCACAGTAACTCATCTGGTTCGGCCGCGCTGCACATCAACGGAATCTCCAAGCATTTCTCCGGTGTGCGGGCCCTCGAGGACATCACTCTCGAGATCGACTACGGAGAGATCCTCGGGATCATCGGCCCCAATGGCGCCGGGAAGTCCACGCTCATCAATGTCATGACGGGGTTGTATCCCGCGACGTCCGGCGACGTGCTTCTCGACGGTCGTTCGCTCGGCCGAATGCGCCTAGCCGAGCGTGCTCGCCTTGGGCTGCTCCGCAGTTTTCAGCAGACCCGCAGCTTCGAGACGATGACCACGCGCTCTGCCCTGCGTTTGGGCGCGAAGTCTCCGCGAGTGCGTAACTCTGCACAACCTCACGGCATCGAGGATCTCCTCGAAATGTTCGGACTCACCACATTCGCTGACGTCCGCGCGGGTGATCTTCCGTACGGCGCACGAAAGGTGCTCAACCTGGCGCTCGTCGCGCAATGTGACCCGAAGGTAGTTCTGCTCGACGAGCCGTTCGCCGGTGTCGATTCGCATGACGTCGTGCGACTCTCCGAACACATCGTGACTCTGCAGCGACGGGGAATCGCCGTAGGCATCGTCGAGCACAACATCGAGGCTCTGCTGACGATGGCCACCCGCATACATGTCATGGACAGCGGCAGAACCTTGTTCACCGGAACACCCGACGAGACGAGGCGTAGCCCGGCGGTTCAGGCGGCGTATCTCGGCAAGAAAGCACAGGTAGCGAGTTGAGCGCTAGCAAGGCCCTTGATCTCACCGACATCGTCACCGGATACGGCGATTCGACGATCTGTCATGGCGTTAGTCTGCACATCTCGTCGGGCGAATCAGTGGCATTGGTCGGTCCCAATGGAGCTGGGAAGTCGACGCTGCTGAAGGCCGTCTCCGGCCTGCTGACGTGTCGACGCGGCTCGGTCGAGCACAACGGGTGCAACATCACCGCGACAAGCGTTCACCGTCGCGTCGCTGCTGGGCTCATCCAGGTCCCCGAGGGCCGCCAGGTATTCCCCGAAATGTCAGTGTTGGAGAACCTGAAGCTCGGGGCGTATGCGCGTCCTGACGGTGCGGCCGAACGACTGGAGTCAGTCTTCGAGACCTTCCCTAAGTTGCGTGATCGCCAGGGTCAAGATGCGCAGACCCTATCTGGCGGCGAACAACAGATGCTCGCCATCGGGCGGGGTCTCATGGGCAACCCTTCGGTCATGATGCTGGACGAGCCGACGCTCGGTCTGGCACCCGTCATCGTCGACGACGTCCTCGAATGCCTTATGGGCATCCGCAGAAGCTTCGAGACGTCACTGCTGGTCGTCGAGCAGAACGCATACCTCACGAAGGACCTCTGCGATCGGTACTACGTCATGCGTGAAGGCCAGATCGTGCAGAACGGCGACAAACTTCCCGACGATCCTGACGAGTTGATGCAGGCATTCCTCGGGTCTACATCCTGAAGTTCGAAAGGAACCAATCACAATGAGAACCTCTAAGACGTACGGCCGCAGTTCCATCAAACTGAGCAGCGTTGCGGTCTGCGCCGCGCTCACCATCGGCCTCCTGACCGCCTGCGGCGATGACGGAGACGGCGATTCCGGCGACAACATCATCGACATCGCATCCCTGCAATCGTTGACCGGCCCCGGTGCGAGCGTCGGCGTTTCCCAGGATTACGCCACAAAACTCGCCGTCAAGCAGCTCAATGAATCGGGCGGCGTTGACGTCGACGGTGAGAACTACACCTTTGAGCTGGATACTCAGGATGACAAATCAGACCCGACCGCCGGTGTCACCGCCGTACAGAAGTTCTTGAGCGACGGGCACAAGTTCATGGTCGGGACCAACGGCAGCGCCGTCGCCGGCGCCTACGTCCCGATAATCGCCGACAATGAGGAGTTCATCTCCATCATCGTCGGCGCTGCAAGTTCGGGCCTGACCGACCATCTCTCCGTCTACCGACCGCGGGTCACGCTCGCCCAGTACACCGATGCGACCGTGAAGTACGTTCAGGATCAGGGATACAAGACGTACGCGATCCTCACCGATTCGCAGCACGCCGCATTCGTCGAGGAAACCGATCCGCTCATCGAACGGCTCCAGGAGAACGGGACCGAAACGGTAGCGAGCGAGAGCTACAAATTCGGCGATACCGACTTCAACACTCAGTTGTCAAACATGCTGTCCAAGGATCCGGAGGCGTTGAATCTGCGCGGCTTCCCGGGCGACGTCGCCCGCGCCATCAAGCAGGCCCGACAGGCAGGATTCGATGGACCGATAATCACGAGTTCGGGTATCACCAACGCCGATGTCGAGGACGCGCAAGCAGCCGACCAGATGGCAGGTGTCACGGACATCTATGTTCCCCTGCCGGAAGACTTAATCGAAGGCGGCAAGAACGCCGAACAGGCGACCGCGTTCGAAGAGGACTACCAGGCAGAGTTCAATGAACCATCGGCCGGAACCGCGATGAGTGCGTACGACGGGATCTTCATCCTCGCGGCCGCGATGGAAAAAGCCGGCACCGTGGACGACGTCGCGGCCATCCGAGAAGCGCTGGACTCGCTGACCCTGGATGACGTCCCGGAGTTAGTTGAGGCGGTCGTGCCACAGGACGGCGACCTGATCTTCGCCGAGCACCAGGCCTACTTCGCACAAGCAGTACGCGAGTGGCACGACGGCAAGTTCGAGACCGTCTCCTTCATTGACGCGGGTTAGTTGGATGACCGAACTACTCAACGGCTTGATGCAAGGGTCGGTCTACGCCCTTGCCGCCGTCGGACTGACGCTCATCTTCGGTGTTGTGCGCGTACCCCACTTTGCTCATGGCGAATCCCTGATGCTAGCCGGGATGGTCGCTTTGGTGACCACCAAGAACCTTGGATGGCCTCTGCTGTTGGGAATGCTGGCAGGCGTACTCGCTGCGATCGCCTACGGGCTCGTCGTCGGAGCTGGGGTGTTCTATCCACTGCGCAACTACTCGGAGACCAATCTGCTGATCGTGGCGCTGGCCTTGGTCACGATCACTGCAGCGGTCGCCGCACTCATCTTCGGGGACCGCCCGCGAGTAATTCCCGGCGGGATCAACGCCACCGTGTCGATCGCAGGGACCAGTATTTCCTGGATGAAGATCATCGTCTTCTGCGTCGCGTTGCTGCTGTTCGTCCCCTTGCATTTCTGGCTGCGTCGAAGCAAGAGCGGTCTGGCGATGCGCGCGGTAGCTCTGAACCCCTTCGCTTCTCGGTTAATGGGCATTCAAACCCTCAAGACCTACCTCGTCGTCTTCGGGGTTGGCTCGGCGCTAGCCGGTATCGCAGGCGTGCTGCTGGGGACAGTCAATCCAGTCTCGGCGTCGATGGGCGCGATGATCGCGTTGAAGTCCTTCGTGATCATCATCTTCGCAGGTATGGGCTCGACGGTTGGCGCTTTGGTGGGCGGCCTCGTGCTGGGACTCGTCGAGTCCTTCGGCGGCAGTTTCATCAGCAGCGGCTACATCAACTCATTTGCCTTCGTATTCCTGATCATCGTGCTGCTCGTTAAGCCTCAAGGACTGTTCGGAGTAGGTGCTGCTCGTGACTAAGAACGCTCGTGGACGTCTCCTCATGCTGTTGCCGTTCGCTGTATTGCTGATTCTGAGCGGCATCATCTCTGGCGCCGATCAGTACCTCATCACCGTCGCCACCGTCGTCGCCATCTGGGCGATGCTGGCATTGGGCCTCAACATGGTCATGGGCTATTCGGGCCTGATAAACCTGGGAATTGCCGCCTTCTTTGCTATCGGCGCATACGGAGCGGCGTTCATTCAGACGCATACCGAGTGGTCGCCGTGGCTATCGCTGGTCGTTCTACCACTATTGGCAGCTGTAGTCGCGGCAGTTCTCGGGCCGATAATTCTTCGAACACGCGGGTTGCACTTCGCCGTAGCGACGCTCGGCATCGGAATGCTGGTCTCTGACGTATTGGTGAACTGGGTATCGGTCACCAACGGTTCAATCGGTATCGCTGGCATTACGCGCCCAGACCCGATCGATCTTGGTTTTCTGAGCATCGATACTGCGAAGACCGAAGGCTTCTTCTGGCTGACTCTTATCATCCTGATCGTCGTCCTCATCGGCGCTGCGCTCTTCCAACATTCGCAGATCGCTCGGGTATTGGTCGCGGCCCGCGACGACGAGCTCCTCGCGAAGTCTCTCGGGTTCTCGGTATCGATTCAGCGCGTCATCGCGTTCGTCCTTTCGGGCGTGGTCGCGGCGATCGCCGGAGTTGTTTATGCGTGGTTCATCAGGTACGTAAGCCCTGATCCCTTCAGCTTCTTCCTGGCATCCTTCCCCGCGTTCGTCATGGTGGCGATCGGCGGTCCTGGCAGTATCTGGGGCGCCGTCCTCGGCGCAGCATTCGTCACCGGTATTCCGCAGGTCTTCGACTTCGAACCCACCCTCACCCCGATCTTCTATGGTGTGGGCCTGCTCGTCGTCATGGTGCTGCTACCGATGGGCCTAGTGCCTGGTTTCGGACAGTTGTTCAGACGCTACTTCACAGGCAGATCGCGGATCCCCGACAGGGACTCGGTATCCGACCCGCGGTCGGCTGAGACCGCCACTGCAACGGCACAAAAGACAAGTAAGGGAAGTGACACACAGAATGCTGGTTGATGAAATCGTCGGCAACCATGCGATCCATCGGCCGAATGATGAGGCCTTGGTCGTCGGAGCCAAACGGTTTACCTACGGACAGCTAGGTGCCCAGATCGACGACGTCTCCGCCGCACTGCTGGCCGCGGGCGTGGCCAAAGGAGACCGAGTCGCCGTCCTATCGCATAATTGCATCGAGTACTTCCTGCTGTACTTCGCGACCGCGCGCGTTGGCGCGATACTAGTGCCGTTGAACTTCTGGCATCGTGAATCAGAGCATGCATACGTACTCGAGGATTGCGCGCCGGTGCTGCTGTTCACTGAGGCAAGCCTGCGGTCGAGCCTCGGGACCCTAGAGCCAAGCCTGCGCGTCATCGCCTTACCGGATGACGACGGCGATCACGACTGGCCGGACTTCCTTGCTGGCAGTGAGGAATCAGCGCCGCAAGCCTCGCCGGTCTACGACGACGATCCGCACATGATCCTGTACACCTCGGGCACCACAGGTCGGCCCAAGGGTGCAGTGCTATCGCATCGCCGCACAGTTGACGATGGCGTGAACATGAGTTCCGGGTTCCGGCCGCGTTCGACGGATACTTTCCTGAACTACTTCCCGCCGTTCCACGTAGGCAACTGGGATCACATGAAATTGTTCCTCATCGTGGGGGCGCGGGTGATTCTGCAGACTCAGTTCGACGCGAAGATCGCACTGGAAACCATCGAAGAGGAACGGGTCACCGTCATCCTCGGCGTACCCACGATGCTTCATTCACTGATGGAGGAGCCCTCGTTCAGGACGACGGACCTCTCCAGCATCCGGATGCTGTACTACGGGGCTTACGACCCCAGCGGGATCATGCGCAGGATCGGCGATGCACTCGGCGTGCCGCGCGGCGAATGCGAGATGGCGCATACCTTCGGACTCACCGAGGGCGGACCGTTCGTCATGCTGTGCGAACCAGAAGACATCGAAGCGCATTGGGGATCGGTCGGCCGCCCGCTTCCAGGTATCCGGGCCGAGTTGCGCAACGACGCTGGCGAGCCCGTGCCGGCCGGCGGGTCGGGCGAACTCTGGTTCACCGGACCGATGATGACCGAGTACTGGAACAGGCCCGATGACACCGCAAAGACCATCGTCAACGGGTGGCTGGCAACCGGCGACGTCATGCAAACCGATTCCGATGGCTTCTACTACGTCGTCGATCGCAAGAAGGACGTGATCCGTTCCGGCGGCCAGAACGTGTTCTCCAAAGCGATCGAAGACCGGGTGCTCGAACACCCGAACGTGTTAGAGGCCGCGGTCATCGGTCTACCGGACCCCATATACGAAGAATCGGTCACCGCGGTCATTGTGACCGACCTGCCGGAGGACCGGCACACGAAGTTTGCCGGAGAGATCCAACAGTTCGTACGGGCAGAACTCGCGGGATACAACACGCCACGCTCGGTGATCTTCGTGGACGAGTTGCCTCGCAACGCCGTTGGCAAAGTCCGTAAGAACGTGCTGCGCGACACCTACGGATCGCTATTCACGACCGCACGTCATGGCGACGCCTAGCCACGAAATCTCAACTATACAACAAGAGGATAACTATGAAGAACGTTCGGTTCGATGAACTCAAGCTCGGCGCCAAGGTTGGCCCGGTCAGTTACACGGTCGATGAGACCCTCATCGGGTCATTCAAGGAGGCCGTGGAGTTCAACAATCCGAATGCGGTCGCGGCACTACCAGCTTCAGCAGCGCCACCCACGTTCACGCAGACGGACTATCTCCGACTGTTCGCGACGACGTACGGATTCTTGGCTAGCGGACTGCACGCCAAGCACGAGACCGATCTGTACGCGCCGGTCGAAGCTGGAATGCACCTCACGATCGACGCTGAGATCGCTGATCTGTACGAGCGGAAGGGCCGGGATTTCTGGGTCATGCGATACAGCGCTGTGAACGATGGGAAGGTGCTCGTCACCCACAAAATGACGTCAAGCATCGACCGCCCCCAGGACGACACTCCGGAACCGGTCCCGGACGACGCTTCGGTGCCGTCTGCGCTCGCACCCGACGGCCCCGGTCGTGCCGTCACCTTGGAGCAGGAAACGAAGTTTGCCAGCCAATATGTTCAGCGCTTCGATGGCATCCAGTCAGAGCCGCCGATCAATGCGCACACCGATGTGGCGTATGCGCGTTCGGTCGGACTTCCCGACATCATCGCGCATTCCGGAATGCACTACGCATGGCTCGCCGAGGCGGCATTGAGCCACCTCGGTCCGGACTTCCTGCGTCGCGGACACTTGTCGGCAAAGTTCCTGTCGGCGGCCTTCCCTGGCGATCGTCTCGAGACCGTCGTCGAAGGCAATGATGCAGGCCTGAAACTGACAGTGAAGAACCAGCGGGACGATGTCGTCGCGATTGGCAACGCATCGTTGCGGGATCAATAACGAGAAGTCTGCAGCCGGTCTAGCTCACCTGGACGAGGCCGGCTGCGGCGTTTAGCCACAGCTTGATTCGACGGGCGCGCCGATCGCATAACAGTTGTGCGGCTCGACGACCCGGTCGCCTTCCTAATGCCCGCTTCGGATCGATCGGCGGCATCGCACCGTTGCAAGGTGGCTGAAAACCACGGATCACATGTGCCGCCCCACAAGTATCGGCACCCTCCGGGCACGCCTGCGGCGCCGAACCCCGCAAAAGACGCACGAAAATCGGGGGTGCATCGCGCTCTGTGCAATGCCTAGCCATTTTCGCTGCGTTTTTTGCGGCGCCTAGGTTTCTGCAGTGTCGTTGTCATTTGCGACTGGTTCGTTCCCGCCGCGGTTTCGTTCTTGGCAGCAGCTTCGCGAGTTAATGGCCAAGCTTCCAGAGCATGTTCGAGTGGTCGTTACCGCAGGTCACGAGCCAGAATTCAGCGATTCCATACACGATCTGGCCATTAACCCAGCTTCGCCGAAGCCCGGGGATCGTGGGTAAACGACACCGCCCCGGTTCCGGAAAACTCCGGAACCGGGGCGGTTCTTGGTGGGCAAGGGGGGACTTGAACCCCCACGTCCTTGCGGACACTGGCACCTGAAGCCAGCGCGTCTGCCATTCCGCCACTTGCCCCTGACTGCGACGTACAAATTTACCATGTGTCACGCAACGTTCAGCCGCAGGGTGGTGGAGACCACGGCCGCCTGTAGCCGCGCGAACACGGGTACCCGACATGCTGACGCAATCGAGAATCGGGCGTCAGGTACATAAGTGACGCACCCCGACCTCGGGGTGCGCCAGATAAGCCTGCACAGCCCCAATTCCCGCACGCCGCTCAGGCTGGCAGGACGGTCACCCCCCATCTCCGTCGCGACACTCAATCCGAGGGCGGCGCCTACACCCGGTACACCACACCCGCACCACGCTTAAACTCGGGCACGCCACCCACGCCTGATCGACACCCAACTCCAGCACGCCGCTCAATCGCAGAACACTCGAACTCTCTGCGCCACCGAAATCCTAAGGACGACAGGCCCCGGAACCACACTCTTACGCGGTGTGCGACAAAACCCAGAGCGCCACCTAAGCCAGCGATGCCACAGGGCTCGGCGTGCCACTTAAGCCCATCAGCGATCAGGCCTGGTGCGCCACTAGCTCGCGCGGCTCACCACTAGACCCGGCGGCCCCGCACAACGCCGTTAGGCCACTCAGCGGCTACTACTCGCGGCCGGTACGCCAGGCAGCCGCTACTTGGTCGTGGCCGCCAGCGGCTCGGTCCCGTCGGAGGACGCCGACTGCGCAACGGGGCGCTTCGCCGGTATGAGCAACGCAAGAACCGATGCGGCCAAGGCGACACCCCCGCCGATCAGCAGACCGGTGACGAATCCCGCCTCGCTGGGCACCTGGACAGGGCCAAGATCGAGCGTCATATTGGCGAGTACGACGCCGACCACGGCCGACGCAACCGACGTACCAACCGAGCGCATCAGCGTATTGAAACTGTTCGCCGACGCGGTCTCCGACAGCGGCACGGAACCCATGATCAGCGCCGGCATCGCACCGTAGGCGAGACCCACGCCGCTCGCACCGACGATGATCGACACGAGCAGACTCCACGTCGAACCCATCAGGAACACACCCAACAGGTAGCCGAGGGCGACGACGGCCGAACCGATCGCCAGGGTGATTCGCGGACCGTGAGTCTTGGACAGCTTCGCGCTCAGCGGCGACATCACCATCATCATGAGCCCGCCGGGCATCATCCACAGCCCCATCTGCAACATGTCCTGCCCGAGCCCGTATCCGGTTTGGGTAGGCAATTGCAGGAGCTGCGGGTAAATCAGCGACTGCGCAAACATCGCGAATCCGAGCACCATCGAGGCAGCGTTCGTCAGCAGCACGACCGGGCGGGAAGTGACGCGCAGGTCGACCAGCGGCGCGTCGATGCGTAGCTCGTACCAGCCCCAGATCCCAAAGACCACGACCGAGGCGATCAGCAGACTCAAAGTGGTCGCACTCCCCCAGCCCCAGTCGGCGCCCTTCGACACGGCCAGCAACAGACATACCAAGCCGATGCCGATGCCGATCGCGCCAATGGGGTCGAACTTTCCGGTGGCGACCGGCGGGGTGCGCGGGATCAGTTTGGCCATGGCGATACCAATAACCACCGCGAGCACGGCCGACCCCCAGAACAACACCTGCCACTGCGAGTACATCGCCACAGCCGCGGCAATCGGCAAGCCAAGCGCCCCACCGACGCCCATCGAGGCGCTCATCAACGCAATGGACGTACCCAATCGTTCAGCGGGAATCACGTCACGCATCACACTGATGCCTAGCGGAATCAGACCCATACCTAAGCCCTGCAGACCTCTGCCCACGATCATCGGGATCACCGATTCGGACAGCGCGCACACCACGGATCCGGCCGCCAATGCCACCGTGCTCAGCAGCATCATCCGGCGTTTGCCGTAGAGGTCACCGAGACGACCCGAAACCGGTGTGGCCACGGCCGCTACCAGCAGGGTGACCGTGATGACCCACGACGCGTTGGACGCGGTCGTGTTCAGCATCGTCGGCAGCTCGCCGATCAGCGGGACCACGAGCGTCTGCATCAGGGCGGCGGTGATGCCACCGGCCGCGAGTACGGCGACTACTGCGTTGGGAGCCGGCGCTTGCTCGGCGGAAGATTTTGACACGTAGATGCACTATACACATCATGTGTATAGTGCACAATCGACCATCTATTGAGGAGATCTTCGTGCGGGATACGCTGGCCACGATCGAGCTGGAAGCGATGCTGTTCGGGCGGCACATGGCCCCCGCGCGGCGATTGCCGGACGGCGCCAGCGTTCTCGAGCGCAGCCACTACACACTACTGACCCGCCTCGAGGCCACAGGCCCGATGTCAATCGGGCAGCTCAGTGACGCCTTTGGCTTGGACGCCTCAACCCTTAATCGGCAAACGGCCGCGATGATGCGCGCAGACCTGGTCGAGCGAATCCCCGATCCCGACGGCGGCCTCGCCCGCAAGTTCCGCATCACGAAGACCGGCAAGAGACGACTACAGACCGAACGCAACGACAACATCGCCGGCCTCGGCCGAGTGGTCAGCGACTGGGCCGATGCGGACATCGAAGCCTTCGCCACGCTTCTGGCGAAGTTCAATAAGTCGGTCGAAGAACGTTCCGGACGCGGTTGGCCCCGAACCGACCCGCTCTGAACCTCGCCACTGTCGAGTCCCGGCAACATCAAGTCCCGCCACCGTCATCAAGTCCCGCCACTGTCGAGTCCCGGCAACATAGAGTCCCGGCAACATAGAGTCCCGGCAACATAGAGTCCCGCCGCTGAAAACGCGGCCCTAGCGGCTCGACATCCACGTATGCGAGATAAGTCGTCTGTTGCGCTGCGTCTTAGTCAGGGTCGGCCGAATCCGACTCGCTAGTATTCGAGCGGTTCGCTAGGACTCGCGCGATTCCTTAGTGCTCGGCGATGCGGATCGGTTACGAGTCGTCCGCGTTTGCGCATCGGCGGCCTGCAGGTCGTACGCCGCGATCACCAACGCCAGGTGCGAGAACGCCTGCGGGAAGTTGCCCAGCATTCGTCCCGCCTGCGGGTCGTACTCCTCCGGCAGCAGCCCAACATCATTCGCCAGCGCAGTAAGGCGACGCATCAACGCATGCGCATCCTGTTCCCTACCCATCAACGCGTACGCCGACACCAGCCAGAACGAGCACGCCAAGAACGAACCTTCCTGCCCATCGAGGCCGTCCACACCCGACTGCGTGCGGTACCGCAGCAGCAGACCATCGCGCATGAGGTCGCGCTCGATCGCCCGTACTGTCCCGACGAACCGTTCGTCACTGGCGTCGATGAAGCCGACGTCCGCCATCACCAGCAACGATGCGTCCACCTCATCTGTGTCGTAATGCTGGGTGAAACTGCCACGCGTCGCGTCGTACCCCCGACTCAGAACCTCCTCACGTACGGCGGCACGCACCGCACGCCAGCGCCGTACGTCGCCGTCCAGGCCATGTCGCTCAACGGCGGCGATCGATCGGTCAAGCGCGACCCACACCATGACCCGAGAGTGGGTGAAGTGACGCTTCGGTCCACGGATCTCCCACAATCCGTGATCAGGTTCCTGCCAGTTCTGGCACAGCTTCTCGAGCAGCGCGCACTGCATCCGCCACGACTGGGCCGTCTCTCGCAGTCCGTGATCGCGCGCCATCGCGAGCGCGATCATGACCTCGCCCAGTACGTCGGACTGCTTTTGGCCGACCGCGCCGTTACCAATCCGCACCGGCAACGAGTTCTCGTACCCCGCCAGGTGCTCCAGTGTCCGTTCGGGCATCTCGCGCCCACCATCGATCGTGTACATGATCTGCAGGTCGGCCGGGTCGCCGGCAACTGCACGCACCAGCCAGTTCCGCCAGGCCATGGCGGCCCCACGGTAGCCAGCCATGAGTAATGCCTCGAGAGTCAATGAGGCGTCGCGAAGCCAACAATATCGGTAATCCCAGTTCCGCTCGCCGCCGATCTGTTCCGGTAGCGAACACGTTGGGGCAGCAACAATCCCGCCGGTCTCGATATCGGTGAGCGCGCGCAACGTGACCAGCGAACGGTGTACGGCGTCGCGGTATGGACCCTCGTACTCGCAGTTCCGCAGCCAGTTGGCGGCTTCGATCTCAGTGCGCCGGATTCTGCTAGCGACATCGATCGGCGCCGGGATCGGTTCGTACGAGCGGGTCGAGGTCAGTTCGAAGGTCAGCACATCCCCGGCCGTCACTACGAATTCATCGACGTGCCGTTGGGCGTCGGCCTTCGGGATCCGTGGTCCGCGCAACACCAGCCGATCGGGACCGGCGACAGCCACCAGCATCTCGTCATTCTCGAGCGCGTTCTCTGCGCCATTCCCCACGGCGTCACCAGCCCCGTTCCCGATGCCACGTTCGAACGTGTTCCCGGCGCCATTCTCGACGGCGGGCCCGAATGCGTTCTCCAAGTCATGCGCCGCGGCGCCATTGCGGACGCCTCCGTCCTGTTCGCGCGAAACCCACGGCAGGATGGCGCCGTACCCGAACCGGATCACCAACTCGTGCCGGAACAACATCGTTCCGCTGACCCCTTCGATCCGGCGTACGACATCGCATCGATCATCACTGATCGGCATGGCATCGGTGACGGTGACGACACCGGTCGCGGTGCGGTGAGTTGTCTGCAGGATCGTCGAACCGTCGAGGTAGCGGCGGGTCGACGTCACGTCCTCGGCGGGCCCAAGCAGCCAGTATCCGTTCTCCGGCTGACCCACTAACGCCGCGAAGCAGGCCGGAGAGTCAAAACTCGGCAGGCACAACCAATCGATTGCTCCGCGTCGCGACACCAAGGCCGCCGTGCGGCGGTCGCCGATGAGCGCATAATCCTCAATCCGCTCCATTCCTGCAGGCTACTCGGCGACCGATCCGACGCGGCCCGAGTCGTTCGCCGAGCAGCGTGCAACGTTCTTTGTACGTCGCGCCGAACACCAAGACCCCCGGTATGGACGCCCCGGAGGTCCACAAGGCGTTTCGCCACGCAGAACTCACCGCGCGCAGAACTCACCGCGCACAGACCTGCCCAATGCTGACGCGACGCACGCGCTCGCTTCGCACGGACCCCGACCGCGCTCCCCCGCCCGCGAGATCGCGCGAGATGACGCGAGATCACCCAAAGTCACGTGAAGCCTGGTGAGACCCGTGAGGCCCTCGCGAGCCCCAGTGAGGTCACGTGAAAACCCGTGAGGCCCCAGTGAGGTCATGTCGCGAATCGTCCGCTCGGCGCGAAATTCGTTTCCAGATGTAACTACCGAGTCCTAACCTCGAAAGGTCAGTAAAGGAGAGCGTTCGTGCTCATGCGCCTACTGCGAGACCGGCTTCGTCCGTACACCTCGCTCCTCGTCGGAATCGTCGTACTGCAAATCGTCGGCACCATCGCGAGTTTGTACCTGCCCAGTCTCAACGCAGACATCATCAACAAGGGCATCGCTGTCGGGGATACCGGCTATATCTGGCGGATCGGCGGCTGGATGCTCGTCGTCGCCGCCCTCCAAGTCATCTGTAGCATCGCCGCGACCTACCTCGCCGCCCGTACCGCAATGGGGTTCGGCCGCGATACCCGTGCCGCCGTCTTCAACAGGGTCGCCGAATTCTCCGCCCGCGAGGTCGGCCAGTTCGGCGCTCCCTCACTCATCACCCGTTCCACCAATGACGTCCAGCAGGTTCAAATGTTGGTCGTCATGGGTGCCACGCTGTTGGTGATGGCGCCGATCATGATGGTCGGCGGCGTGGTGATGGCGCTGAAGCAGGACGTCGGACTGTCCTGGTTGATGCTGGTCAGCGTGCCGATCCTAGGCATAGCGGTCACGCTCATCATCCGACGAATGGTGCCGTTGTTCCGTCGCAACCAGGAACTAATCGACAACGTCAACGGTGTTCTGCGCGAACAGATCACTGGCATTCGCGTGGTGCGAGCGTTCGTGCGCGAACAACAGGAAACCGACCGATTTGCCGTCGCCAACCAGCAACTGACCACCGTCGCGATCGGCGCCGGACGCTACATGGCGATGATCTTCCCCGTAGTCATGCTCGTGCTGAACGTGTCCAGCGTCGCCGTGCTCTGGTTTGGTGGACACCGCGTCGAAGAAGGCAATATCGATGTCGGTTCGCTCACCGCATTCCTGGCTTACCTGATGCAAATTCTGATGTCAGTGATGATGGCCAGCTTCATGATGATGATGCTGCCACGCGCGACCGTCAGCGCTGAACGTATTCAAGAGGTCCTCGATACCGAATCCTCGGTAGTTCCGCCGTCCTCGCCAGTGCGGCCACAGCCCGGCGCGCCCAGCGTCGAACTCGAGAACGTGTCGTTCGCCTTCCCCGGCGCAGACGAACCCGTGTTGCGTAACCTCACCTTCGCCGCCCAGGCCGGTCAGACCACGGCCGTCATCGGTTCCACCGGCGCGGGCAAAACCACCATGCTGAACCTGATCCCCCGACTCGTGGACGTAACCGGGGGCGAGGTGCGGATCAATGGGGTCGATGTTCGCCAACTCGATCCGGAAGTGCTGTGGAACGGCATCGGCCTCGTCCCGCAACGTCCCTACCTATTCAGCGGCACCGTCGCCTCCAACTTGCGCTACGGCAACCCGGACGCGACGGACGACGAACTCTGGCAGGCGCTCGCGATCGCCCAAGCCGACGACTTCGTCACCGAACTCGGTGGGCTGGAGACGAAGATTGCGCAAGGCGGTACGAACGTATCCGGCGGCCAACGACAACGCATATCGATTGCCCGCGCATTGGTACGGCGTCCGGACATCTACCTGTTCGACGATTCGTTCTCCGCGCTCGACCTAGGCACCGACGCGCGGCTGAGGGCAGCACTACGTCCGGTCACCCGCGATTCGGTGCTGATCGTCGTCGCCCAACGAGTGTCCACCATCATCGACGCCGACCAGATCATCGTGCTGGACGATGGCGCCGTTGTCGGCCACGGCACACACGAGGACTTGCTCGTCTCATGCCCGACGTACGCCGAGATCGTTGAATCCCAAGCGGCTGTGGAGGTGGCCTGATGAGTGAATCCACCACGACCACCCCCGCTCAGCAACCGTCAGACGGTCCAGAGCGCGACCCGGACGCCGTTCACGCCGAACCCCGCGGTGGCCCGGCCGGCATGGTCGGCGCACCGGTGGAGAAGTCACTGAACTTCTGGCCGTCGGCTAAGCGGCTGATCCGGCAACTGGCGCCGGAGCGCACCCGAACGATCTGGACCCTGATTCTCGCGGTCGCGGGCGTCGTTCTGTCAGTGCTTGGGCCATTGGTCCTCGGCCGTGCCACGGACATCATCTTCGCCGGATCGCTCGGTAAAGAGATGCCCGTCGGGCTGTCGCGCGCCGACATCATCGAGAGCGCTCGCGCCGCCGGTAATGACGCCTTCGCGGACGTCATTTCCACCATGCCGCTGGTCCCCGGTCGGGGCATCCAATTCGATGACCTCGGCGCGGTACTGCTGGTGTGTCTCGCACTGTTCGTATTCAGCTCGTTCTTCCAACTGCTACAAGGATGGCTACTGAACGAGGCCGTACAGCGGACCATCCAACGGATGCGTGCGCAGTGTGAGGCGAAGCTGCACCGACTGCCACTGGCGTATTTCGACAAGCGGCCGCGCGGTGAGATTCTCAGCCGCGTCACCAACGACCTCGACAACATCGCGCAGACGCTGCAGCAGACCCTGTCGCAGCTGATCACCTCGCTGCTGACGGTGGTCGGCGTCGTGGTGATGATGTTCGTGATTTCACCGCTGCTGGCGGTCATCGCGTTGATCACGATTCCGATCACCGCCGTGCTCACCGCTTTCATCGGCAAGCGCTCGCAAACGAAGTTCGTGGCGCAATGGCGCAATACCGGCAAACTCAACGGCCAGGTCGAAGAGGCATTCACGGGCCACGAGTTGGTCAAGGTGTTCGGTCGCCAGAAGGAGGTCGCTGCCGAGTTCCAGGAGACCAACGAGAAACTCTACGAGGCATCGTTCAGCGCGCAGTTCATCAGCGGCATCATCATGCCGTTAATGATGTTCATCGGCCAGTTGAACTACGTCGCGATCGCGGTGATCGGTGGCCTGCGTATCACCTCGGGTGCGCTCACCCTTGGTGAGGTTCAGGCGTTCATCCAGTACTCTCAGCGCTTCACCCAGCCGCTGACGCAGGTCGCATCGATGGCCAACCTGATGCAGTCCGGCGTGGCCAGCGCCGAACGGGTCTTCGGCCTGCTGGACGCGCCTGAGGAGTCGGTCGAACCGGATCGTTACGTCGGCAAGCCCGGCACCGGTCGGGTAGAAATGGAAGACATCAGCTTCTCGTATGTGCCTGAGAAACCGCTTATCGAGAACCTGTCGCTGGTTGCCGAACCAGGTCAGACGGTCGCGATCGTCGGCCCGACGGGTGCCGGCAAGACGACGTTGGTCAACCTGATCATGCGGTTCTACGAATTGGACTCCGGCCGGATCACCCTCGACGGGGTCGATATCGCCGGGTTGCCACGCCAGCAGCTGCGCGAACGGATCGGCATGGTGCTGCAGGACTCGTGGCTGTTCGGCGGCACGATTCGCGACAACATCGCCTACGGCAAACCGGATGCGACCGAGGACGAGGTGCTGGCCGCGGCAAAGGCGACGTACGTCGACCGGTTCGTACACTCGTTGCCCGACGGGTACGACACGGTGATCGACGAAGAAGCATCGAACGTGTCCGCAGGTGAGAAGCAGTTGATCACCATCGCGCGGGCGTTCATTTCGCAGCCGTCGCTACTGATCCTGGACGAGGCGACGTCCTCGGTGGATACCCGTACCGAATTGCTGGTCCAGCAGGCGATGTCGGCGCTGCGCAGTGATCGGACCTCGTTCGTGATCGCGCACCGACTCTCAACGATTCGCGATGCCGACCTGATCCTGGTGATGGAGGAAGGGCATATCGTCGAGCAGGGTTCGCACGATGAACTGTTGCAGAAGCGCGGGCCGTACTGGCGGTTGTACAACGCGCAATTCACGGCGCCGGTTGCCGACGAAACACTGGAGGAGCAGCCAATCTAGACGCTGCCCAACGTCGTGGATCTCAGCGAAAGTCCGGGTATCTGAGCGCCTGCCCTCGCGGTGACGACGATCTCGCAACCGGCGCCGCTGGATCCACGTCCCAGCACCGATGCGCGCCGTCCACACGTATTGACTAGGAGATAGGAATGCAGCCAACCGGCCCACGTACGCCGGGCCAGTATCCGCGGGCCGAGCGCGGATCGACGTCCGGACGCACCCGGGCGGGACGGGCGTGGTTGCCATGGCGCAGTCGCACCCGCGGGTGGCTTGCCGAGACCTGGGACTGGATTCCCTCATGGGGCAAGAGCGGCGGAGATGACGAACTTTCGTCGATTCTCGCGATGATCAGGTTCATCCTTTGCCTACCGCTGATGATTCCTGCGGCGGTGATGACCGTTCTGTTCCTGATTGAGTCACTCGCACAGTGGATCGTGATGCCGTTCGCCGTACTGCTGCGGTTGTGCGGGGTCATCCCGGTCGGGGTCGACGCGCGGGACAACGCCGGTCGCGTCCACCGCGAGCGCGTGCACGGTTGGGGCAGGGCGAAGCAACGCAAACGCGAGCTCACCCAGGTCGCCTCGTTCGGTCCGGTGCTGGACGGTCCGCTACCCCCGGGGTTCACTCCTCCGGCGCCGCCCACTGGATTCCAGCCACGGAATAATACTGTTCGAAACAGCCGCTGAGCGGCCAGGCGAGTGGATTATCCCGATGCCCCCACGCTCAATGGTTGTCTTGGACAGAATGTCAACGACTACGGACTACTCGGCGTTGACGATGATGGTGTGCCATCCCGTCGCGGCGCCCGGGAGCGCCGACACCACCGTCTCTGTTTGGGTTTCACCGTCGGCATTCGTCGCGCGCACCTGAATATCGTGCGACCCCTTCGAGGGCGTCCAATCGACGTACCACTGGCGCCAGTAGTCGATTCCCGCGTCCGGGCCGAGGGTGGCCTCCTGCCATTCTTGCTCGTCGACACGAACCTCTACCTTCGCGATACCGACCTGCTGTGCCCACGCGACTCCGCCGATATGAGTCGCTTTTCCGGCCGGCAACAGGGCGTTACCCGTCGGTGTATCGATCCGCGCTGAGGGCAAGATCCGCCCGTCAATCACCCACCCGCGATCCGTCCAGTACGCCGAGTCCTTCTGGTACGTTGTCGCGGTCAGTTTGGTGACCCATTTCGTCGAGCCAACGAACCCGTACAGCCCGGGCGTCACCAGCCGCACCGGAAATCCGTGCTCACGCGGAAGCTGTTCGCCATTCATCGCGATCGCGAGCATCGCCTCACGCTCATCCGTGAGCGCCTGTACCGGGGTTGAGATCGTCATACCGTCGACGTCCGTCGACAGGATCTGGTCAACACCATCGCGAATCCCGACCGTGTCAAGAATGTCGCTGACGCGTACGCCGAGCCACCTCGCCGATCCGATGTACGGTCCGCCGACCGGGTTGGACACGCACAGCATGGTGATATCGCGTTCGATGATCTCGTACGTCAGCAGGTCATCGAAGGTGAGCGTGCGCGGTTTGTCCACCTCGCCGTCGATCTCGAGCGTCCATTCATCGGGATTCACCGACGGCACAGTCAGCGCAGTGTCGACCCGGTAGAAGCTGTCGGTGCCGGTCCGGAACGGCGCTATCCCGTTGACCTGCTGCTCGAGTCCATCTGGCAGCGGTGGCAGCGGCTTGAGCGGCTTCGGGAGCGCGATCGTCGCCGCGCGCTGCGCCGATGCAATGATCCACTGCCCGGTCGCGGCGGCCGCAACGCCGAGCCCCGCGGCAGCTCCGGACAACTGCAGGAATCGCCGCCGGGTCAGCTGGTGTTCCTCGCCCTGCGAGTCGGCCAGACGCTCGCGGTGCGCAAACAGCGCCCGCAGCACCACGATCGCGACCACGGTCGCGACCACTGACGGTAGCGCCGAGAGCATCGTGGCGACCGGTCGAGCGAGCGCGGCCGATGCACAAACGACGCCGAGGACGACGTACACGATGGCCCCCGGCGTGCGCGACCAGCGCGACACCAGACCCGCGAGCGCGGCTATTGCGACGGCGACAAGGCCGACGACGATCATCAGGAAGAGTTTGTCGCCGCTACCGAACGTGCTGATCGCCCACTGCTTCACCGCGCCAGGTGTCAGGTCCACGACCCCCGCCGCGACGGCCAGCGGCGGCGAGGATTCAGGTTCGATGAACGCAGCAAGGAGTTGCGCGGCACCTAGGCCGGTGATGCCCGCGACGATCCCGAGCAGCGCCGCCAGCGCGCGCGAGGTGTGCGCGGTCGCGGTGGAGGCGACCTCCCTGACATTGGTCATGGCACCATCATCGTCCGCAGATCACCACGGGCGGCGTTCGGTGACATTCTCGTAAGAGTTCTCCGCGCGCGCGGACGGTAACCTCGTCAACCGGCGAGCAGGTCCCGGCGGGCGAATCGGACTGAGCCCAAGGCGACGAACAACGCAGCACCCGCCCCAAGCACGACCAGGGCCAGGGTGTTCGCCGGCTCGAGCGGCACGTTACCGACCGCGAAGACCGGCGACAGGTTACTCACCGAGGACGGAAGATCCAGTGCGCCGCCGAGCAGCCCCACGACAGCTGCCCAGCCCACCAGCACCCATGCCAGGGCCATCAGGCGCGGAACGATCGCGTGTACGGCGCTCGCGACACCGATGATGAACAGCACCGCCGGCAACATTGCGGCGCCCGCTTCCAGGCTCGGCCCGAGCGTCGCTCTCTCTGCGGTGGCTGCCCAGGTCGCGAGAGCGACCGCGATCGTCGAGGCAAATAGCGCAGCGATCGCCTGCGCCATGACGACACCCACCCACGCGATCCATACCCCGGTCCGACCGACCGTGCGCGATAGCACCAGCGCCAACCGTCCCGCGTCCTCCTCACGCGCCAGCCGAGCGATGCCCTGTACGCCGAGGCTTGCCGCCCCAAGCGCAGACAGCAGTACCGCCATGACAGTCATCAACTGCTCGGGATGATCCAGCCCGAGCACCTCACGCATCGTCGGATTCTGCTCGATCAGTTCGGTCATTTCGTTCGACAGTGATCCGATCACCACACCGAAGACAATCAAACCGGCTAACCAGCTGTAGAACGACGAACGCGTAAAGCGCCAGGCGAACCCCACTGGCGTACCAAGTCCGGCGCGCCCCGTCGCCGGGCCGTTGCTACCACCGATCAGACCAGCGCCAACGTCCCGCCGGATCGAAATCATCACCGCGGCAACGATGCAGAGTACCGCGGCAATCGCGAAAGCGACGTACGGCCACGCACGCGTCGCGCCCCACGGTCTCACCTCTGCGAGCCATCCGACCGGGCTCAGCCACACCAAGTCCCAACCGCGCCCGTCGATCACCGCGCGGACCAGGAAGCCGACAAGAACCAACAGCATGCTCAAACCCAAAGCGGTGCGACCGTCGTTGCTGATCTCGGCAATCAACAACGCGAGCGCGCCGAAGGCGAAGCCATACATGACTAGCGACACGGCATATAGCAGGGATCCGGACGCCGGGAGTCCCACCGCGATGAGCCCGAACGTGATGAGCACCAGGGCACCGACGGTTACCAGCGCTAACACCTGGACAGCCGCAGCAAGTGGTGCGAGACGACCGACGACACCCGAGCGAATCAACTCCATCCGACCCGAGTCCTCCTCGCGACGTGTCATACGAATCGCGAGGTGTGCGAAGACGAGCGGAAACAGCAACTGGCCCATCGCGCCGACTTCATACGCGCTGATTCCGCCGAGCGTGTCAAGGTCGTATCCGCGTCCGTTGAACATCGCGACCGCGGGCGATGATCCCACGGACTGCTGATAGCTCAAGCGTGCCTGCGCGTCGGGGTATAGCGCCGCGATACTCGACGCGGTGATCACGACAACTCCAGCCAGCGCGACGGTCCACGCAATCAGACGCCGCCAACTAGTGCGCAGATGGATCAGGGTCAGGACGCCGGTGGCCGCATACGAGCGGGCCCCGCTACGCCCGTTCGGTTCCGTAGTACGCGAAGGGGCCTCGTCGGCAATCGCGGTGGTCATCGCGGGGCCGTTTCGCCGTACTCGCTGAGAAACAGTTCGTCCAGCGACGGCGGTCGCACGACGAGCGCATCGGGGTTCGCGGCGGCGACGATCGTCACGGCGTCCGGCACCTGTTCGCGCGTGAGGGTGAGTTCGGTGTGCCATTGCTCCCCGGAACGTTCGGACCGGGGAGCATATGCTTCAAGCCCGGCGATCGGTTCAACCGTGGTGGCTCGGATCGTCGTGCTCGTACCAGCGCGCAGGTCATCCAAGGTTCCGGTGCGTACTGTCCGGCCGCCCCGGATGATCGTCACCCGATCGCACAACGCCTCGACCTCGTCGAGGATGTGGCTACTGAGCAGCACGGTGCGGCCTTGCTCGTGGAGCTCACGAACGGTCTGCTGGAACACGGCTTCCATTAACGGATCCAGCCCGGAGGTCGGTTCGTCCAGTACCAACAAGTCGGCCTCACTGGACAGCGCCGCGATGAGTGCCACCTTCTGGCGGTTGCCTTTGGAGTAGCTGCGGGCACGCTTGGTCGGGTCGAGTTCGAAGCGGTCGATGAGTTCGTCGCGACGGGCCCGGTCGAGCGCCCCGTGGAATCGCCCTAGCATGTCGATACATTCGCCGCCGGACAGACTCGGCCATAGCACCGTGTCGCCGGGTACATACGCCAGCTGCGCGTGGATGGCAACAGCGTCGCGGATCGGATGCCGACCGAACACCCGCAGGTCACCGGAATCGAGGTGTAGTTGACCGAGGATGGCACGGATCGTGGTTGATTTTCCCGCGCCGTTCGGACCGAGGAATCCGTGCACCTCGCCTTGGTGCACCTCCAGATCCAAACCGTCGAGCGCATACGTGGTGCCGAACCGTTTCTGAAGGCCCGCGGCCTGAACGAGAGAATCTGGCAGTGACTGACTCATACCGCCCACGGTACGCTCCGATGGACAATTATGACAGTGACTGCCAGATGGGTACGATGACCAAGTGACCAACCCGGATGCCATCGTCGACCTTTCAGAGGCGGTGCCCGGCGCGCCGAAGATGGGCGCGCGGGACCGCAAGAAGGCGGCGACTATGCGGCGGCTTCAGCAGGTGGCGCTCGATCTGTTTGACGAACGCGGGTTCGACAACGTCACCATCGAGGAAGTCGCCGAAGCTGCGCGGGTCTCGCCCCGCACGGTATACCGCTACTTCGGCACCAAGGATTACCTCGTACTGCGCGATGAGTACGACGAGCAGATCTTGACCCTCGCGCCGGCACTGATGGAATCAGGGGACGTGTTCACTGCTTTGTCACGGGCTATTGAGGTTGCCGCAGACAGCAACCTCATGTCGCGCGAGGACCAATTGGCGCAGCGCAGAACGAAGTTATGGTTGGAGACGCCGTCTCTCAAGGCCGCTGGATACCTACTGGTCGATGAGACGAGTCACCGGCTGGCCGAGATCGTGGCGGCATCTGACCACAACGATCTGGACTTCGACGCGGCATACGTCGTGTGTTCTGCGGCCGTGATGGCATTAGTGGCGTCGATCGAGAATTGGCACCGCAACGGCAACGACGGCGACCTGTTAGCGGTCGTCGCCGACGCGTTGCAACTGGTTCGTCCTGCCTGGTCGAGCTGAATCTGCGAATCTGCGGTGGTTCCGCGCACGCTACAACACCGTCACCGTAGGCGAAACCACCGCAGAATAAGGGTCTTAGGCCGGCCGGTGGCGTGGCGACTTTGTCTTCGACGGGTCACGTTCGGCGAGATGACCGACCACGTCATCGATCCGCGCCAGCACGTCGGCTTCGAGTTTCACTCCGGCCGCCTTCGCGTTGGAGGTGATCTGCTCCGGACGCGACGCGCCGACCAGTGCGGATGCGACGTTGTCATTCGCGAGCGTCCACGCGACCGCGAGTTGCGCCATCGTCAGATTGAGATCGTTCGCGATCGGCTCCAGGTTCGCGATTGCGTCGAGGTTCTCATCGTTGAGCCATCGTTGGACAGCGGCCGCACCACCGGCCTCGTCGGTGGCGCGAGACCCCTCGGGCAGCGGCTGGCCGCTCTTGTATTTACCGGTGAGCACACCCTGTGCAATCGGCGACCACACAATCTGCGAGACGCCAATGTCGCGGCTGGCCGGAATCACCTCGGTCTCGATCACCCGCCACAGCATGTTGTACTGCGGCTGATTGGAGATCAACTGGATACCAAGATCCTTCGCGAGCGCGTGACCCGCCCGGATCTGGTCAGCCGTCCATTCGGAAACGCCGATATACAGGGCTTTTCCCTGGCGAACCACGTCCGCGAACGCCTGCATGGTCTCCTCCAGTGGCGTCTCAAAGTCGTAGCGATGCGCCTGGTACAGGTCGACGTAGTCGGCGCCGAGGCGGGTCAGCGATCCGTTGATCGCCTCCATGATGTGTTTGCGCGAGAGGCCCGTGTCATTGTGACCGCGCGGACCTGTCGGCCAGTACACCTTGGTGAAGATCTCCAGCGACTCGCGGCGCTGACCGGCGAGTGCTTTGCCGAGCACCGACTCGGCAGCGGTGTTGGCGTACACATCCGCGGTGTCAAACGATGTGACACCGGCGTCCAGCGCCGCATGCACACATTGGGTAGCGACGTCCGCCTCAACCTGCGAGCCGTGGGTAATCCAGTTGCCGTAGGTGACCTCCGAGACCTTGAACCCCGAATTGCCGAGAAAACGAAACTCCATAAGTTGCCGCCCTTCTGTGAGCGATACAGGAACTGCTCGAGACGTGAGTCGGAGCGACCGGATACCGAAGACCGCGCCCCAGTTCCACCCTATCGGCGGCTGTCGGTCGTGCGCTACGTGGCGACATGGGTCGGCCCCGCCGACGACGCGAGCGGCGTCATCGGCGGGGCCGACCTGTTGCTATCGCTGGAGTCCAGCGAGATCTTCGGCGTTACTCGAGGTCAGTCGAGGCAGCCGTACGGCGGCGGTTCATGTACAGCAGGCCAGTTCCCGCGGCGACCGCAAGGACCGCGCCACCCAGCACACCGGCCGACACGACCGCGCCAGTGTTGGCGAGGCTTCCGTCGTCGGAGCCACTAGCCGAACCACCATCGGTACCGTCATCCGACCCAGCGTTCGAGCCGTCGCCACCGTTACCGGCACCATCGTCGTCACCGTTACCGGCACCATCGTCGTCACCGTTACCGGCACCGTCGTCGCAAGCGGCGGTGGTGAAGGTGGCGGCGTCGCCCTCAACTTCATCAACGACCTGGACGGCGGTGTACTCGACGCCACATTCGAGGCCGGATACGGACCACGTGCCGTCTTCGCCAACCTCGACCTCAGCCACCTGGTTGCCCTCGGCGTCACGCACGATTACCGTCGCACCGGATTCGCCGGTACCCGACGCGCCATCTTCGGTCGGCACGATGTCGCCCGGCGCGGCCGGAGTCTCGACTGCACAATCGGCGGTGGTGAACTCAACCGGATCACTCTCATCACCCACGGCCAGCGGCGTCACCTCAGGTGCGGTCTCAACCTGAACAGCGGTGTAGTCGGTGCCACACTGCAACCCATCGACCGACCAAGATCCGTCTTCACCAACCTCGGCCTCAGCCACCTGGTTGCCATCTGCGTCGCGGATGACGACGTTGTACCCAGTCTCACCGGTACCCGACGCGCCATCCTCCGTCGGCACGATGTCGCCCGGCGCTGGGACGTCGTGATCAACGACCGGCGGGGTGGGATCGACGGACGAGTACTGTGAGGTGTACCCATTCGCGTCCACAGTCTGCACGCGGATCACGCCATCGGTGTGATCGGTCGGGATCGCGACACGCTGTCCCGGGCTGACCTCCTCGATCGAGCCGAGGTATTCCTCGGCGTTATCGCTCGCGGTCCAGTAGACGTGCAACGTAACCGGCGCAGTTGCGGGGTTGTTGCCGATCTCAGGTTCGGGCGCAGTAGCGGTGAACTGGGCTTCGCTGCCGGTGTAGACGACCTCGGTCGCGCGGTAGGTCTGCACAGTGTTATTACTGAGGGTGTCCCACCGGTTGAGCATGAACCAAAACGGGCCCTCCTCCGTCTCTGGATCGAGGCTGCCGCGGGTGTTCGGTCCGAAGGTGTTGCCGATCACCGGGAGCTTTCCAGTGCCGTCGTGCACTATCGGTGCCTGTGAGCGGTCCTTGCCGCCGAATCCGTCGATGTGGTTGTACTGGATCGACCAGCCGACCTCCGTGTCAGCAGTGGCAGCGTCCGCGTAGTTGTAGATGGCCCAGTGATTATCAACGTGGTCCGGGAGCGTCGGGTCATCGATTTCCTGGATCAGTTGGTTGTTCTGGATGACGTTGCCCGATCCGGGTGCGTCAGTACGGATACCAACTGCGCTCACACTCGCGATCAGATTGCGAATGTCGTTGTCTTGAATAACCACGTTAGTGGCCGACGTACCGCTAATGCGGATCTGGTCAAGGGTCCAGTTCCGGTTGAACGTGTTGTTCTCGATGGTGACGTCGGCAGACTCATTGCCCACGTTCAGCACCGGCGCACCGCCGTCGTCGATGTCTTCAAACGAGTTGCCGCTGAAGTTGGCGTTCGACACCGTGCCAATGAAGTTGGTCGACGCCGCGAACGAAACATCGTTGTTCGTGAACTGCAAACCGTCCCAGGTAGCGCCACTGTTTTCGACGACGCGGTTGATAGGTGCACCCTCGTTGCCGCCGAAGGTGTTTCCGTCGATCACCGTATTGGTGAAGGTCTGGTTGTCGCCCTCGAAGTAGAAGCCAAACTGCCCCGGCGACTGGAACGTCGAAGTCTCCAGCGTCAGGTTACTGACCACGTTCCCCGGATTGAAGTAGAAGCCTGGCTGCGGGGAGACCTCGCCGGGATCACCGAGGACGCTCTCAGAAACTGTGAAGCCATCGATGCTGGCCCCATCCTCGACGATGATGTGCCCATATCCCTGGGCACCGCGGCTGTTCAAGCCGGTGATGGTGGTGTTGCTGACCGTCGCGTCTGTGTCGACGAGGATGTTGCTCCAGTATGCGCTCTGAATGGTGGCGTTGGAAATCGTCGTACCGTCCGCTCCATCGAGCAGTGCGACGCCCGCCTCCATCTGGCTGGACTCGTTATCGGTGATGCTGACGTTCTCGATCGCTACATTGTCGCCGCTTACCGCGATTGCAGCCTCGGCCGAAAGTACGTTACCGAGATTCGAGAGTGACACATTGTCCGAGGCAACATAAATCCCCGCGGTGGCTGACCCATCGATGTCGGTGATCGAGATCCCGCCAAAATCGATAGATACCGGAACCGTCGAGTTCACCAAGAACCGCGCGCCGTTCTGGCCAATGGTGGCGCTGACCTGGCCAGCCGGGTTGCCCACATGCTCGGTGTACATGCTGTTGTCAGCACCACCGGTGAGCTCGATAGTGCCGCCGGCAAGGGACTCGTCGAACACGATCGAGACGCCGTCTGGATTGGCCGATGTGTTCGCCTGCTCGAGGGCAGCGCGCAACGATCCCTCGCCTGAGAGACCAAGGTTCGTGACCGTGATTACTGTGGTGTCGGCATGCGCGGCGGTGGTCCCGATAAACATCGAGCTCCCCACGAGTGCGCTGGCGAGCAGGAATCCGCAAGCGCGCCGGCGCTTTGCAGATCCCGCTCGGTCGGTTGGTCGCCTGTGCATAGAACGCATGTCCTTCCCTGGCGTGATCCACCAGTTGGCTGGAGTGGTAATTCGTGACAACGGGAGGTTTCCCGGACCCGTGGGGCGCCTCACCGCGCATCGCGAACATGACGCCCGGCGCGAGGGCACCAGTGACGTTAGGGGCGAGTGAGGGCTTCGTGAATAGGGGAAGGGTGGATGACCCCCGTGAGGGGTCAGTTCCTAGTTAATTGACGCCCATTAGGTGACCGGATCGCGACTCCGGTGCGTCAACAATCCGCGCATCGTATTCGTGACCCCTAATCGGGGGTCATCTCGAACAGCGCATCGTTCACCGTGTCATCACGCGGGTAACATCGGGCCGATATTGCGGACAGAGTCGCATAGGAAAAGTTGATATGCATCATCATCGAATCGCGCTCATCGAGGACCACCTCTTACAGCGCAGATTCGCCGAGAAGTTACTCACCGGTCAACCCGATATGCGGGTCGTATTCAGCGGCGAGACACTCCCCGACTTCATGACCTGGCTCGGTAAGTCCTCGCCGGGTTCGCGTCCGCACCTCATCGTGCTCGATCTTCTGGTGGACCATCAACCCAGCGCCGACCCCAACACCGTTCGACAACTCGTCAGAGACGGGTACCTCGTCGTCGTACTCTCCGCACTCAGCTCCCCGCCCCTGGTTCGCAGGATGATCCTGGCAGGTGTGAATGGGATCATCGGCAAACGCGACAGCGAGTCAACCGTCGTAGATGCATTGCGTCGAATACTCGCCGGTGAGGTATGGATGACACCGGAACTCGCCACGGTCACCGCCCGCGGAGCGCAGCGGCCAACCCTCAGCGACCAGGAAGAGCGGGCGCTCATCCTCTATGCGTCAGGCTGTTCCATTGAGACAGTCGCCAGGTCTATTGGCGTGCAAAAGAACACTGCCAAGAAGTACATTCAGCGCGTACGCGAGAAGTATGCCGCACTCGGCCGACCGTCCCGAAACCGAATCGAACTGCACCGGGCAGCAGCCGAGGATGGCTACCTTGACATCCCCGTACCGATCGTCACCCCAGAGTCATAACCCCCGTACAGAGCGTCACCATCGCTTCTGAAAGACGCACCCAGCGTGAGTTTTTCGACAGGAACAGTGCTATCACTTTCTCGACATGAACCGCGGCTAACCCGCAGATCAGCGCGGCCGCCCCGTGACCGATATAGCAGGCCACCCCACCGCTTCATGGCCTCACGTAATGAGATTAGATATTCGTGTGGTAACGCTGGGGATGTCGGCCGGAACTATGAGTGAGCGCCCACGAGAACCACAGTCCTTTGGCATCCCTCTATTCGCGCGGACAAAAGACGTGCTGGTTCCGAATCGAGCACGGATGACCCAGATGCTGGGCGCCACGTTCAACCAGGCGGCGCTCGGTGGGCTCGCGGCGTGGCATCTCGTCATGGTCGCCGCCGTGTTCGCGTCGCCGGACCGCCACTGGACCATTCCGGTGGTAGTTGCGCACGGAGCAGTTGTCGGCGGTTCGCTGTTCGGAATTGCCCGCCGCATGCCCGCCGTATGGCTCCTTGCGCTGAATTACGGAGCGGCATTCCTCGATCTCGCCGCCGCAAACGACCACACGAGCGCGTTGGCGTACGGCGCGATCTGGACGGTCAGCGTCACCGCGGCAACGCCGGCGTTCATAATGTCGCGCAGCCAGGCTCTCTTGCTTGGATTCAGCATCACCGTCGCTGCGATCGCAATGCAACTCGTACTGCATCCGGGCTGGCCGTACGAGGTTCGAGTGGTCGCCCTCGTCTCCGCAGCCACGCTCACGTGGGTGGCCGAGTTGGTGGTGGCGCCGATGCGCCGAGCAGCCGAAACAGCCGACGAGGCAGCACAACACGAGGAGAGCGCCCGCGTGCGTGAGCGAGTCGCCCAGCAGGCAGGCCGAGGGATCGCTGATGGCGACCGCTTGTTGCACGATACGTTGATCAACACTCTCGGCGCACTCGCCAACGGTCGGATCGCGACCCGCGATGTCTCCTGGGTTCGAGACCGGTGCCTGCAGGATCTCAGCGACATCGATGGCGTGCTCGACCTAGACCGCCACGAACTCGAAGACGCGCCGGCAAGTCAGATCCGCACCGACAATGCCAACAAGTCCGACCACCCACAGCGAGATACGCTGAGCGCGCTGATCGAGGCGCGGTATCCACTCGCCGTCGAGGTCGACGCCCCGTCGATGAAGTCGTTGAAACGGTTCGAAACGCTCGTGCCACCGGCTCACCTGCGCGCGATCTGTGGCGCGGTGTACGAAGCGATCCGCAATGCGGAGAAACATGCGGGTGTCGATCGCGTTTCACTGGAAATAGCTCTGTCCGGACCAGTGCTCGAGGTACTTGTGTCCGATTGCGGTATCGGGTTTCATCCCGATGCGTGCGACGCTCGTGGCATCAAGACATCCATCTTGCAGCGATGCAACGAAGTCGGTGTCGCGGCGTCGATCGAGTCAGCGCCGGGCCGAGGAACCCGCGTGTCACTGTCCTGGGAACTGGAATCGGCGGGACAACCAGACGCGGCGGTGCCCCCTCAGGCACCAACCGCGCCAGTATCGTCAGTGTTTCGATCCGGATGCTGGGCTTGGGCCGGGTGCATCCTCGCCTCGGCGGTCGTCACCCAGATTCTTGGTGTCGGGGCGAAGGCTCCATTGAGTTGGCTTGCGATCGTCGTAAGCGTTGTCCTGTGCGGTATTTCGTGGCGGTGCTGCCGGAATCGTCTCGCGTTGCCGTGGTGGGCCTCAGCACTCCATTGCATCGGCATACCCGCGATATTCGCGCTCTCCTTCGCGGCTGTTCAATCGGGTGAGGTACCACTCGTCGCGGCGTACGGCATCTTGCTGGCTCCCCCGCTAGTCGTGCTGCTGGTCATGGCCCATTCGCGGATCTGGCTCTGGATTACGCTCACCACCTTGACCGCCGTAACTGGGCTATTCGCGCTGTCCTCTGATGGCGGATGGGCGCTCGTGCCGGTGGTCGCCGTCGGTCCGCATCTCGCGCTCTTCGCATGCTGGTTGGTGATGTTGCCGACGCTCGCCGATATCACCCGGCGCGAATCTCAGGCCCGCAACGAGGCGGTCGAACTCGCGATCGCCAACGCCACACGCAACACCGTTATGGCCTCGCGTCGACGCTGGATCGTGGCGGGGGTCCGCGATAGCGCTGATCTGCTGCGTCAGGTTGCCGACGGCACCGTTGATGTCGGCAATCCCGCGCTACGCAGACGTTGTGGCATCAGCGAGGCGCACCTACGCGCGATGCTGACGATCGATCCTGACCTGGTGCATATAGGGCCGTGGCTCGCGTCGGCCATCACCCGTGCGCGGTCGCGGAATATCGAAGTGAACGTGCGCGGCGGCGCCATCGACGTACCGGACGCCGGAGCCGCAGTGGAGATGGGGCGACTACTGCTCGGCGCCGTCGCGCGTTGCCCCCGGGGTTCGAGTCTGGTCATTGGCGTGTTCGGCACGCCTCAGAATCCGTACTACACATTCGTCGGGCCCGCAGCACTTGCCGACGTGGTCGGTAAACCTGCGGAGTTGCATCGCATTCGGGTCGATTGGGGCGTTCGTGGCAGTCACTGGCTCGCCCAAGCGCAGCTACGCACGGCGGACGACGCGGCGTTCCCCGGCAGTAGCGGCGCTGCTCCGAAGAACAACAGCGCGGCTCTGGTACCTCCCAGAGGCAAGTACCAGAGCCGCTCGATTGCTATTATTTAGCTGTTTCGGGTGCGGTGTCCGATGAACGCCGCGCCGAGTCCAGCGGCCAGCAGTATGCCTGCAACCGACAGCATCGGTGCGAGCGAGAAGCCAGTCTGAGCGAGTTCGGGCGAAGGAACATCGTCCGAAGGAACTACATCATCCGACGAACCATCGTTCGGCGATCCTTCGCTCGGGCCTTCATTCGGAGAGCCATCGCTCGGGGAGTCGCCGTCCCCATCGGTCGGCGCCTCAGTCTCGTTGGGGGTTGTCGGCGCATCCTCGGCCTCAACGGTCACCGTCTGAGCCGGATCATCGATGTCCTCATGCGAAGCCACCTGCTCACCGTTCAACGTCAAATACTCAAAGGCCACCAACGACTTACCGGCAAACCCAACCGGAACCGTGAACTCAACATCCACCGAACCCGCACCGGTAGCGCTACTGGTAAACGTCGTCGAACCAGTGATACCCGTACCCTCACCGGTCGCCTTATCCATCAACTCACCCGTCAACGTGTACTCAGTATCCGGAAGCAACTGCTCATAGGAGACCGTGTCAACAACCGTCCCACCCTCAGCCGGCAACACCCGATCACCATCAGCCTGATCCACCAACGACGTACCGATCGACGGCACCAACACAACCTCAGCCTCAACCGTCACCGTCTGAGCCGGATCATCGATGTCCTCATGCGAAGCCACCTGCTCACCGTTCAACGTCAAATACTCAAAGGCCACCAACGACTTACCGGCAAACCCAACCGGAACCGTGAACTCAACATCCACCGAACCTGAGTACCCAGTGGTCGTGAACGTAGTGGAACCGGTAATACCCGTACCCTCACCGGTCGCCTTATCCATCAACTCACCCGTCAACGTGTACTCAGTATTCGGCTGCAGCTGCTCATAGGTGACCGTGTCAACAACCGTCCCACCCTCAGCCGGCAACACCCGATCACCATCAGCCTGGTCAACCAGTGACGTGCCGATCGACGGGTTCAGGACAGGGCTGGACTTACCCGTCCAGCTGACTGTCACCGAGGAGTCAACGGTCGTAGTGTGCGGGGTGACCAGGATGATCGTCTGAGCGTGCGGATCGTCATCCACACCCGGAACGATGTTGACAATCTTGCCCGTCGAGGACGAACCTGATGCAGATGCGGTGAGGTATGCGGATCCCTCAGCGCCGTAGCTGCGCAGGTCGAGATAGAACTGCTGGCCGTCGACGACGTTGCTGGGGTCAATCGGGTCCCCGCTCGCGTCCGCGAGGGTAAACGTCGGGTTGACGTGCACACTCGCGCTCGGCTGGTTGGTCGACACCGTGAACGGGCCGACGAGGGTGCCTTCTTCTTGTGGTTCAGTCGGTCCGGTGATCGAGACGGTCGGTTGAATATCCTCCAGTTGCAGGCCACCGCCGCTCGCGTTGGCGCCGTTTACCAAGTACCAATACGCGGCTTCGGAGTCAGCTGTTTCCCAGGCCCACGGCGCGTCATAGCTGAGGTCGGTGTAGCGCCAAATTGCATACTGGGTGGCCTCAATCGCATCATTGGCCGAGATGCCGGGTACCCCGGCTGCCGCACCGAACTCCTCAAGACTCATTGCAGGGTAGCTATGTGCGAGCACCCAGTACACCATCTGCTGGACAGCGGGGTCCGTGAAGTTGTTGTCGCCAAGGTAGTCAGCTACATCGTGGACCACGCCTTCCCGGCCCCAACCTGCCTCCACGTTGTGCTCGATGCAGTAGGCCCACAGATCTGGCTCACCCGGATTGTTCAGATCGTCCGGAACCGGGCTGTAGATGGGAAAGAGCGCGGTGCCACCGTAACCTTGATTAGCCGAGGAATGACCAACCCAGACCTCATCGCCGACCTCTATGTCGGCGCCGGCGGCCATCGAGGAGGTCAGCACGCCAGCAAACGCGAGCACAGCGGCGGACGCGACCGCAAGCCATCGCCGCACCGAAGTACCTACTCGCCGGGCGTAGAGCACCTCCCGTCTCCCCACATCCGATCGACCAATACGCAACATCAACTTCTCCTTGCAAATCCCGGTCACGAACGTGGACTCACGCGCGTGATAACTATCGTTGGCGAGGGCCAACGTGTTGCGCTACAAGGGCGCTTACGGGCTGCTCAGGGCGCGCGTTCTGACCGCCGCACCGCGTTATTCACGCAGCCCATAAGTGGGTGGCTTCAGGGGTTCGCGCCGAGGCCGATCACAGCCGCGTAAGTGAAATCCATGTAACTAGGCCTATAGTTCACCGCGTTTCACGCTTCTCGACACCGGGTTTTACGCAATTTAGTGAAACTGACCCCCAAAAGGGGGGTACCAGTAAGTGAATCGAACGAATGTTGCGGAAGGAAAAGGTACCGCCTAATTACGTCGGCGCATTCCACTCAAGCGTGAAAGGTCCCTTGGCAACAGTGCCGCCGTGCCGAACGGCCAGACACCTGACCACCTGACCCTGGCACGTTTGTCATCGTTTGCGCGTCTTTGTCATGCCAAGTCGACAACGATGAAGGGGTCGGTAGTCGGTCCCGGCGACCCTCCGGCCGGTTCCTCGGAGATCGCGATCGCGGTGACCTGGCCGGAAACGCCGTTGACTACGTACTCCTGCCCCTCGCCATGGGTGCGAGGCATGACACCAGCACTCGTAATCGCCTCATCGTCGTGCATGAGCCACACCTGGAAGTCTTTACCCTCCGGCGCGTCGGGCATCTGCTCACTCGAGATAACTGCCTTCTCTTGCACCTGCGATAAATACAGTGTCGCCGTCCAGTCGTCGACGTTCGCTGTCTGGCTGGTGACATCCGAGGCGCTGATTACCGCCTCCGCCTGATTCGTCGGAGTGCCATCGCGCTGCCCGAGGATGACCACGACCGCGACGAGCGCCGCGGCGGCCGCAGCAATCGCGCCCATCCACGCACCCCGTCGACGCGCGCGCCGGCGGCCGAGGTCGACGGTTCCGGCGGCCTCGCTTGGATCGACAGCCCCACCCCGATCGACTCCCTCGCTCGGATCGGGGACGTCCTGTGGACCAGCGCTCGCACGTGGCGCGGCAGCTGTTTCCGGGTCGACACTCTGAACCTGTTCATCAACAGGGCGCTGCGGAGTCTCGTCATCGGCCAACGGAGGCAACGGACGCACAGACTTGATCGCGTTGAGCACGTCATCACGAAGGTACGCGGGGGGCGATTGCTCGCTGATCTTGCTCAGTTCGGATACGGCATCGACCAGCGATTCGGTCTCCTCGGCAAGCTCGGGGTCTTCCCGCATGAGTTCCTCATGCGCCGCGCGCTCTTCGTCGGTTACGGCGTCGGCGGCGTACGCGCCGCTCAGGCGACGATCGTCGTCCTTCATCGCGCCACCCCCAATGCGTCTCTAAGCCGTATAAGCCCGTCGCGGATCCGCGTCTTGGCCGTACCTAACGGTAGATCCAGCAGAGCGGCAACTTCTTTATGTGTGTACCCGCCGAAGTACGCCAACTCGATTGCGGAGCGCTGCACCTCCGTCAGCGTGTCCAGGGCTCGTACGACGCGCTGGCCGTCCATTGTCCGCTCGACCGTCTCGCTGGTCTGGTCACTCTCGCGATCGACACTGCCGACGGCATACTCATCATCGCGGCGCCTCGACGACTCGGCAGAACGCACTCGGTCCACCGCGCGCCGATGCGCCATCATCAGCATCCAGGACGTCGCGGACCCGCTCTGCGAGCGATACCGAGCAGCGTTGCGCCATACCTGCAGGAACACTTCCTGAGTGACCTCCTCGGACTGAGCTCGGTCTCGAACTACTCGCACTATCAGCCCGAAGATTCGCGCGCCGAACAGGTCGTACAGTTCGGCAAATGCAGCCTCATCGCCGCGACTGGATCGACGCAGTAACTCCTGCGCCAATTCCTCTTCTCCGACCGGCGGGCGCGCGGCGCTATCGTGCGCCGCCCGCTCGCCTCTTGGTTCGAAGATCATTACGTAGATGCTCGCACGCCGTTACGCGGGAAGCAGTACTTGATCGATGATGTACACCGTCGCGTTCGCCGTCTGCACATTGCCGCAAACGACGCTCGCCTCACCGACCATGAAGTCCTCGCCGGATCCAGTCACCGTGATCGTGCCGCCACCGAGGGTCTCGTGTTCGCCGGCAAGCTGGTCCGGAGCCAGGCGCCCCTCCACCACATGGTTGGTGAGCACCGTCGTCAACAGTCCGCTCGGATCAGCCATCGCGGCGTCCAAGGTCTCCGTCGGCACCGCGCCGAACGCGTCGTCGGTCGGCGCGAACACGGTGATGTCCTCCGCCGAGTTGAGCGTGTCAACCAAGTCAGCCGCCTGGACTGCCGACACCAGAGTGGACAGGGCCGGATTATTGCTGGCTGCGGTAGCGACCGGATCGGCCGCCATACCGTCGAAGGAACCCGCGCCATCCTCGGGGACCGCTGCGCATCCGGGGCCGAACGGCATACTCGCCGCGTCGGCACCGTCCTCATCGGCGCCATTCTCTTCGGGCATTGCCTCGTCCGAGGAATCCTCGCCCATGTCCGAGTCCTGCTCGGACGAAGTGTCCTGAGACGAGCCGTTCGTATCCGCGCTGTCGGAATCGCTCCCGCAGGCGGTCAGTAGCAGGGGAAGTGCAACGATTGCCGCAGCAGCAGTCCCTCGGAGGGTTCGCTTCATGATCGTGCCCTTTCGTCGTCGAGACGTCGTCTCGTGCCTCATCGGTTACACAAGGAGTTCGACGCCGAGTGCTGCGCGGATTGGAAACTCGCAAGAAAAACAGAAACTTTCGCAGCGACGCGATGCTCGGGCGCGCAGCCGGATCATGAGCCGCTGCTGATCCGGCTGCCCTCAGACGCCTTTCACGATGAGCGACTGCTGTCCAGTTGCCCCAGAGGGGTACGGCGGCGCCTTCTGGTCGGTCTGCACCGCACCAGTCCCGTCGGTAGCCCGCACCTGCAGGCGTTGCGAACCGCTTTCCGGCGTCCACGGCAGATACCACTGGCGCCAGTAGTCGATGCCTGCGTCCGGACCCAACGTGGCCTGTTGCCACGGACCGTCGCCGACCTTTACCTCTACCTTTGCGATGCTGCGGCCTTGTGCCCACGCGACGCCACCGACAAAGCCTGGCTCGCCGACGGTGACCTCCGCGAGCGGTTTCGGGACGTCGATCCGCGCCTGCGTGTGGATCGTTCCGTCGGTGTCCCACCCTCGCTCGGTCCAGTAGGCCTGCTGCTTCGCGTACGTCGTCGCGGTCAATGAGGTCAGCCACTTCGTCGAACCGACGAAGCCGTACAGGCGCGGAGTCACTAGCCGGACGGGGAACCCCCGCTCACGGGAAAGCTGCGCGCCGTTTATCCCGAACGCCAGTAGTGCCTCTCGGTCGTCGGTGAGTGCCTCGATCGGCGTGGAGATCGTCATTCCGTCGACGTCTTGCGACAAGATCTGATCGACACCGTCGCGTACGCCGGCGTCGGCCAGCACGTCACTGACCCGCACTCCTAACCAGCGTGCCGCGCCGACGTACGGACCGCCGACCTCATTCGACACACACGTCATGGTGATGTCGCGTTCGATGACCTCGTACGACGTCAGGTCCTCGAAGCTGAGCACCATCGGGTTGTCCACGTCGCCGTCGATGGTGAGACTCCAGTCGGTGGGGTCGATTGACGGCACGATCAACGCGGTGTCTACACGGTAGAAATCGTTGCTCGGGGTGCGAAACGCGCTGATCCCTGGCACCTTCTCTTCCAGTCCAGTTGGCAGTTTGGGCAGCGGAGATGCGGCGCGCGGCAGCGCGATCTTCACCGCCTTCTGCGCATTCGCGATCAGCCACTGACCTGCCAGCAGACTCACCGCGCCGACGGTCGCGGCGGCACCACCAAGCTTCAGGAAGGAGCGGCGACTCGACCGATGCGCGGAATCGTCCCGATCTGCGGCGGGATCGGTAGCTGCAGAGCCGTTGCGGTCAACAACTGCCAACGCCTTTGTCAACGCGATCAGCACCCCGATCGCAACGGTAATCGCGACGAGCGACGGGATCGCCCAAAGTAGGCTGGCGCTCGGCCGAAGTAGCGCGGCGGCGATGCACACGGCCCCGATGACCGCGATAACACCTGAGCCCCACCCGATCCATCGCCGGGCAAGCAGCCCCGCCGCGGCGAACAGCAGCGCGGCGACGATGCCGATCACGCTCAGCAGAAATACCTTGTCTGCGCTGCCAAACGTCGTGATCGCCCACTGCTTGACCGGCTGTGGCGTGAGGTCGATGACCGTCGTTCCGATCGCAAGCACCGGCGACGATCCCGGGTTGACCAGGACCGCGACGAGTTGCGCGATGCCGAGTCCTGCGAGTCCCGATACCAGACCTGCCGCCGCATATCGCCAGTTCTTCATACCGGTAGTTCGAAACCCACGATGGTTTGGATTGACCGCCGTTGATCAATCCTGGCGGCGCGAAAGCCCGAGGGCTAAGCAACTCGTGCGCCACGCGACGTCAGGTCACGCGCCAGCACTGCGCCGACGCAGCTGGATCCACCGACGATCCAGCATCGGCGGCCAGTCAGCGACGCAGCGCTGTTCATCGAACGCCCTCCTCGGTGTGCGCAACCCGAGGAACGACCGGCAGCCTTCGCAACCAGAGCCAAATGCCGTGTAGTCGGATCAGCGCGCTGATGCGCTGCGTCATGAACAAGTGGGTGCCGGTGACTCGCAACACGGCGCCGCGGGTAGTCGGCCGCGGAATCCCGCGGGAGATCCCGGTGAAGATACGTTGACCGTCACGCATCAGACCGATAGTGACGTCGACTCGGTCATGCGCCAGCCGCAGCCGGACGTCGTAATGACCCGAGCGGTCATTGAACGGTGAGACGTAGAAGGCTTTGTCTGTACGGGCGCGCCCTGCACTATCGGTCCGCAATAGGTACGCGTGCCGTTCGCCGTAGGTGTTGTGTACTTCAAATACGATCGCCCGGATGGTGCCGCTTTCGCTCAAACACCAGAACACCGACAGCGGGTCGAACACATGCCCGAGCACACGGGCGTTCGCCAGCATCAGCACGCGGTCGGTCGGGCGCAACCGGACTCCGCGCCGACCAAGGAACCGGGTCAGATCACCGCGCATTCCGCCGCCGAGGCGGCCACCATCGAGGTGATCTGCTGCGCGGAAGCGCGTGAGCGGCCGCAGCCACCGCGGAAACTTCGGTAGGTCGTCGATGTCGACGAGCCACTGGTACGCGCGATGGCGGAGGGCGTGCCTGATGGGCGTACGACGGCTGTGGATGACTTCGCCGACGACGAGAGCCGGGATCGGTGGCAAGCCCGTAATAGTCACCATGCGACACCAAACTTTGCTGCTGCCGCGGCGCCTGACCGGCACCCGTCCTCGTGAAACCCCCAGCCCAGGTGTGCGCCGGCAAAGGCAAGGCGATCGCCACCGGCCGCGCGCAACCGACGTGCCGATTCGACGGCCTCCGCGGTGAAGATCGGATGAGCGTAAGTCATTCGCGCACTCACCTGATCGGGATCGACTCGTCCGTCAGCTCCGAGCGTGACAATGTGCTGGACATCGTCGTCCAGGCCTTGTAGTCGGTTCATCCAGTAGCTGACCGTGACTCCTTCTGATCCACCGTGGCAGCTCGACAGCCGGTAGTTCCACGATGCTCGCGCACGCGGAGTCTCCGGCAGTACCGATTCGTCTCGATGCAGCCAGGTCTCGTTCGAGGAGTAACCGATGGCTGTCAGGTCATCCTTCTCCTGAGGTGTGGCGTCGGCGAGCAACTCGGCCGCCTGCTCCGCGTGCGTGGCCACCACGACTCGATCAAAACGCTCGACACCCACCGGCGTGCGTACGTCGACCCCGTCGTCATGGCGCTGCACCGCGGTGACCGGGCAATCCACTCGTACGTCCGACAACTGCGCGACGATTCGGGACACGTAACTGTGTGATCCGCCGACGACCGTGCGCCAGGTCGGTGACCCAGTAATCTGCAGCATTCCGTGATGTTCAAGGAACTGGAACAAATGACGCGCTGGGTACGCGAACGCGTCATCGTGGCCGCACGACCACACGCACGCCACGAGCGGGATCGCGAAATGCTGGACGAAGTACGCCCCGTAGCGGCGCCGGGTCAGGAACTCACCCCAGGTCAACTCGCGGTCTTCGGGCCGAGCGCTGGCCAGCAGCCGACGCGCGTCGCGATGGAACCGCGGGACTTGGGAAAGCAACCGGCGGAAGCGAGCGTCGCGAAGCCGGCCGGGTTGCGCCAGGATGCCGCCGATCCCGCTGCCACCGGCGTATGACAGACCGCACTGCCCACAGGTGATGCTCATGCTCATCTCTGCAGGACGGGTGCGCACCCCGAGCTCACGAAAGAGTCGGGTCAGGTTGGGATAGGTCACCTGGTTCATCACGACAAAGCCGGTGTCGATGCTGAGCGGTCGCCCGCGACTGCCCGACACCTGGTGGGTATGCGCATGACCGCCGACCCGGCTATCTGACTCCAGCACGCTCACGCGGTGAGTTCGACTCAACAGATACGCGGCGCTCAGACCGGACACACCCGATCCGATGACCGCTACGCTCGGACGATTAGTCGCCGGCATAGGCCTCCTCTTGCTGCGTTGATCGCGGTTGGGTCGTGTCCGTGATTCGGCGCAAACCACCTTGCGGTTTGGTCGACCCCGTCACATCGCCTCGCGGTACGTTGCGCGGCTTACGCCGAAGCCCATACCGTTCTGAGGTAGATCACGAGGCATCTCCGGGAGGTAGTCGTATGGCGCCCACCGCGATTGCGGGACGCCCGCCAATGCCTCGGTCGCGCGGATGACCTCCTCGGCCCCCGAAGAGGTAGGTGGAAAGAAACACACCACCCGACGTATCGTTCAACTCTTCGTGGTTCTCGGCCTGCTCGCAGCGGTGGTGTTCTTTGGTATCGATAAGCTGCCGGCCTGGGCCGACATTGTCGACGCGCTCGGCTCGGCGTCCCCTCTCCTGGTGTGCGGGGGTCTGCTCGCCGCAGGCGGAGCGCTCGTTGCATCGGCGCTCGGTCAGCAAGTACTCACCCGGACCCTCGGCGGCGAACTTACGCTCACCCGCTCCGTCCTGATCTCATCGGCAGGCAGCACGATCGCGACCGCCGTGCCACTCGGCGGCCCCGTCTCGGTGGCATTCACCGTCCGTTGGCTAGCGCTTAGCGGGATCAGCGCAGCCACCGCGACTGCAGTCGCGGTGATCGCCGGCGCACTCTCAATCATTGCGCTCTGCGTCATGGGACTCATCGGACTCATCAGTATCTGGGTCCCATGGCTCACCGATCACGTCGAGGGGACCCTCGGCTACACCGCAATTGTCGTGACGATCATTGCTGCCGTCCGTTTTGTCGCCGGACGCGGAGTCTTCGGCCGACTGGCTCGAGGCATCCACCGCCGAGCGCCGAGCACCATCGCCGGATGGCTCAGCCGGATGGCCGCCGCCGTCCGGTCCATGATCAGCGACCTGAAGACTTTGCACACGCGGGTCCTGATCCGTACGACGATCGTGCTCGCGTTCCGTTGGGTCTTCGACATCGCGTGCCTGGTGTGCATGACCGCCGCCGTGGGTCTGAACCTTGAACCAGTTGACGCCGTCATCGCCTATCTGACCGTGCAAGTGACCCGGCAGATCACGATCCTCCCCGGCGGTGTCGGGATCGTCGAGGTCGCGCTCGCCTCCGCGCTCATCGTGCAGGGCGCCGCAGCGGGTCCGGCAGCGGCCGCCGTGCTGCTGTACCGATTGGCTTCGCAGTGGTTACCCATGTTGCTGGGCGTCGGCCCACTCGTCTGGCTGATGCGGCGTGAGCGTACGGCCGACGCACAGCGTGCGGCTCTCGCGCCGTAACTCGAGCCGGCGAGACTCGCGCCGACATGCGAAAGTCCCGTGGAATACGCGCTAACGCGTCTTCCACGGGACAATCAGCAAGCGGAGCTAGACGCCCTCCGCCTCATGCGAAATTACCGATAGTTCAGGTGGCCCGTCGGCACGGACGTTCCGTACGAAAACGAACACCGTCTCGATCAGGATCATCAACATCGACAGCGGCACCAAGAAGTACACCGGCCACAGCGGATACAGGTCACCGCCCGCAGAGAACGCCACCCCACGTTGAGCGCCGTCGATCGAATGACCCAACGTCAGGTACAGCAGAATCCCGAAGAGCAGGAGTTCCAGCACCAAGTGCGCGTAGGTCACTCCCGAGCCAAACTTCCCCCTCATCTTCTCCTTGAGCAGGTCCATCCGCGGCAGTACGCCGGACCCGTACACGTACGCCAGCCCCGGGAACACGGCCAACGGCATGAAGTAGTTCTGCACATACTCAAAGGATCCCGAGATCGATCCGCCCAGCCAGTTCCGCGCGATCACATCGGCCACGATCAGCAGCATCATGCCGAACACTGCAAGCCCACTGATCACCGCGCCAACGACTTTCACGTGGCCCCACACCGAATACCACTTGTCGAAGGACTCCCGCGACGCGTCGGTTTCGGAGCTGAGATTTTCGTCAGTCATCACGTCATCCCATCAATGTCGGTAGCCAGGTAGCCAGCTCGGGGAAGATGACCAGCAAGGCCGTCATCACGATCGTCGCGATCACCGCGAACCCGAGTGAGTACTTGAAAATGCGGTCGGACGATATTCCGGTGGCGCCGGATACTGCGTACACACTCAATCCGACCGGCGGCGTGATCATGCCGATCATCCCGATTACCGAAACAAACACACCGAACCAGATGAGGTCGATACCCATTGTCTGCATCACCGGAAGCATGACCGGCACGGTCATCAGCACGACGGCGGCGCCTTCGATGAACATGAACAGCACGAAGAAGATCAGCGCGAAGATGATCAGCACGAGTGCTTTCTGATCCATCAGCGGCTCCATTCCGCTGACCAGTTTGCGGGGGATCAAGGACAGCGAAACGAACTTGCCGAAGATCTGCGCGCCGATGAGGATCAGCATCACCATGGCGGTGACCTTGATCGTCTCCAAGAAGCTTCGCTTCAGGTACGCCAGATTGACCTTGCCGAGCACGAATGCGGCGATCAGGGCCACCAACGACCCCACTGCGCCGGCCTCGGTCGGGGTGACCGTCCCGGAGTAGATTCCGCCGAAGACGACCGCGATGATCAGCACACTCACGGCGATCGCCACGCTGACGCGGCGTACGCCGATCGCTTCCGGCAGTTCCGACTCGGCGATCTCCTCGCCGCCCGCTGCCGCCTTCGCGTCTTCCCTTTTCGCACGTCGCAGGTAGAACATCATCGCGAGGATGAACACGACGGTGCACAGGATGCCTGGGATGATCGCCGCG
This sequence comes from Cumulibacter soli, assembly GCF_004382795.1. NCBI lineage: Bacteria > Bacillati > Actinomycetota > Actinomycetes > Geodermatophilales > Geodermatophilaceae > Cumulibacter > Cumulibacter soli. Next base: position 187,992 of record NZ_SMSG01000005.1, on the reverse strand, counting down.
ATGAACAACTCACCGATGGGCGTCTCGGTGGCTACGCCGTACAAGATCAACCCGATGGCTGGCGGAATGATGCCCGACATCGCGCCGGCCGCAGCAGCGAGCGCACCGGCGAACGCCGGCTTGAAGCCGCTTCGTTCCAACTCGGGTACGGCTACCTGACCGAGCGAAGCCGCCGAAGCCGTGCCCGAACCGGACACCGCACCGAGCCCGGCGCCCGCAACCAACGTGAGCGATCCAAGGACGCTCTTACGATTACGCGAGACCTTGTTGACGACGTAGAAGAGGTCCTTGACGACGTCCGCCTGAAGTACGAATTGCGCCATCAATACGAATAGCGGGATGGTCGTCAAGGTATAGGCGGCGGTGCGACCAAACGGGCCGGGACCGACGAGACCGACCCAGATCTCCGCGCCGTCCAGCAGGAGCAATCCGAGGACGCCGGCGATCGCCAACACGGAGTGGATGTAGTAGCCCGATGCCAGCAGCAACAGGAATCCCACTACAACGATGGTGATGACCACGCCCTCAGCCATGGGTCACCTCCGGACGCTTTCCATTACATATTCCCGAGTGCTGGTTATTGGAGGACATCGATACCCTCCGGAACTTCGCCACCGGCCTCGACGATGAGCTCGGACCACAACTTCGCCAGTGACTCACCTGGTTCGCCTTGGTCCTCCAGAGTGGTCACATAGTCGGTCCACGTCTGGTTGATTCCGCCCAGCATCTTGTCCTGGACGTCCGCGGGGAGGTCATGGAAGGACTTGAACGTGCCACCGTTGGCTTCGGAGTACTCGATCATCTCTGCCTGCCGGTCAACCCACAGTTGCGCGCCATCGAAGATCACCTCTTGCAACGCCTGCTCCATCGCGTCCTGTACGTCGGCGGGCAGTTCGTTCCAGGTTTCCTCGGACATCCCGATCAGCCCGTTGAAGTGACCGAAGTTGATATCTGTGACGGTGTAGGTGAAGAGGTCTTGGAATCCGTAGCCGGACCAATCGGCGATGCTGTAGAACGCGCCATCGAAAGCGCCCTTGCTCAACGCATCGAACATCTCAACCGCCGGCATGGTGACCGAGGAGAAGTTGGTGTTGGCGGCGTACATCTCCTGAATCCGGGACGGCGTGCGTAGCGCCAGGCTCTCGACGTCGTCGACAGATTCCAGTGTCTTACCAGTGGTCGAGATGGCGTACGCGCCACCCTCGCCGACGGGCCACACCTTCATACCCTTCTCGCCGAACATCGACTCGTAGAAGGTCTTGCCGTTGTCCAGTTCCACGTCACTCTGCAGCAGGGCTTGCCAGGCTGTCGTCATGATCATCGGATCGGAGTACTGCAGCGGCAGCATCGTCACTTCGCTGAGCGGGAATTGATCCGGGGAGTAGATCGGCATCATCAACGCGACGTCTGCCGCGCCATTCATGATCGCTTCGCTCTCTTCGGGGGTCTCGATCAACTCACCGCCGGTGAAGGTTTCAAACTCCACCTTGCCGTCGGTCAGCTCTACGACCCGATCCATCCACGGCTCGACCGTGCCGACATACCAGCCGTGCTGGCTGCTCAACCCGGACACCAGCCGCAGCGTTATGGTTCCGTCCTCATTAACTACCGAACTGCTGCAGGCGCTGGTCATGCCTAATGTCATGACCAGGGCGGCCAGCATCGCAGCCCACCTTCTTCGTCTCACAATTCCTGCCCTGACGTCGGCATGCGTAGTGACGGACGACCGTGGCGCTGCGCGGGTGGCGTTGCTCCCCGGCATCCCAAGTCAACCGCTGACTCCGCATTACGTTCTTGGTTTGTCGGGTAGCCGGCCCCGTTCGCATCGACTAGCTCGCCGCACCAACTAGACACCGGTGACAACCCGTGAGCAGGAACGCTATCACTACTGAACGATCGTCCAGTCGGCACCTCCACCGGTCAATACGTATCGCTTTGCGCCGGTCCGTCTAGGTAATATCTGTGTATGCGAGCATCGGTTCGATCCAATACGCGTAGTCGTGCCGCAGTCGGCGGGTACGGAATGGCACTTCTGCTTGGAATCGCCGGCTGCAGCAACACGACCGACGGCACCGGTTCGAGTGGATCGAGCGACTCGTCAGGAGCGCCGCCAGCTACCGATGGCTACTCCGTACAGAACGCGCTGAGCACGTTGCCGGCCCTCGAATCTGACGAACTGATCACGGTGGTCACCGCAGACCTGGACGCCGCGACCGAGCAATCCGGCCTGGAGCGTCCGACAAGTTTTGATGACACCGACGGCCTCGTCGCGTGGCTCTATCCGCTGACCGGCGTCGCCAACGAGAGCATCGAGCCCGCGCCAGTGTTCGTGCCTGTGGCTCAGGGCTTCCAGGTGGACTACCTGATGTCGCCCATGGAGCCAACATTTCCTGAAGAAGTCGGATGGAGCGTCCTCGACGCGGCTACGTTCGCCGAACGACAGACGCTTCCCCAGTTGTTGACCGTCGTCACCGGCGACTTCGATTCATCGACCTTCCCGGAGAGTCTGCCCGAGGTCGCCGACGGAGTCGTCACCGCCGGTGAAGGTGACGATCACGCCCAGGACATCGCAAACCCGACGATGGCCCGACCGCTCGGCATCCCACTACGGATGGCGACCAAAGACTCGTCCATCGCGGCCGGTCGATCCACCGACGAGCTCACGCAGTGGCTCGACGGACCCGACGAATCCCTCGCCGACGACCCCGAACTCGCGGCAGTCGCCGCGGCGCTGGATGACGCCGGCTCGGTGTCGGCGGTCCTGAGTTCCGGAGCAATCCACTCGATCGAGGATCTTTCCGCAGTGCCGGGCGGGACGTCGGCAATGAAGGACGAACTAGCGGGGATGATTCCGGCGGGCGCATTCGACACGGTCGGGATCGGCTGGGCGGCCGAGGGCGGCGATCCCGTCATTACCGTGGCGTATGCCTTCACCGGCGATGGGGACGCGAGCGACGCTGTACCGGTCTTCGAGGAGATGTTCGCGAACGCGTCGAGTATCGTCTCCGGCGCCCCGCTGTCGGACTTCTACTCCCTGCAGGACGCGCAGGCCGATGGGTCGGTCGTCGTACTGACGCTGGGCCCAGGCGATGCGGGTGCACCCATCACCGCATACCACGCGCTTATGGAGAACGACTTACCGTTCGTCAAGCAGTAGTTGCCCCGCGGCCGTGGCCGCGCGTCGCACCATCACCTCGACGCGCGACACTACGACGAACTACAGGCTGCTGCGGACCGCGGCAAACAACGATTGCGTCCGAGGATCACCGATCAGGCTGGACGTCATTCGGTTCGGAACGTATCCGAACGCCAGCCCGGCTTCCGGTGAGGCCAGGCCCACCGACCCCCCGGCGCCGTAGTGCCCGTACGAGTGCTCGTCGTACAGGATGAACGACCCGCCCGGAACCATGAAACCGGTGCCGAAGTTCGTCGGCATCGCCAACACCTGATCGGCTCCGGACGAAACCTCAGTGCGCGCAACATCGACACTCGCGCGTTCCAACAGCCGTACGCCGTCCACCTCGCCGATGGTCGCGGCGTACATCCGGGCGAGCGAGCGGGCGGTGCCCACTCCCCCTGCTCCGGGTACCTGTGCTGCCCGCAATTCCCTTGTGTTGTACGACGGCTGACCGAGCAACCCGCGGCCGCTTGCCAACCAGAACGGCGATCCTGGGCCGAGCACCTTGGCCAACGCTTCGGCCTGCTCCGGCGGCAAGTCCGGCGGCGGCGCGAAGTCGAGCACAGCCACGCGCGGTTCCTCGGCCTCCGGCAGTCCGATCCAAAAATCCAGACCGAGCGGAGCGGCCACCTCGGCGGCGAAGAACTCACCAATGCTACGACCACTGACCCGTCGTACGACCTCGCCGACCAGCCAGCCGTAGGTCAGCGCGTGATAGCCGTGGGCCGCACCCGGTTCCCAGGCAGGCGCGGCTGCGGCGAGCGCGGAGACGATCGGATCCCAACTGTACAGACCTTCCAGCGTCACGCCTTCCGGAATCGCGAACAGACCGGTCTGGTGCGAGGCCAACTGCCGCACCGTCACCGCCGCCTTACCGTTGGTCGCGAACTCCGGCCAGTACGTCGACACCGGCTCGTCCAAGGAGATCTGTCCGCGCTGCACGAGCAGGTGCAGGCAGATAGCGACCGCACCCTTCGTGGTCGAGAAGACGACCGCTGCAGCGTCCTCGCCCCACTCGCGTCCGGTCTCCTTATCTGCTACACCGCCCCAGATATCGACGACCGGTGCGCCGTCCTTGTACAGACAGAACGAGGCGCCAACTTCCTCATATAGCTCGAAGTTCTTGGCGAACGCGTCGCGTACTGCTTCGAACCCAGGCTCGACTCGGCCGTGGATCTCAGGCATCAGGACTCCTTACGAATTTCCATACCGGCCATCGATCCCTCGTTGCGCCAGTCTTCAATGGTTTGGTTGAACGTGTCGAATCCGGCTCCGTATCGGCCGGTGCCGCGTGAGGCCTTGCTGCGGCCTTCGTCGTTGAAGTAGCCCGGGGTGCAGTCGTCGTAGTAGGTGTCGATGAACTGTGACTGCTTAACCTCCTCGAACCAGTCCTCTTGCGCTTGTTCGGTCGGTTCGATCGTCACACCGCCGCGGCGCTTGGTTTCGGCGATGATGTACGCGATGTGCTGAGCCTGCTCGTCAAACATGGCCGTCATGTTGACGCTGAACGCGTTCTGGGTCAGACCGATGTAGAACCAGTTCGGGTAGCCGCGCGACATGAACCCGTGCAAGGTCCGCATCTTCGTCGACCACTCCTGCACCAACGACTGACCGTCGCGTCCGAGTACGTCGAAGCTGATCCGCCGGCTGAACTTCGAGGTGAGTTCGAATCCAGACGCGTAGACGATGCAGTCGACCTCGTATTCCTTACCGTTCGCGACGACGCCCTTGCGGGTGATCCGGTCGATGCCCTTGGCATCGGACACGTCGATCAACTCGACGTTGTCGCGGTTGAACGCTGGAAGGAATTCGTCGTTGAAGGTCGGGCGTTTGCAGAAGAACTTGTAGTACGGCTTCAGCGCCTCGGCCGCGTGCGGGTTGGTGACCACCTCGGCAACGCGGTTGCGGATCTCTTCCATACGCCAGAAGTCCGCGAGTTCGAACATTTCTCGGGCCTGCTCGGGATCACTCGCGTCCCCCATCGAACGGAGCTTAGCCGCGAGCCTGGTCCAGCCGTCTTGGATCAAGTCCTCCTCGACCGGTTTGAAGGATCGGATCGCTTCAAAGTTCGCGCGGCGTTTGCGTTGCCATCCGGGCTCGAGGCTGGCGAACCAGTCGGGATCGGTGGGTTTGTTCATCCGTTCAGCGACGGCGGACGGCGTCCGCTGGAACACGTAGAGGTGCTCGGCGTCCTGAGCGACGCGCGGTATCACCTGTACCGCTGTGGCGCCGGTACCGATGATCGCGACCTTCTTATCGTTCAGCTTGCTCATTCCGCCGGTGGTATCCCCGCCGGTGTAGTTGTAGTCCCATCGGCTGGTGTGGAACGAATGTCCCTCGAAGTCCTCAATTCCGTCGATTCCGGGAAGTCGAGCACGGCTGGCCGGGCCGATCGCGGTGATCACGAACTGGGCACGTAAGTCGTCGCCACGATCGGTCTCGATGATCCAGCGTTTCGCCTGCTCGCCCCAATGCAGCCCACGGACTCGGGTCTGGAAATGCGTGCGCTCGTACAGCCCGAAATGCTCTCCAACGCGGCTCGCGTGCTGGATGATCTCGGTGCCGTAGGCGTACTTCTCCTTCGGCATGTAACCGAGCTCTTCCAGCAGCGGCAGGTACATGTACGCCTCGGTGTCGCACTGCGCGCCAGGGTAGCGATTCCAGTACCACGTGCCGCCGAAGTCGGCGCCGGCCTCAACGATCTGGAAGTCTTCGATACCTTGTTGCATCAGACGGGCGCTCGCCAAGAGCCCGCTGAACCCGGCGCCGATAATCAGGACTTCGACGTCCGCTGTGACGGGATCACGAGTGAAGTTCGGATCTGCGAACGGGTCGTGCTCGTGGTACTTCAGTCGGCTCCCGACCATTTCGTGGAACTGGTCCGAGCCGTCGTCACGCATCCGGCGATCACGTTCGTGCCGATACTTGGCGCGCAGTTCCTCGACGTCGAAGTCAAAGTCGTTATCTGGTGTGGTCGTGCTCATTTTCCGCCTTTACTACTACTGGGCCGGTTGCCGTCCGTATCGACAGGACACGCAACGCAAGCTCGGGGATCGGGCTGGATTATCCAGTCCGATCCCCGAGAGAGGTCTAAGGTGTGCGCGGGTCAGCCATGGGCTTTATGCAGTTCTATGCCCTTCATCGACCCTTCGTTGCGCCACTCCTCAAGCAGCGCATTGAACTTGACGATTCCAGGTCCGAAACGTCCGGTGCCGCGGCCCGGGCCTTTACCTTCATCGTTGTAATACCCGGGCGTGCAGGTATCGAAGTAGTTGTCGACCAGCTGCACGTCTTCGATGACCGACACCCAGTCGTCCTGGCCCTTCTCGGTCGGCTCGAGGGACGAGGCACCGCGCCGTTTCGTTTCGGCGATCAAGTACGCAATGTGCCTGGCCTGCTCGTCGAACATGAAGGTCATATTCACGCTGAACGCGTTCTGGGTCAGGCCGATGTAGAACCAGTTCGGGTAGCCACGCGACATGAACCCGTGCAGCGTACGCATGTTCTCGGTCCACTCATCCAGCAGCGACTGCCCATCCCGGCCGATGACCTCGTAACCGATGCGACGCTTGAATTGCGTGGTGATCTCGAAGCCGGATGCGTAGATGATGCAGTCGACCTCGTACTCCTTGCCGTTCGCGATAACGCCCTTCGGGGTGATCCGCTCGACTCCCTTGGAGTCGCTGACGTCCACCAGGGTGACGTTGTCGCGGTTGAACGCCGGCAGGAACTCGTCGTTGAACGTCGGGCGCTTGCACAGGAACTTGTAGTACGGCTTGAGCTGTTCAGCGATCACCGGATTCGTGACGACCTCGTCGACCCGGGCGCGTACATCGTTCATCTTGCGGAAGTCCGCGATCTCCAACAGCAGCGCCAATTCTTCCTTGGACTCCGCCTTAGGCATTTGGCGCAGTTTGGCGGCCATGTCGGTCCAGCCGTCCTGCACCAGGTCAACTTCGCGCTGCTCACCCATCACAATGCCGCCGAAGTTGTCGCGGCGCTCGTGCTGCCAGCCTGGCTTCAGGCTGGCCCACCACTGAGGATCGGTCGGCTTGTTCCCGCGCGGGTTGACCGCGGACGGCGTCCGCTGGAAAACGTAGAGGTGCTCGGCGTCGTTCGCGGTCCGCGGGACGCACTGGATCGCGGTAGCGCCGGTGCCGATGATGGCGACCTTCTTGTCGTTCAGCTTCGTCATACCGCCGTTGGCATCGCCGCCGGTGTAGTTGTAATCCCACCGGCTGGTGTGGAACGAATGTCCCTCGAAGTCGTCGATGCCCGGGATGCCGGGGAGTTTCGGGCGACTAGCAGGGCCGACGGCGTTGATCACAAACCGGGCTCGGATATCGTCGCCGCGGTCGGTGGTGACCAGCCAGCGCTGCTGCTCATCATTCCAGGTCATATCGCGCACGCGGGTCTGGAAGTAGGTGCGCTCGTACAACCCGTAGTGGTGTCCGACGCGCTGTGCGTGTTCGTAGATCTCGTCGCCGAAGGAGTACTTCTCCTTGGGCATGTAGTTGAGCTCTTCCAGTAGCGGCAGGTAGCAGTACGACTCGATATCGCACTGCGCGCCCGGGTAGCGGTTCCAGTACCAGGTGCCGCCGAAGTCGGCGGCGGCCTCGATGACGCGGAAGTCCTCTACGCCTGCTTCCATCAGGCGCGCGCTGGCGAGCAGGCCGCTGAAGCCACCGCCGATGATGATCGCCTCGACTTCTTCGGTGATCGGATCGCGGCGGTACGACGCGTCGGCGTACGGGTCCTCTTCGTCGTACTTCGCGTGCTGACCGCTGACCTCGAGGTACTGCGCCGAACCGTCCTCACGGATACGCCGGGCACGCTCGACGGCGTACTTCTCACGGAGTTCCTCGATATCGAACTCAAGTTCGTCTTTGATGCTGGTCATGGTTCACCGTTCATTCCTGGGTGCTCGGCCCGCGAGCGGAAGTTTTATGAGATTCTGTCTCATATTTGGTGGAGCGGTCAATACACTCTGACGGTCTTTTGATGGAGATGGAGCACGGATGGCTACCGATTTGGCGGAGCGCCTGTGACGCGGCACACCGAGCGGCGGCGTCTGACTCAAGCGGCGATCTTCGATGCCGCCGTGGCGCTGTTCGACGAGCGCGGGTACGACGCGACATCCGTCGAGGACGTCTGCTCGGCCGCCGGCGTCGGCCGAGCAACGTTCTTCCGGTACTACGAGACCAAAACGGGGTTGATCCGAGAGGTCGACGTACGGGTGGCAGCCGACGTCCGATCCCAGCTCGGACTGGACGTGGGTCGGCATGCTGTCTCGAACGACATCGGATTGCCGGAGTTGCTGCGCGCGATCGGTGACGGACTATTCGCGATGTGGGCCGACGCAAGCGCGGGGATGCTGGCGATCGGTCGTGAGTCAGGCTCGATCGCCCGGCCGTCACGACGAGTATTCGCACAGACGCTTGAGGTCGCGATCGGCGTGATCACAGCAGTCCGCGAGCGCGGAGAACTGCACTCGCCGCTACCTCCACAACTGATCGGGTACACCGTGCTGATGCAATTGACCGGCGCAGTCGCGTGGTGGATCGATACCCCGGACGCCGACCTCCGGGGCTTGCTGGACGGAACCATTGAGCACTGCCTACAGGGCTATCATCCCGCGCCGTACGCAGCGCTGATTCCCGCTACCGCACGTTCCTAGGTTCTCGACCGGTCGGACCATTGGGCTTTCGACTTGCGGATTATCGGGCGGGAGTCAGCGGCTTGCGCCCACCCCAGATGACAACTCCCGCGGCGATCAGGTCCAGGACTGCGGCAATGGCCAACACCGCACCGTAGCTACCGAAAGCATCCCGCAGTACTCCGTAGAACGCGGGCCCGAAACCCATCGCGAACGCCACCATCGCAGATGCAACCCCAAACACGGCCCCGAACGAGGCGGCACCAAATTCACGGCGAGCAATCAACGGCGGAAGGGTCGTCACGTTCCCGGTGGTCAGGCCGTAACAAACGCTCGCGATGAGCAGGCCTGCCGGTGACGTCACGACGGCCATGAGCGCGAGTGATAACGCCGCGAGTGCCAAGACGCCGCCCGCGGTCAATCGCACGTCGATCCGATCCGCGAATCGGGCCAACGCCACACGCCCGACAAAAGCCGACACGGCTGCCGCGGACACCGCGATCGACGCTCCCGCCTCGCCCAGCGTCGGCGCCATCATCGGGACGTGGTGGCTCAAGAAACCGACCTGCACGAAGAGCCCGATCGCAAACGCGAAGGTCTGCGTACGTAGTTGTCGGGTTGCCATCGCGCCTCGTCGCGTCCATCGCGGCTGAGCATTGCTGGTGGTGTGTTGCGAGTGCCCGTCACCATCGGGCAAGAGCCCAATCTCCTGAGGAGTCTTCTTCAGGACAAATATCGCAATCGGTATCAGGATGACGATCGGGCAGAGACTGGCAATTAATAGCGCGCGTTGAAAGCCGAGGGCGCTGACGGCAGACAACAACAGCGGAGTGCCGATGATGCCACCGATGCTCGCGCCCAACAGCGCGGTGGATACTGCTCGGCCTTGATGTCGGTCGAACCAGGGCGCGAGCGTTGTGCTGATCGCTGTCGTGGACAGACATGCCTGCCCAATCCCCATAAACGCAAACAGAACGAAGACGTGCCAGATCTCGCTGACGAACGACAAGGCGAGAACGGCCGAACCCAGGGCTACCGCACCAAAGGCGATGACCGGTTTCGGTCCCCATCGAGCAACCGCCGCGCCCACGCTCATCAGGCACAACGCACTGACCAGGTAGGACATCGTCACGGCCGAGGAGACCGATCCGATCGAGAAGTCTCGCTCGTCGGCCAGAACATGGATGTACACACCCATGCCGAAGATGGTCAACGACCAGCCGACGACCGCGATGACCAGGCAGGCGAGCACCATCCACCAGCCGTAGAAAGGGCGAGACGGGCCCGCGGCTTCCGGGCCACGTTGCTCTCTCGGCACCCTGGCGCCTCCACTAATCGGCCAGCTTCTGCCGATAGGCTCAATTTGGCCGTCGATGTCGCCCGTGAACGCCGGGCTTCGACCACATCCTAGGCCCGCGGTCACCAGGCAAATCAAGATTCCTGACTCCCGTGTCGACGTCCACGCGCCGGAGGCAGGGGTTTGCTCGCTGAAGACGCTGTCTCAGCGGCGTCTCATCCACGTATCGCCGACAAGTAGGCTCCTGCTCTGCGTATTCAGCAGGCTGACCGCCGCTCGCGCACGCGACCGCACGCCGCTGTCGTGGTCGCGTACGAATCAGGCTTCGTCGGTGGCTCGGGCGACTCCGTGCCGACCCGAAACACGGTGCAGCCGGTTTCGCGCACTAGACCTGCACGAGACCGGCTGCACCGTGGCGGTGAAATCAGACTCCGACCTTCTCCTTCTCGCGTTCAAAGTCGAACTCGTAGTCGTACGCCTCTTCGCCGTGCACGATCTTGTCGACACCTGCGAGTTCATCCTCGTCCGTAACTCGGAAGCCGATGGTCTTCTCGATCAACTGGCCGATGACGTAAGCCAGCACGAACGCGTACACCAGAACCACGATCGCGGCGATGAACTGCACGACCATCTGACCGAAGTCACCACCGGTGAACAGGCCGGTATCGATCGCGAACAGGCCCAGGTAAAGGGTGCCCAGCATGCCTGCGACCAGGTGGATGCCCACGACGTCGAGCGAATCATCGAATCCGAGCTTGTACTTCAACTCGATCGCGACCGCGCAGAGGGCACCGGAGATGACGCCGAGCAGCAATGCCCAACCAGGGCTGAGGTTGGCGCACGCCGGGGTGATCGCGACCAGACCGGCAACCGCACCGCTGGCGGCGCCGACGCTGGTGGCCTTACCGGACTTGAACTTCTCGACGACGACCCAGCCAACGATCGCTGCGGCGGTCGCCCCCAGCGTGTTCACCGCAATCAGGCCGGCACCGCCGAGCCCGTTGAGCCACTCAGCGCCCACGTTGAATCCGAACCAGCCGAACCACAGGATGGCCGCGCCGAGCATCACGAACGGGACGTTGTGCGGCTTGTGCGATCCCTTGGCGAATCCGACCCGCTTGCCGAGAACCAATGCGAGCGCGAGCGCTGCCGCGCCAGCGTTGATGTGAACGGCCGTACCGCCGGCGTAGTCAATGACCTCCGGCAGGTTGAGCGTCTCGCCGAGGTTCATGATCCAGCCGCCGCCCCACACCCACGAAGCGATCGGGAAGTAGCCCAGCGTGGCAAACACGCCTGCGAACACCATCCACGACCAGAACTTCGCGCGGTCGGCGATCGCACCGGAGATCAGCGCGATGGTGATGATCGCGAACGTCGCACCGAACCCGACTCCAACGAGGTCGACGTTGGCGGTCGCGCTGGAAGCCAGCGAGCTCAGTCCGAAGTCGGAGAACGGGTTACCGGCAAAGCCCCAAGGCGTCTCGACGGCCGACATGTTGTAGCCATAGAGAATCCAGAGCACGGCGACCAGCCCCATGGATCCAAAGCTCATCATCATCATGCTGATGACGCTCTTGGAGCGGACTAGTCCACCGTAGAAGAACGCGAGACCGGGTGTCATAAAAAGCACCAGGGCGGTGGCGATGACGCCAAACCCTATGGCGCCGGGTGTTATCTCCATGGGAATCTTCCTCGGGTCGAGTGACAAGCTTCGGAAGGATTCTGGAATTCCTGAGTTGTCGAATGAGGTCAGGCAGGTAACCGGGAGGTTCCAGCACAGCGCGCTACGTTTCATCCACGTAAACACCGCGTCGGGAAAGGACCCGCCGGAGAGTGTTCTCGCGCACGATCGCGGATGCGCTGCGCGTGCGGACACCCGTCCATGGGGCCAATGATTAGCGGACGACACCGCGCGACGGGTAGTGCGAGGAGTACGCCGGTTCCCTGATCTGCATCCTCGGCCCGGATACCATGTAGGCCGGTGTGTCGTGGATCGCGAGACACTACCGGCACCGCGAGGTCGGCGAGCCTCGTCGACCCACCGGGCATTAGTGTCCCAGACACTCGCCGACGACCATGCTGAAAAGGAGGACGCCGACCCGATGGGAGTCTTCTCGCGTATCGAAAGGCGCCTCGAACACGGCGTCGGCAACGCGTTTGCCCGGATGTTCAAGGGCAAGGTGCACCCGGCCGAGATCGCTCGCGCATTGCAGCAGGACGCCGATGACAACGCGACCAAGATCGCCAAAGGACGCACGCTCGTTCCCAACCGGTACGTCGTGTGGCTCGGCGACACCGACTACTCGCACCTCAGAGAGTGGGAGCGACAGCTCACCCGTAGCCTCGGCGATATCTGCCGCGAGCACTTCACGTCCGAGGGCTATTCGACGTACGGCGCGGTCAAGGTCGAGTTCGCGCAAAGCCAGTCGTTGCGCACCGGGATCTTCCAGGTCGAGTCGCGCGTGGACGACGCCGAACCGAGCATCCCGCTGCACGACTATCTGCCGCCGCCTGACTCCCGACCGGCACCATCGCCGGCTGCTCGGGCGTCCGGATTGCCACCTGTGCCGCCGCCATCGCCCCGGTTCGAAGCGGGCTATGAACCGGCGGCCGCGAGTTACCGCCCATCCGTACCCGCGCGCCGGGACAATCCGCCGCAGCGCTCGGCGAGCACCTACCAGCACATGCTGGTGATCGACGCCGAGAACAAGAGAGTCGCCCTGCATCCGGGGCGTAACGTCATTGGACGCGGCTCGGCCGCGGACGTCCGGGTCACCGACACCGGCATTTCGCGCCAGCACGCGGAGATCACGACGGACGGCGTGCTGGCCACCGTCATCGACCTACAATCCACCAACGGCACGCTCGTCAACGGCAAACGCGTTTCCCGGTCCGCATTGCGGCACGGCGACGTGATCCGCGTCGGCCGCAGCGTCCTGGTCTATCGATACGAGCCGGAGGACGCCACGTGACCCCGGCGATCGTCATCCAGATCATGCGTTTTGGTTTCCTCGCGCTGATGTGGCTGTTCCTGTACTTCATTTTCCGGCTGGTCCGCGCCGACCTCACTGAGGCGCGGCCGAAGTCGGCAATCCAGTCTCCGCCGCGCGGAAACACGCCGCCGCCCGCCTCGCGGCAGGCGCCGAATTCTGCCCGCCGCAACACCCCGCAGCAGCTCGTCGTGATCGCGGGCGCGCTCATGGGCACTCGAATCAACCTGGGCACGGCACCGATTCTGATCGGCCGCGCTAATGACTCGACTCTTGTCCTGACCGACGACTTCGCCAGCTCCCGGCACGCCCGTCTCACTCGTCGCAGTGACGGCGAATGGCTGGTCGAAGACCTCGGGTCGACCAACGGAACCTATCTGGACCGCCAGCGGGTTTCCTCGCCTTTGCACGTGCCGATGGGCGTACCAATTCGCATCGGCAAGACTGTCCTCGAGCTTCGCGCATGACGATGTACCTGCGCTACGCCGCTCGTTCTGACCGCGGGCTGGTACGCAGCAACAACCAGGACTCCGTGTTCGCCGGTCCGCGATTGCTCGCGGTCGCCGACGGTATGGGCGGGCACGTGGGCGGCGAGATCGCCAGCGGGATCGTGATCTCCGCGATCGAATATCTGGACGAGGACGACTCCGGCGGCGACATGTTGGAAGCGCTACGCGGCGCAGTCGACACCGGCACCGAAATCTTGCGCGAGACCGTTGCCGAGCGTCCCGAGCTTGACGGTATGGGCACGACGCTTACCGCAATGCTGTTCAACGGACGCCGAATCGGCGTATGTCACGTGGGCGACAGCCGTGCCTACCTGTTCCGTGACAATGAACTGCACCAACTCACCCACGACGACACGTTCGTGCAGGCGCTCATCGACGAGGGCCGCATCACTCAGGAAGAAGCCGACGTACACCCGCAGCGCTCGGTCATCCTGCGCGCGCTCAACGGAATGGACGTCGACCCGGACCTGTCTATCCGCGAGGGACGCGCGGGCGATCGCTACCTGTTGTGCAGTGATGGCCTGTCTAGTTTTGTCTCGGCCGAACGCATCGAGAAGGTGCTGCGTACGTCGGAGGCGCCCGGCCCGGCGGCGGACGCACTGGTCGACTTCGCGCTGCGCGCCGGCGGACCCGATAACGTCACCGTCATCGTCGCCGACCTCGTCGATGACCACGAATCGGACACGGTCGACGGCGTCCCGGTGGTGGACGGCGCTGTCGGTGGCAACCAAAGCCAGCGCGAAGACCGCGCCGACTCCCCTGCTGCTCGCGCCGCCCTGATCGGTAAACGCGACGAACCGGACGAGCAGCCCGCTGAAGTCGATGACGAGGAACCGACCGAGAAGCCGCGACGGCGGCGGCGCTGGTGGATTCTGCTCGCGCTGTTCGCCGTACTGATCGCCGCCGCGGTGACCGGCCGCGCATACGTGGCCTCGCAGTACTTCGTCGGCGCGGACGGCGACAAGGTGGTCATCTACAACGGGGTGGACGCCGAACTCGGCCCGGTCAACCTCTACTCGGTGGCCGAGACGACCGACTACAAGCTCAGCGACCTCCAGCAGGCCACCCGCGGGGACATCGAGGCCGGCGTGTCGGCTGATTCGCTCGACGATGCGCGCGCGATCGTCAAACGGCTCGACCAGTACCTACTGCCGCTGTGCCCAGAAGATGAGGACGACGATTCCGCCACGTCGTCCGGATCGGCGACGTCAGGTTCATCGGCGCCGCAGTCTTCGGCCAACCAGTCATCGTCGGGGTCCTCCGCGTCGAGTTCCGGCGATGCCGCTTCAAGCGGCACCAATGCCAGCAACACCTCATCCAGTGCGGCCGCGTCATCCGGATCAGCCGCGTCGACATCGGCGGATGCCAACACGTCCGCGGACGGCCAGAATCAACCGACCGACTGCCGGCCGGGGGCGTGATCGTGACCGCCACCGCTACCCGACCCCCCGGCGCACCGACGCCGACGATGCACAAGCGTCGCGGCGCCGAGCTGCTCATGCTGGTGTTCGCGACCGTCATCGTGATCGCCGCGCAGATCGCCACCGACCTCACCCTTGAGGACCAGATCGACCCGAACCTGATCTGGTACGCCCTCGGATTCATCGCCGTCTGGGGGGTCGCGCACATCGTCGTGCGGATCACCGCGCCGTACGCCGACCCAGTGCTGCTGCCGAGCGTGGCCTTACTCAATGGTGTTGGCCTCGTCATGATCCGGCGGCTGGACTCCGCCGAGCAGACGTTCGCCGCCGCTGAGGGGTTGCCCGACCCGGGTGCGGACGCGAATCCGCAGATCGCCTGGATGATCCTCGGCGTGCTGTTGTTCAGTGCGCTGCTGGTCGTCTACCGCGATCACCGCACCCTCGGCCGATTCACCTACACCCTTGGCGCGCTCGGACTGGTGCTCCTGGCACTGCCCGCGGTGCTCCCCGAATCAATCGCGCCCACGATCAACGGCGCCAAGATTTGGATCCGGGTCGCCGGATTCTCGATCCAACCGGGCGAGTTCGCGAAGATCTGCCTACTGATCACGTTCTCCGGCTATCTCGTGGCCAAGCGAGACGTGCTGTCGCTGGCCAGCAAGAAGGTCCTCGGCCTCGAGCTCCCGCGGATGCGTGACCTCGGACCGATCGTCATCATCTGGGCATTCAGCCTGCTGGTGCTGATGGCGCAGAAAGATCTCGGTTCGTCCCTGCTGTTCTTCGGCATCTTCGTGGCCTTGCTGTACGTCGCCACGGAGCGGATCTCCTGGGTCATCATCGGTTTGGTGATGTTCCTCGGCGGCGCGGTCGTCGCACATACCCTCTTCACCCACGTACAACAGCGCGTTACCGCGTGGCTGGACCCGTTCGGCTCCGGCGACGACGGTTATCAACTGCGCCAGGCACTTTTCGGATTCGGCACCGGCGGAATCTTCGGCACCGGCTGGGGTAACGGGCACCCCGACAACGTCCCGCTACCCAAGTCTGACTTCATCGTCGCCGCACTCGGTGAGGAACTCGGGCTCGTCGGCGTCACCGCGCTGCTGTTGCTGTACGTGGTGATTGTCGAGCGCGGTTTCCGGATCTCGCTGCTCGTGCGCGACTCGTTCGGCCGACTGCTGGCCGCGGGGTTGGCCTTCTCCGTCGGCCTTCAGGTATTCGTGATCGTCGGCGGCGTCACCGGCCTGATCCCGCTGACCGGCCTGACCACGCCGTTCCTGTCGTACGGCGGATCATCACTGGTCGCGAACTTTGTATTGATCGCGTTGTTGATGCGGATATCGGATGCTGCCCGACGTCCGGCGACGCAGTCGGCCGCGGCCGGATCGATCAGCGAGCAAACGATGGCGTTGGCTCAGGTCGACGCAGCACGGATCGGCACCCAACGCAGCGCCCGCGCCGCCCAAGGGCACCGCGACGCGTTCTTGGATGAGAACACCACGCCCTCAACGAACCTCCAGAGCGGCGCCGCGGGCCAACCACAATTCGGCCCAACGGGTACCGCTGCGTCGAAAACCACCGACGCAGCGGCCGGAACCGAGAAGCCAACAGGCACCGACGAGACAACCGACACCGCGAAGGGAGGCGAGTAGATGCAGAAGCCCGTCCGTAAACTCGCCTTCTTCACGCTGCTGCTGTTCGGCGCGCTGCTGCTGAACCTCAACTACCTGCAGGTCGTGCGCAGTGAAGCGCTACTGAAAGACCCGGGGAACACCCGGGTGCTGCTGAACGAATACCAGAATCAGCGGGGGTCGATCGTCGTCGCCGGAACGCCCATCGCGGTGTCCGAGCCGACCGAAGGTCGACTGAAGTACTTGCGCACGTACCCAGGTGGCGCTCTCTACGCCCCCATCACCGGTTACTACTCGATGATCTATGGCACGGACGGCATCGAAAAAGCCGAGAACGAAGTCCTCGCCGGCACCGACGATCGACTCGTGGGGAACAACCTGTCAGACCTGTTTTCCGGTCGCGACCCGCAGGGCGGCAACGTCATCCTGACGATCAACCCGGCGGCGCAGCAAGCCGCGTACGACGCACTGTCCGAACTGACGGTCGATGGCCAACCCGCAGTTGGCGGCGCTGTCGCGATCGACCCGAAGACGGGCGCGATCCTCGCCCTGGTCAGCACACCAAGTTACGACCCGAACAAACTCTCCTCGCATGCCTCGGCGGACATCCGCGCGTACTCCCAGCAACTCAGCGATATGGACACCGATCCGCGCAGCAACCAGGCAACCGCGGAGAACTATCCCCCGGGTTCGATCTTCAAGATCATTGACTCGGCCGCGGCGCTCGACGGTGGCATGCAGATCACCGACCAGGTCCCGGCCCCGGACCTCTATACGCTGCCGGGCACCGAGACGACGCTGAGCAACTTCGACAACTCGTCGTGTTCGCCGAGCGGGACGACCACGCTGATGCACGCGTTCGCGATCTCGTGCAACACCACGTTCGCGCAAATGGCCGTCGAGGACATCGGCGTGGACAACCTTCGGGAGATGGCGACGAAGTTCGGCGCCAATGACGAGCCCTGGTCCATGCCGCTGCCGGTCTCACGCAGCACCCTCGGCCCGATCGCCGACGACGCGTCACTGGCGCAGTCAGCAATCGGGCAGCGTGACGTCCGGTTCACGGTGATGCAGGGCGCGATGTTGTCGGCGACCATCGCCAATGGCGGCCAGCTGATGAAGCCGTATCTCGTCGCCGAGACACAGGCCCCCGATCTGTCGGTGCTGGATAAGACCGAGCCCGAGGAGTTCGGCCCGGCGGCGGTATCGGAGGACATCGCCGACGACATCACCGAAATGATGATCAGCGTGGTACAGGAGGGATCCGGTACTCAAGCTCAGGTTCCCGGCGTCACGGTCGCTGGTAAGACCGGCACCGCCGAGGTAGCCGAAGGCGTCAACGACCACACCTGGTTCACCGGATTCGCACCCGCCGATGATCCGAAGATCGCGGTCGCGGTATTCATCCGCAACGGCGGCGGGACCGGTGGCGAAATGTCCGCTCCGATCGCCTCGCAGATCATTTCCGCCTACCTGAACTCCCAGCAGGGAGGTGGCTGATGAGCGTGAAGCCTGGAATTCGACTCGGTGAGCGCTATCAGTTGCTCGCGCCGATCGCAACCGGCGGCATGGGACAGGTATGGCGAGCCGAGGACACCACCCTGCACCGAGTCGTAGCCGCGAAGATCCTGCGTAGCGAGTTCACCGGCGACGAAACCTTCCTGGAGCGGTTCCGCGCCGAAGCGCGCAACACTGCATCGCTCTCGCATCCGAACATCGCGAGCGTGTATGACTACGGCGAGCAGGTGCACGACACCGAGCGGCTGTGTTATCTGGTCATGGAGTTAGTCGAGGGCAAGCCACTGGTCGACATCCTCACCCGCGAGCACCGCCTCACCCCCGATCGGACGCTGGACTATCTGGAGCAGACGGCGATGGGGCTGGCCGCTGCGCATCGCGAGAACATCGTGCACCGCGATATCAAGCCAGGAAACCTGATCATCCGACCCGACGGCGTCCTGAAAATCACCGACTTCGGCATCGCCCGCGCCGCGAACTCAGTCGCGCTGACCGAACGCGGCACCGTCGTCGGCACCGCGCAGTACCTCGCCCCGGAACAGGCCGAGGGCAAGCCCGCCCAACCGGCCTCCGACATCTACGCACTGGGCGTCGTCGGGTACGAATGCCTGGCCGGCTCACGCCCGTTCGACGGCGACAATTCCGTCGCGATCGCGCTGGCGCAGATCAGGGAGAATCCACGCCCACTACCGGCCGACGTACCGCCGCACGTCCGCACGTTGATCGAGGTCCTGATGCGCAAGGACCCGAACGCGCGGTATGTCGACGGCACGACCGTGATCCCGGTGATCCGCGCCGTCCAGGCCGGGAACATGCCACCACCGCCGGTTATCCGCGCGCCTCGACCGAACGCACCCGCACGCACACAGCTGCCGGGAACTCCGCTACGTCCGCCGGCCCAATCAGGCCCGCCGCAGCACGGCACGGCGACTGCAGTACCGACACCGGAAACGCCGAACCCCGCAGGTTCTGCCACGCAAGGTCCCGGCGCTACACGTGGTGGCACCCGCCCCCCTGGCGCGGGAGCACCGAACCCGGCACGGCCCGTCACGCCGCGCGGCCCGGGTGCGGGCGGCCCGGGTGCGGGCGCGCCCCCAGGCGGGGCGCAACCGCCCAGGGCGCCGCGCCCGTCCGGACAACCCGCCCCGATGCCCCCAGCACAATCGGGCGGCAAACCGCCGGCCGGAGGTCCGCCGGCGAGCGCGCCCGCGCCGGGCGTACCTGCGGGCCTTAATGCTTCAGCGTCCTCACCGAGTAATGCTTCTTCCGCGCGCCAACCCGGTCATCCACCGGCCGCGAGGCAGCAGACTCCGCAGACCGGCACCGGAATGTTCCCGCCTGTCGTGCGTCAGCCGCCGCCCGCAATCGCCACGGGCAACCAGCGTCGCGCACTGGCCTGGTACTGGATCGCCCTCGGCGTACTGCTCGTCGCAGCAGTTATCGCCATCACCCTCGTACTGGTGACCGACGACAGCGGCGAGCCTCAAGGGAGCGCCCACTTGACCATCACGCACACCGAGCTGAAGGAGAGCCTGCGATGAGCGCATCGATCCTCGGTGACCGATACGAAGTTGGCCGGCTGCTGGGGTACGGCGGCATGGCTGAGGTCCATCTCGCACGCGATACCCGGCTCGGCCGCGACGTAGCGGTCAAGATCCTGCGATCCGACCTCGCCCGCGACCACACCTTTCAGGTCCGGTTCCGGCGCGAGGGTCAGTCAGCCGCGTCGCTGAACCACGCGTCGATCGTGTCCGTGTTCGACACCGGAACCGACCCGACCACGGACCCGCCGACGCCGTACATCGTCATGGAGTACGTCGAGGGCCAGACGCTGCGCGACCTACTGCGGCAGGAGGAGGTCCTCGAACCACCGCAGGCGATGCGGATCGTCGCCGAAATGTGCGGAGCGCTGGACTTCTCGCACCGCAATGGAATCGTGCACCGCGACGTCAAGCCCGGCAACGTGATGATCACGCCCGCGGGTCGGGTCAAGGTCATGGACTTCGGTATCGCCCGCGCTGTCTCGGACACCGCCGCCACGATGACAGCGACCGCCGCCGTCGTCGGTACGGCGCAGTACCTCTCCCCCGAGCAAGCCCGCGGCGAACGGAACGTCGATGCTCGCTCTGATGTGTACGCCGCCGGCTGCGTGCTGTACGAACTGCTCACCGGAAGCCCGCCGTTCACCGGCGACTCACCGGTGGCGGTCGCCTATCAGCACGTGCGCGAGATTCCGCGAGTGCCTAGCGCGAATAATTCCGCCGTACCGCCCGCGCTCGATGCGATCACGATGAAGGCGTTGAGCAAGAATCCGGCCAACCGCTATCAAAGCGCAGCTGAAATGCAGGACGACCTGGACCGGGCGATCATGGGCGAGCCCGTGCACGCTGCGCCGGTGTTGTCTGAAGAAGAAGCCACCAAGGCCATCCCGGGCATGATGGAACCACCAAGCCCGGACTCGGCGCCAGTCGACGAAACCGACGAACAGAAGTCCGGGGTCTCCAAGCGGACCTGGGCGCTGCTCGCAGCGCTGGTGGCTGTCATTCTCGTGGCAGCGTTCCTGCTCGTGCCGAAACTGCTCGGCGGCGACGAGAAGGAAGCCGTGCCGGACGTCCCCGTGCCCTCGCTCAGCGGAATGACGCTGGAAGAAGCGACCACCGCGCTCGAAGAGAAGGATCTGGCTGTCGGCGACGTCGAAGAGACGCCGAGTTCGGTGGAGCAGAAGGGCAAGGTCCTGTCGCAGAATCCGGGCGCCGACGACCCCGTCGCCCCGGGAACCGCCATCGACTTGTCGGTGGGCGCCGGACCCGTTCAGGTCTCCGTTCCGGACGTGGTGGGTAAGAGTCAGGAAGAGGCAACGCAGCTTCTTGAAGCCGAAGGATTGTCGGTCAACCCAATCGAGCAAGACGGCAAGCAGCCTGCGGGGACGGTCGTGAGCACCAGCCCGGAGGCGGGCGCCTCTGCCCCGGAATCAAGCACCGTGACGATCTTCGTCAGCAACGGCATGGTCGAGGTCCCGGCCGTCGTGGGTATGGCGCAGGCGGACGCCGAGAAGGCGCTCAAGGACGCCGGACTGCAGGTCTCGGCGCAGACGCAGGACAGCAAGGAAGCTGCTGGAACCGTCATCGCCGCCGATCAGGAGTCCGGCACCAAGGTTGACCAATCGACAACAGTCACTATCACGGTCAGTACCGGGAATGTCGAGGTACCGGACGTGCGAGGGATGTCCCAGGACGAGGCGGTAGCGGCGCTGAATGAGGCCGGATTCGAGAACGTGGCCGCCAACCCGGCCAGCGAAGCCGATTCCAAGGACCACGATCCAGGCACAGTCGTCGACCAGGCACCGGTCGGCGAAGCCGCCTCGGTCGACACGCAGATCGAATTGACGATCGCGCAGGAGGTGACCGAGACGTCGAGCCCGCCGCCGTCCAATTCGGAATCACCGAGCTCGCCGTCCGGTTCGGAATCACCGAGTTCGCCGTCCGAGGACTAGTCGCCCCGCCCTGGGCTGCGTGAGCACCCAGGGCGGCGGCCCGCACCTGCTCTTCAGCGGCCGTCCCCCGACACCTAACCGACGAAAGCGCAGCACATGCCCGCACGCTCCTACCTGCTCGTTCCCGGCCACCACGACGACGCCGTCATCGAAGCGCTCGCCGGCACAACCGGCGCGGACGTCATCATCATCGACCTGGAAGATTCCGTCCCTCCCGAGGCGCGCGCGCAAGCCGTAGCGAACCTGCGCCGCGAACCCACCGGCAACGACGTACGCGTGCTGTGCAGGATCAGACCTGGCCTGACCAATCGGCTCGAGGACATCGCCGTACTACCGCCGTGGGTGGACGGCGTCCTGCTCGCGCAGGCCTCGAGTGCGGCGGACGTCGAGCTCGTCGATGAGGCACTGCGCGCGGGCGAGGTTCAACGGACGATATCGCTGCTGCTGGAATCGGCGTACGCCGTGGAGAACCTGCCCGAACTACTGGCAGCAGCGCCGATCGAGGCGATCATGCTCGGGCCGCACGATCTGCGCTCCGACGTCGGGCTCGCCGCAACTCCCGATGAGAGTGAGCTGCAGTACCCGCGAGCGCGGATGGCGTTCGCGGCCCGGGCGGCCGGGGTGCGCAACATCGTGGACGGTCCGTACGCCGGACACGTCGATGGCTTACGGTGTGCGTTGCAGCGTGCCGGAGCACTCGGCCACACCGGGAAAATCATCCTCGGGGCGGATCAAGCGCCGGTCGTGAACACCTTCTACGCGAATCGGTAACTAGGAACGGCAGGTCAAGGGCGCGCGCTCGATCATCCCTGGAGCCAGAACGATCGAACGTCCCTAGGGCCAGAACGCTCGATCGTTCCTAGCGACGACAGCCCGGAACCGCGAGCAACACCTGGCCGACTCGCGTTGCTCCGCCAAAAACGCACAAATATCGAGGGGGCATCGCTGTAACGACGATGCCTGCCCGGATCTGCTGCGTTATTTGCCCCTCACCCGCCTGCGACGGGGCTAGTCAAGTGAAGAAAAATGCGCGGCCGCGCGGACGTCGTCCAGCGCTCCGTCCAGCACAGCGAACCGCGACTCGGCCTCCGCGCAGCCGATTGACGTCAACCAGTTCGCCACGATCCGGTAGCCGGTCTGCGTGAGCACCGATTCCGGGTGGAACTGTACGGCGTCAATCGGTAACTCCGGATGCCGCAACGCCATCACCAGCGAGGGGTCGGTGTGTCCGGTCGCGATCAGGTCGCTCGGGAACGTCGCGGAGTCCACCACCAGTGAGTGATAGCGCGTAGCAACGAACGGCGAGGGCAACCCGCGCAGTACGCCGGTGTTGTCGTGCTCGACCAATGACGTCTTACCGTGCAGCAGTTCTGGGGCGTGGACGACATCCCCGCCAAACACCTCGCCGATGCACTGATGTCCGAGGCACACGCCGAACAGCGGCGTCCTCGAATCCGCGCAGGCCCGCACCATCTCGTTCGATATCCCGGCCTCGGCCGGGGTGCCCGGTCCTGGACTGATCAGCACCCCCGTCGGCGCATGCTCCTCCAACAGCGCTCGCGCGCCGGCGGACGTCGGCTCGACGACATCATTGCGGACCACGACCGGTTCGGCGCCGAGTTCGGCGATGTATTGCACGAGGTTGAAGACGAAACTGTCGTAGTTGTCGATAACCAGAACCTTCGTGCTCATCGACGCCACTCCTCGCTGATTCAGTCCACGGTCACGTCGTTGAATGGCAGGTGCGGCTCGATCCACGGAAAGACCACGAAGAAAAGCAGTGCCACGACGGCTAGGAACAGGATAGTCGCCTGCAACGCCTTCAGCGGCGCGCCTCCCGGTAGGTGCCGCCAGATCCAGCTGTACACGTCAGGCCCCCTTCAGCGCCGGGACATCGGCGGGCTCTGGATACTCCGCTTTCGAGAGGGGTTCGCCGTCCAAATACGCGTGGATGATCATGCGCTCGGCGGCCGAGAACTTCGGATGACAGGTCGTCAACGTCAACAGCGCGTGCGACGGCTCGCCGCCTTGCCCGTCCGGAACCGGCGCGATCACATCGGTTTCGCTCGGCAGCACGATGCGTTGCCCTGCGATCCCGGGGTAATCCGGATCGGTGAACTCGCCCGAGTCAGTATCGCCGATCACCCGATACACATACCAGCTCTCCTTGGTCTCGAAGACGACCGAATCACCCGGAGTCAGCTTGTCGAGATTCAGGAACGGTGAGCCCTTGCCGACGCGGTGGCCGGCGATCGAGAAGTTTCCGACCTCCCCGGGCATCGCCGTACTGGCGTAGTGGCCGGGCCCCTGTTCGAGGACCTCCGCAGTCGTGCCCTCTAGCACGACCTGCGCGTAATCGGCGCCGAACGCTGGAATCCGCATGATCGCGAAGGCCTCCCCGAGTGGCAGATCGGCGAAGTTGGTGTCCTGCTGGATAGTCGGATCGTCCCACGCGTCGTGGAGTTCCTCGTTGAGCGCCGATTGCCGCTGAGCGGTGAACAGATCGGTGATGTAGACCTCGTACACGATGAACAGTAGAACCACGACACCCATGGTGATCAGCGTCTGCCCGATGCCGCGGAACGTCTTACGTAGTCCAGAATCGCCGGGTTTCGCGGCATGTCGCGGTCCAGACTCGGTCTCCGTCATGAGATCACCCAGCGGCGAGTCCGGCTGCGTAACCATCCAATGCCCTTTCGTAGGCCCATTAACCGGCACCCCATGCCAGGTCTGTAGTGATTATCAACTATTCAACCCGAGTACCGGCGGTCGCACACCAACCAGCCGGATTTCGGACCCCATTTGGGGTCAGCGGCGGTTCAAACCCCTACGCTGCGGTAGATTGCTGCGTTGGTTAAGTAGCCGAGTTCGGAAGCGAGGTGAGGGCAGTGAGTAGTGACAGTTCGAGTCATCGAATGTGCACCACGCCCGTCTCGCCCGGCGGCTCCTTTCGTCTGGTCTGAACCCGAGTTCTTGTGGGCGTGGTGATCCACGCAGCGCCGTCCTTTTCCCTTTTCGGATTGGTGCGCGCTATCAGTTCCTGGAAAGGCCCAGACGTATGGACTCCACCCCGATCGTTGATCTCGATGACCTGCTCGACACGATCCAGAACCGCGTAGCAAAGGGCGATTTGGCAGCGGTTCTCGATGCCGTCACTCCCGCCTCAACAGATCAGTTGGTCGCGCTGGTCACGAGGCTCGCATTGAAGCAACGCGCCGTGGTCTATCGGCTTCTGCCCAAAGACCGTGCACTTGACGTGTTCGAGCGCCTGTCACCAGGCCTGCAAGGTGACCTCATCCGTGGTCTGCAGGACTCTGAGGTAGCGGCGATCTTCTCTGACCTCGACCCCGACGACCGTGTCTGGCTATTGGACGAGCTGCCCGCCGCCGTAGCGCCGCGGCTGCTGCACGGCCTTTCCGAAACAGAGCGCCAACTCACCGCGGGTGTCCTCGGCTACCCGAAGGGCTCGGTCGGGCATCGGATGACGCCTGAGTATGTCTCCGTCCGCTCCGAATCGAGCGTCGAGTTGGCGTTACGGCGCGTGCACGATCGCTTGGACGACGCTGAAACGGTATACACCTTGCCGGTCCTCGACGACGCTCGCCACGTTGTGGGCGTGGTGAGCCTGCGCGACCTGCTGCGCGCCAATCCCGACGCCGTGGTGGGCGATGTAATGCGGCCCGCGCACGTCGTCACCGCATATCGCGAAGCCGAGTCGGGGGCTCGAGTCTGCACCGGGTTGCGGCTGCTCGCAGTGCCGGTCGTCGACAAGGAAGCACGACTGGTCGGGATGCTCACCATCGACGATGCGGTCCGGATCCTGGAGGCCGAAGAGACCGAGGACGCCGCCCGGCAGGGCGGGGTCGAGCCACTACGGCGCCCCTACTTCGCGACGCCGATACATTCACTGGTGACGTCCCGGATCGTCTGGCTGCTGGTTCTCGCGGTGGGCGCAACCCTTACTGTTCAAGTGCTGTCCGTGTTCGAGGCAACGCTCGAACAGGTGACTGTGCTGGCGCTTTTCGTCCCGCTGCTGATCGGCACTGGCGGCAATACCGGTAACCAGGCCGCAACCACGGTGACCCGCGCGCTGGCCCTGGGCGATGTGAATCCACCGGACCTCCCTCGGGTCCTCGCGCGCGAACTCGGAGTCGGCGTCGCGCTCGGGGCACTCCTAGGACTATTGGGCGGAATCATCACCGCGACCATCTACGAGCCACGTATCGGACTGGTCATCGGTTTGACGCTGCTCGCGGTCTGCTCGATGGCCGCCACGATCGGCGGGATCATGCCCATGATCGCCCGGGCGCTTCGGGTCGATCCAGCCGTGTTCTCCAACCCGTTCATCACCACGTTCGTCGATGCGTCGGGGCTGGTGATCTACTTCCTGATCGCGAGAATGGTGCTGCAGATCTAGGCTCGGCGACTACCGGCCGCTAGTCGCCGAGCACCTTTGCGTGGCTGATGCCGAGGGACCCGTCGTACGCCGGTAGGTCTACATCGTCGAGCAACTGGACGTCGTAGCCGAGGCCGAAGACGTCGACCGCGTTCAGGAATAGTTGAGTTCCGGGGGCCGTGGCGAGCGCCTGCTCGATCGCGTCCTGGTTGCCGATCGCCACGATCTCGAATGGCGGGGAGTACGTTTCGCCGAGCAGCAGCAGGGTGTTCCCGACGCACCGTACAGCCGTGGTGTTGATGATCCGCTGGCCCTGCACCATGACCGCATCGGCTCCGGCCGACCACATCGCGTTCAGGATCCCCTGTACGTCGCTCTGGTGAATGATCACGTCGTCCGGTCGCGCCCCGGCGGGCAGTTCACCGTTCGGTCCGAGCGGGGCGTCGGTGATCGTGACCTTCACGCCCGGACCATGCACCGGCGTGAGCCCGGCGTACGGCGCTGCTTGCTCACTCTGCTGCTCGATTGCGGCGATCGTGTTGTCGTTCTGCGCGGCCGCGGCGGCCAGCGAATCGACCTGTCCAGCGAGTTGTTTGCGCTGCTCCTCCAGGGCCCTGATATCCAAGACCCGAGCCCGGATGACCTGGGTGATCTCCTCGCGATCGCTACGCAGATCGCTGCCTCGCGCCGTCTGCGAGGAGATCGCGAACAGTAGGCCGGCGATCAGGGCGATTATGGGGGTGAGCACCTGCCACGGGCTCGGCGCGGCACGGCGGTGGCGACGCAGCACACCGGTGAATCGCGCTTTGAGTTCGGCAGCGGGTTGCATATCGCCATTGTGCCCGTGCCCGGCAGGTACGCTGGTAGGACTCGTAGCCAAGGAGAACGTTTCAAGTGCCCAAGTCAAAGGTCCGCAAGAAGTCGGTCTACACGCCCCCGGCCGATTCTCCGGCAAGTTCCAGCCGCGCCGCCGTCAATGAACCGAGCCCGTCGTGGTGGGCGCCGGT
Source organism: Cumulibacter soli (assembly GCF_004382795.1). Lineage (NCBI taxonomy): Bacteria > Bacillati > Actinomycetota > Actinomycetes > Geodermatophilales > Geodermatophilaceae > Cumulibacter > Cumulibacter soli. The sequence goes on along the minus strand of NZ_SMSG01000005.1, from coordinate 160,896 downwards.
GATGCTGCTGCTGATGCTCGCGGGTCTGGTCTACATCATCCTGTTCTACGTGCGCGGTAACGAGATTCCGTTCATGGTCTCGCTCGGCGCATGGAACTACGCGGTCGGTTTTGCTCCCATCGTGATCGGCCTGCTGATGGCCATGAAGTGGACCTAGTCGGACCGCACGTTGCCGCCGACCCTCGCCGATAGCCCGCCGCTACGGCTCGAATCGCTACGGCTCGAATCGCTACGGTACGAATCGCTGCGGTACAAATCAGGCCATCAGGGCGCTGACGTCGGGATTGGCCGGACGTCGGCCGCTGTGGGCATGTCGCCAGCCGTAGTCTGAGGTATCAGCGCGCGAGGACCCGTTCCGGGAGGGATCATGAACCCACCGCCCGACGGCATCAAGCGGGTGTACCAGGAGATCCTCGCCGATATCGACAACTACACCGCTCAGATCATCCACACATTTCGGGCCGAGGTGCCGCAGTACCAGTTCCCGTACGAGATACACCACCGCGATAACGTCGTGAGCCTGTCCATGCAATTGCGAGCGCTCGCGGCCGGTGAGGATCCGTCCGCCGAGGCCCTCGAGCACGCCCGACAGATGGCTCGCGTCCGTTTCGAACACAACGTTCCGCTGAATCACGCGATCGCCGGATACCACATCAGTTTCCGTGAATTGTGGGCCGAAGTCGTACGCCGTACCGGCCCGGATCCCGTCATGCAGAGCCAATTGCCGCTTGAGGTCGGGCGGGTCTGGGGGTGGCTGCATCTCATTTCGTCGGCGTACGCCGAGGAGTACGTCGCCGCGACGCGTACCCGGGCAATTACCGGAGCCGATTCACTTCGCCAGTTGCTCTCGGCAAGTACCGCTGGCGGTACCAGTGCGCATCTGGACGACGTAGCTGTCGATCTCGGCTACGACCTGGCCCGGCCGTTCCGAGCGTTCGTGACCACCCTTCGCCCGCCCGATGGCGTTGCCCGGCTGAACACGGACCTGGCGGCGCTGGACTCGGTCGTCTACTCGGCGACCGTTGACCAATTCACTGCCGTCGTCGCGCAGGGGCTAAGCGCCCAGGACGGGGTCGAGTTGTTGCGTCGCTCGGGGATGCGTGGGCCGATAGCCGTCGGTCTGGCCCGCAGCGGAGCCGGCGGCATCCGGGAAAGTTTCGTCGACGGGATGCGGCTATTGGACCTCCCGCGATCGGGCGCGGACGTACGCGAGTTCGAGCGCGAGTGGCCGCTGACCGTGCTGTACGCCGATCGCTCCCGGATGCGTGAACTACTCGCCCCCGGTATCGCCGCTGCCGGAGATCGGCACATCGCCGATGCCGTCGTCGCGTTCGCCACCAACGGATACTCCATCTCCGCGGCGGCCCGCACGCTACACATCCACCCGAACACTGCGCGCTACCGGATCACCCGCTGGCGCGAGCTCACAGGTTGGGACGTGTTCACCGTGCACGGTCTGCTCAGTTCGCTCGCAGCGCTGCAGGACACCGACATCCCGCAGCCCGACCTCGCGTAGACGCCGGGGCGTTGTGGCTGGGGATTCTCGGGTCCTGGGTCGTCTCCACGCGTTCGTCCTGCTCCTTCGTCGCGGTCTTTCTGGGTCGACGGCCGACGTAGACGCAGCAGGGCGCCCGCTTAGACGGTATGTGGTGACTCACGTTCTGGTGGCGGGGTTGCAGGCCGGGTCCTCCCGCGCAAGATCCGTGGGTGACCGGACAAGAGTCCCGTTGCCCGACCTATCCGACATTGTGCGAGGCCCGGTATTCACAGAGCGTACGGGTGTTGGCCCTGACGTGCATGCGCGGTCGGTCGCGACGGCGTCACTGGCGAGTTGATTCAGGCGAGATTGACGCCGTCGTATGCGCATCTGCTCGTGGGTGGCCAGCCTGCCTGCTCCCGCCGCAAACCGAGCGAGTCGATGAGCGTCACCGTGGTCCGCGGCTTTGATGGCCAGCAGCGTGCGTGCCCCAGCTTCCGTGTCCGCTGCACGGTGCCGCCACGCGTCCGGCCCCGTATGAAAGCCGAGTATCACAGTCGCGCGGTGATCTGGGCTTCGAGGGCGTTGATACGCGCATCGAGGGTCTCGATCGCGCTGTAGTGCGTACGGGCCTCGGAGCTTTCGGTTTCGAACAGGTGTGGGCCGCGGGGAGCTAGCGCGGCCGTGCGTTCCCCGAGGCGTTCGGCCTCGACACACGGCGCCTCGTGCGCGGCGATCAGTTCGGTGGGGCGGGCGGGGTAGTCGGCGGGGTCGAGGTGCTCGCATACGAGTTGATCGATGCGCTGCGGGGTGAGTAAGTGGGTGGGCAGACGACCTTGATCGGCACGACCGCGAACAGCGAGCAGCAAACCCGCGCCGCGTTCGAGAAAGCGTGGACCCATTTCGGACACTCTCCGCGCCCCCGCACGCGCCCGTAACCGAGGCAGAAGCCGTCGTGGAGTTCCCCGTCGATTAGCATCGCGCGTTTGATTCGCCCTGCACGTGCTGGTGAGTAGCATCAGGGGATGCCCCAGCAAAGCCCGGACACGGTTCGCCGCAACCGGCGGCTCGGCGTATGTATGTCCATCGGTATCGCGATCGGCGCGCTGGTTGGCGGCATCCTTTTGGACAATGTTGCGATCGGAGTAGCGGTTGGCCTCGCCCTCGGCGTAGCGATCGGCTCTGCGACCAGTCGCGACTAAACGACCCGCCAGCGAATGGGGAACTTGGCGCTTTGACGTCTTCTCAACCCGCGATGCGAACCGGGGACCGCGCCTGCTGTAGCGAGGTGCTGAACCTTAACTGGTGGATCTGTGCGAACCATGATCTTGCGCTTTACCCACCGATCGTGGACTGATTGGTGCACGCGCGGCATCGATCGCTGCGTCTGCGACGTCCTCGGCCGCGGCCTGCTCGTCCAGGTCGTCGAGCGCATCGGCCAGGCTGATGGGCGCAGGTTCGGTGCGATGCCGCCACAACTCGCTTTCGTCTTCCCCGGCGGTGGAAACAGCGGTGATCGCAGGCCCGCGGCCTCCCACAATCCCTGGCCGACCGGCGAGGACCTTTTCGATGCCGCCGAGATCGCCGCAGCGCCAGCCAGCGCCAGTGTCGCTGTTTCGGCCCAATCACCAACGACGCGAGCTGCTTCGGTGAGTGCTGGGAGCGCGTTCGCTAGCGCGCTCTCTCGGGATCCGTGCTCGGCTAGGTCTGGTGCCGTCGTGTGCGAATCGACTGGGCGCGTGGTGTTGCTCGCTATCGCAGACGCCGCGGGGTGCCCCTTTGGGGAGGTCGCGTAGGGGTTTTACGTGTCGTAAGACCGGTACGGGAGGGAAGTGGGTTCGATATGCGTCACATACACGTCCTCGATCTCGACAGATGAAGAAGCGATGCTTATGAACGATTCCTTCAGGCGACCGACAGCCGCCCAACCGGAACTCTTGCGGGCATAAGCGAACCGGACCTGGATACCATCGACACCTATTGCGATGGTATCCGGTGGATTTGGCGGTTCCTCGACGTATGGTCGCGGAAGCAACGTCCCGATTTCTTGAATATCCATCTCCGGAATCCGGGCATGAAGGACTCCTTCGGCGATTGATGCAGCATCCTCGTACGCGATTTGCTCGGGAGTTCCATTTACCGGGAGTCCCTTGTAGGCGCCAGGGGTCCCGACGATCGGGCGCGTTGCTGTCTGGATCGTGACTGGCAATCCTGTCCGCGGTCCCGTCGCCATCATGACGTACTGCAATGACTCAGTCTGATAGTCCTGGTTCCAGATATGCAGTTCTTGCTTTAACGGCGGGTCTACCTGCGCTGCATATACGACAAACGGGGGAGCATATGGCAAGAACCGGGGATGAGGGTTCTCTATCAAATCGGATCGCCAGTGTTGAGGAAACTTTCACACTTAATTGTTCCACCGCCGTCTCTTACGGTCACGTCGATGAGAACATCGCCGTAGTCCACCACGTCGAAAGTGTATGAGGTGGGATCAGTGACATCTCCCGATACCGAACGTGAGGTGGACAAGGTTTGTCCTGTCGACGGAACGGTGAAATAGAGGCCGGATGTGCCGAACTTACCGGTTCCAACCCACGTCTCCATCTGCGTCCAGGCCATCGTGAAGGTAATCGAATCCGGGGAGGATTGCTTAGAAATAATACTGACCGTGTCCCCGCAGTTAGGTGGGATGAGTGCAGCTTCTAGTTGCTGAGAACCCGTAGCTGGACCACTTGCCGCCGCCATTGCCGGCGACGCTATCAATGCGCCTGCTGCCGTCAGCACTCCGGCGAATCCTGCTACCAGCTTCCGCATCTTTCGCATTTGTCGGTCTCCTATCACCCAGTCTGGTTCATGCGCTCATAGTTTTGTTCTCTCCTCCCTAGCAGGACGTCGCGGACGATCGCAAGTGCTCGCCATTGCCCTGGTCAGACGGTTTAGGTATTCAGACAGTCTGGTTATCAGATACTCTGCATACTATGTCTACTTCGGTATCTCGACCGTGGTTACACGGCCTGTTGGAGTTGTGCCTGCTGGGAATGCTTGCCGATGGGGCGGACTACGGGCTGAACCTCATGGCGCGACTAGAGGTGGCCGAACTCGGGACGATCCCCGGCGGCACGCTATACCCGGCGCTGCTGCGATTGGAAACCACCGGATTAGTGACCTCGGAGCGCCGCACGTCCGAATCCGGCCCGCCGCGCAAATATTTCGCGCTGACCGCGGCCGGACGTCGAGCTTTGCGTGAGCGGCGTACCGAGTGGATCGCCTTTGGCGCGCGCATCGATGCCCTACTGGCGATCTCGAAGGGAGCGACGTGAACTGGGAACGGAACTTACGCTACGCGTTGACCGAACGCGGAATCGAAGGCGCCCGCGTCGACGAACTCGTCAGCGATGCACTGGCCGAGGCCACAGCGGGCGGCGTCGAGCCTGAGTCGCTGTATGGCAGTGCGACGGTGTACGCCGACGAGGCTGCCCGTGCGTTGCGGATACCAATAGCCCCGACTCTGCCGCAAGAGGCCCCCGCGGGGGATCTCTTGCGGTTGAGCGGTGTGACGAAGCGGTATCGGCGCCGGATCGCGCTGCACCCGATTGACCTGACCGTGCGCCGTGGCGAGTGTGTCGCGGTGGTCGGCGCGAACGGTGCGGGGAAGTCAACGCTGTTGCAGATCTGTGCCGGTATGGTGCCACCCACTGCCGGTCGAGTGGAGCGACCACGCCGGGTGGGGCTGGTGCCACAACTCGGCGGCACCACTGAATACCTGACTGCGGATGAGCATTTCGAGTTGTTCGGCGCCGCCGAACGAGTTTCGGGCGAACGGGCTGTCGCGACGGGCAGGGGGCTGGCCGCCGCGCTGGGATGGCGACCACGGCGACGACAGAGCGCTGCCGAACTCAGCGGCGGTACCCGGCAAAAACTAAACGTCGTACTTGGTGAACTCAACCGTCCCGACTTGCTGCTTCTAGATGAGCCGTATCAAGGGTTCGATCAGGGCAGTTACCTCGATCTGTGGGATCAGATCGAACGGTGGCGAGAGACCGGCACGGCCGTGCTGATGGTGACCCACCTGCTGGGCGAGCTTCATCGGGTTGATCGGGTCGTCGAACTCGCAGCGCCACAGGAGGACTGATATGCAGGCGTGGACGATTGCCCGGTTGACGGTGCGCGAGTTACTGCGCCGCCGGTCCGTGGGCATCTCACTGATCATTCTGCCGTTGGCGTTCTATCTGGCCCGACATGAGGTCTCCGGGCAAGCCGTGCGGATGCTGGTACTCGGGCTCGGGTGGGCGGTGGCGACGCTCGCGTTGTTCACCACTGTCGCGAGCCTGGGCCTAGATCGTCGATTGCGAGTCGCGGGGTATCGCATCAGCACACTGATCGGTGGTCGGCTCGCTGCACTCGTATTCATCGGTCTCGTTCTGGCCGCCGCGTACTTCGTGATTGTCGCGATCGACCAGGACCTCGATCGGCTCTGGGCGATCTGCGTCATGATGCTGTGCGCGATCACGATCGGTTCGGTACTAGGTGTCGTAATCGGGATGCTGCTGCGTCGCGAACTCGAGGGTGCGCTGGTCCTCTTGACAATCTTGGCGACCCAGATGATCGCGGATCCAGATGGATCGCTCGCGAAGGTGATGCCGTTCTGGTCCGTGCGACAGGTGGCGACGTACACCATCGATGAAGAAGCATCGAGCTACCTGGCCGGGGGAATCGGTCATGGCGTGCTGACGTTGCTATCACTCGGGATCGTGTGCGCTGTTGTGTCGGTGGCTCGATTACGAATCCATCCGCCAGACCGCTATCTGTCGACCTCCGCTGCGGCGTGAAACCGCATCGGGTCAGCCCCGCGATCGGCGCACCCGAAGCGCATCGGTCGACCGCTCCCCGGTCTGGCGCACGCCCTCGCGTACGGATCCGGCAGGGTTACACCGGATACTGCAACCGGACCCGGATGCGCGGATTCCCTCTTACTTCTCCATCCGAGGCTCTGGCCCCAACCTGGGCGCCGGGGCGTCGTACTCGTGCTGCTGACGCGGTTCAGATCCGTGGTGTGCCGCGATAGCGCCGCTGATCTGCTCAAGTTGTTTCTGGTGACCGGCTCGGGCGTGCGCGGCACGCGCGGCCACGTCGTGCGCAGTTGAGCGCGCGTGCTTGTCGGCGGCTCGGGCCTGATCAAGGAGGTCGCGGTGGCGGGTGAGTTCGGCGTCTGCCTCGGCGCGGGCTTGTGCCCAGTGTTCTTTCGGCGGTACGCCATCGGCCGCGAGGCCGGCGGCTACGCGGGCCTCGATCGCGACATCACGAGTGGCCACCATCCGCTCGTGCAGCCGGGCTCGTTCGGCCTCCCACGCGGCCTTCGCCCGGCCGCGACCCGCGCGTACTTTCCCGTGCTCGGCGTAGTCGTCGGCTGCCTTCATGGATGCCGCTATCGCGGCCTCGCTGCACTGCTCTGCCGCCTCGGCCCGCTGCAGGTGCTCACTGCGCTCGACCCACACCTGAGGGCCAGCGGCGCCTGGGTGGCCTGGATGACATGATCATCAGCCTGTATGCCAGCGGGATGACCGTCCGCGAGATCGAGCACCACCTGCGCTCCATGCTGGGCACGGACCTGTCGGGAGGCACGATCAGCATGATTACCGACGCGGTCGCCGATGCCGTGCTCGAATGGCAGCAGCGACCGCTGGATGAGTTCTACCCGATCATGTATCTGGACGCGATCCGCATCAAGGTTCGTCAGGATCACCGCGTCGTGTCCCGCAGCGCCTACATCGCCGTGGGCGTGGACCTCGATGGCATCAAGCACGTGCTGGGGATCTGGGTCCAAGACACCGAGGGCGCGGCGTTCTGGGCGCATGTGTGCGCGGACCTGGCCAACCGCGGCGTGCGTGACGTGCTCATCGTCTGCTGCGATGGGGCACTGGCCTACCGGCGGCGATCGAGGCCACCTGGCCGAACTCTTTGGTGCAGACCTGCACCGTGCATCTGATCCGCGCGTCGATGCGGTTCATCGCCTACACCGACCGCAAGAAGGTCGCCGCCGAGCTGAAGAAGATCTATACCGCGCCGAACGAGGACGTCGCCCTTGAGGCACTCGGGGAGCTCGAACGCGGCCCGTGGGGCGCGAAGTATCCGCAGACGATCGCGACCAGGAGGGCGGCATAGGAACGATTCACGCCGTTCCTGGCGTTCCCGCCGATGCTGCGGCGGGTGATCTATACGACGAACTCGATCGAGTCACTGAACTACCAGCTACGCAAAATTTCCAAGAACCGCGGCCACTTTCCCAGCACCCAGTCCACTGTCAAGCTGCTGTGACTGGCCATCTGCAACATCGAAGGCAAACGAGCCGCCGAACGCGAGATAGAACGCGGCAAACCCGCCCACACACGAAAAGCGTCCGGCCGCCTCGTCGAAGGACAGATCGTCACGAACTGGAAACAAGCACTCGCCCAACTCACCGCGGCCTACCCCGAACGCATCAACCCCTGCCTCTAACACCCAACGCTTACACAGTAAGCTTGACAAGCTCGGCCAGCATCCTCAGAGAGCACGCGATTCCTGAATCTCACGAAACTCGCTCACGAAAGTCAGGCATCAGCCGTCTCGCGAGGTCTCTCACTAGCTTCAGATCGAGGCGCGGTCGGGGTGAAGTTGAGCCGTCGAGCCAGGGCACGATCGACGATGAGCATCACCAACAGACTGATTCCCAGCAACGGCAAGAAGGTTCCGGCCGTGAGGAGGAACAGCGCGACCACGCTCCATTCGCTTGAACTCAATGAGCGGTTCGGCCCCGGCACCCCGGCGATCCCTGAGCGCGTAGGCCGACGTTTCCACCACATCACATAACCCATCACAACGAGCGCGGCGATGCCGAGCCCACATAGACACAGCAGGATTTGCAACGGCAGACCGAACATGATGCCCATGTGGAGATAGATGCCCCAGCTCGTGAGCTTGCTGAAGAACGGCAACTCGGAGAATGGCAAACGATCAATGACCTCACCGGTGCGCCCATCCACGCTGACAGCATCAGCGCTCACACGCCATTCCACCCAACGCTCACTGGCCTGCCACCCCTGGTCGCTGCTGGCCGGTGGATACAGGATCAGCGGCCCTGTTAACCCTTCTTCGCGTGCTGTGTCTAGGACGGTCTGTGCTTCGGCGGCGATGTCCTGCGATGGCACCGGGGCCGCTGCATCGCCGGAGGCGGGCCCATGGTTCGCGTGCTCGCCGCCGTCGGAATGATCCTGGGCTCCGGTTAACGACGTGTTGATCGCGCGCGGTTCTTCGGTGAGGGCATCGATGGTTGTGGTGACGTTCTTACCCGCATACGTAGACCACGTGAGACCGGTGGCAGAAATTCCCAACATCACAACGAGTAGCCATGTACCGGTGACACCGTGCAGGTTGACGAAGCGTTTGCGGCTGGCAGACTTTGTTCCACCCGCAGCCCGAGCTGCCTTTCGAGCAGCACGGTCCCGGCGAGATGTACGTACGCCGATCAGTGCTCGGCGCAAGCGAGTGCGACCGACCCAAAGGATCAGTCCGCCGAGGCCAACGAACCACATCCAGGAAGCGGCCAACTCCGTGTAGAGCAGTCCCGGCTCACCGAGGCGCAGATCTCGGTGAGTCTCGGAAATGAACTTCCGTACCGGAAGCTCCCCCAAACCGGAGTAGCTCGCTTCATCCCCAATAACGTCACCAGATGCGGGATCGACGAAAACGCTCTGCAGTCGCCCGTCCTCAAGGGACTCGTCTACCAGCAGGACCCTGGTGGAATCGTCCGGCTCCGTCGCCGGCCACACCTGAGCGATCGGCATATCCGGGTGTACAGCCTGGGCATTATTGATCTGCTCCTCGAGCGGTGCCGGGTCCTCGACGCTGTCGACCGTGAGTAGGTCCGCGTAGACGATGCGTTCGATCGTCGGCGAGAGCGCGTACGCGGCACCAGTTAGCGCCGCAATAAAAATGAACGGTCCGACAAACATCCCCGCATAGAAGTGAATCCGGCGAACAAGCGGCCACAAACCACCAGTGGAGCCGGCGCGTGCGGGACTGGAATCGTTCAACGGGCACGTCCTTCGGTCAAAGCGCACCTTCGGCAGCATCTGGGAAGGGCCTGATCGGTGCTGGCGTCACAAAGACAGTCGACGCCGACAGCGCATTAGTTCCCGGGAAGAGGGATTGACCGATCGCTGCATCATCGAAGTATCGGAGAATGCCTAGATCGGCACGGGTTGCCGTGCGCAGCGCTGAGACCAGGAGTGCCAAGCATTGACCTGCACATCAGGACAAGGAGAAGCCTGAGTTCATGAGCCACCGTCGATCCATTTCGTCTCCGGCCACTATCGGCTGCGGATCATCGCCGACTTGCAGCCCTGTCCTAAGCCCCAGGTAGTTGCCATGACTCGACTGGTTTGCCGTTGAGATCTGCGTACCCGTCTGGTGGGTTGATGCGTTGCGCGGTGAGGTCCCGCGGTAACAGGGTGAATCCTTGCCAGTGGGCCTCCATCGGTCCCTGGTCTTCATCGCGTGCGACGTGACGAAAACCGACCGCTACCCAGGAAACGACATCGGACTCCGAGTCGACCTCGACGCCGAGCGACTCCACCCTCTAGGGACGTTCCAGGCTCCCGCTGCGATTAAAGCCGGCACTGCTGGTCCAGCTATTACGTACACGACACGACCGCTTGACTCTGACAGTGCCACGTCGAACTGTATGGCGAATACTTCCGCTGCGGCGTAACTACAGTTAATAGGCTGGATAGTCGAATAGAACTTGCCGAACCTGACTCGCCAGGATCGCGGTGGCGCCTTGGAAAGGGTATGTCAAGTTCCCCGATGATCGACGTCCACGATCCAGAATTCGGACCAGTGTTCTGCACGCGAGTGAGCAAGGGACCCGAGGTGGATTTCTCACCCGCAAGCCTGCGCACGACATGCACCCGCTTCGACGAGCACGTCGTGAACCGCTCGCGACGGCGGCGTCTCGTGCGGCGCCAACTTCTGAGCCCACAGTGCGAGAATAGGCAACGCATAGTAGTCCAGAAGGTTCAGGGACCGCCACAACACGCTACTCGAGCACCTCCTGCCGGGCGTCCACCCGCGAGGGCAGGCTGATGCTCAACCTGATGGCGACATTTGCCGAGTACGAGCGCGAACTCATTCAGGAGCGCGTCCAGGCCGGCGTCGATGAAGCGAGGGCGCACGGGGTGCACTTTGGCAGGCCACCGGTGGACCTTGACGAGGTCCGTGCAAGGGTCCGCACCGTGCAGCACCTGGTCGAGACCGAGGGACTGACGTCGCCGAGGCGGCCAAGACCGTCTGCTGGTCCAAGGTGACCTACTACCGTCAGTGGGCGTCAGCATGACCTACGAGGGACCGAGCTAGGACTGCATCCGCGCCCATCACGAGGCCGGGTACTGCTGGGGCCTGTGGACGATGAGGCGCCGCTTCCGGCACACCACGCTGCGCCCGCGGACGTCCGGCTTCGACGGCCTCACCGTCCTGTACCGGAACTGGGACTTCGACGAGGCCTACCCCTGGCGGTCGTCACCGTGTGCGGGCTTCTCGTGGAGCTGACCTACCGCCACTCGGCTTCCGCTGACCAGAGCCCCGCGGCGGACGCCGAAGAGCTGCTCGAGCATGGCACGCTGACGGGACAGCGAGTCTTCGAGATCCTCGACGACACAGAGCCAGGAATCGCAGAAACCCCCTGCTGAGACTCAGCCGAACGAGACAGAGATTCTGAGACCCGATCACCGGTGCAGAGCCGGTGGTCGGTTCTCGTCTCATCATGGAGACGTCTGCGAGACGCAAGTACCTCGTCCGGACGGCAGACCCCCAGACGTCTCCCGCTCGCGGGCAAGTCGGAATGATGGGTCACAGGGAATCCTCCATCTGTCGTCGAGGTCGCACGTTGCGGCGGAACTCCACCACGTCGCCACACGTAGGGCGGTCTGGCTCACACCACTCTCAGGTCGTTGCCCAGAGTGGATTTGCCCGCCAGTCGTCAGGGACCCCCATATGGGCGATCGGGACGATCGTCACCGCAGGAAAGCTCTTCACGACAGCGGGGAGCATCCTGCTTCGCCCCACGCCCAGTCGGTCCGACAGGAACTGGACGAGGGTAAGTCGGGCGAAAGTACGGTTCCATTCCGTCGAAGCCGCGTCGAGGTCGGGATGGAGCCCCAGGTTGGGAAGCTTCGGCGCGATCGTGTGAACGCGATTGAACAACCGCCCGTGATGAGCACAAGTGTTGCGCACAAGATACAACGCCTTGAGCCAGCTCGTCAGCTGCGGCGCTCTGAGCCCGCGCGCTCGGGTTCGTTCCTCCCCTCGATCGGTCGATGATCCTTGGCCGAGGCACCCACTCCCGATTCGCTACCGAGAGCGGGCGCCTCACCCCTGCCCACTTGACAAAATCGCCAACATGTCGATCAACGGCCGGTGGAGACGCACTAGCCGGCGAGGGTCCGGTGGCGGAGGATCGCCTGCCGGGTGGTCGATCAACCTGTCGGTGGATTTCACCAAGCTGGCCGGAGGAACTTTTCGAGTTTGTCAATGTCGGCGCCGTACGCCGTGGCGCTAGCGTTGCTACAGGCTGCGCGTACTCCGCATTTCGGACGGCGCGGCCGGTGGTGCGCCCCTTCTGCGGAGCGCCGACCGGCGATGTTGGCCAGACATCGCTGCCAGTTGCTCCGACGCCTGAGCGCGCGTCGCAGTCGTATTGAAACGAGGCCCCATGCGGATTCGTGCCGCCCTACCGCTCGCTGCACTCACCGCGGTGAGTCTGCTGCTCACTGCCTGTTCCGGAGCTGACAGTAAGACGCCGGACAAGAGCACCCAGGAGTATCCCCACGCGATCGACCTCGCCGCTGACTTCGATCCGGACGCTCATCTCGATGCCGGGTTCACGGTTCTTCCGCAGAGTTGGGATCCGACCGAGAGCACGACGAACGCCGACTTCACGACGTACACCGCGGTCTACGACCGTCTGCTGATGACCGGCGATGACGGCGCCGTCGAGCCGATGCTCGCGACATCGTTCGAACCCGCCGACGACAACGGCGCGATGGTGTTGACATTGCAAGAGGGCTTGTCGTTCTCGGACGGGACGCCATTCGATGCGGACGCCGTCAAGTTCAACCTGGAGCGCAATATCGCGGAGGGCAGCGCGATCGCCGGTGAACTCAACATGATCTCCTCCGTCGAGGTCGTGGATGCGTCAACGGTGAAGATTCATGTCGACGGAGGCCTAGGCACGCTCGCGGTGTCGCTGGCGTCCCGCGGCGGCATCATGGTCTCGCCCAAGGCCGCCGACGCCGGCACGCTCGCGACCAAGCCCGTGGGTATCGGCGCCTATCAGGCGACGAAGATCAATCCCGGCGCCACCGTCGAGTTGGAGAAGTCGCCCGACTACTGGGATCCGCAGGCACAGAACGTCGCCTCCATCACCTACACCTTGATGGCCGACGATCAATCCCGGTTCAACGCACTGCAGTCCGGTGATATCGACGTCGCGCAGATCAACCCCGACCAGCTGAATGATTCAGAGGGTGCCGGGATGCAGGTCGTCGTCCGCGAAAGCCCGCTGTTCCTCTACATGATCGTGAACGCCGCGAAGCCCCCATTCGATGACCCGGAGGTTCGCAAGGCGCTGAATATGGCGATCGATCGCAAGGCGATCTCCGACGGCATCTACGACGGACACTGCACGCCCAGCGTGCAGATGTTCGGATCTACGAGCCCGGGTTACAGCGAGAAGTTGGGCGACGGCTCCGAGGTATTCGGCTACGACCCCGAGGCCGCGGCAAAGATCCTGGAGGACGCCGGCGCGACCGGTACCGAGTTCACGGCCGTGCCGCCGAACATCACGATCTACCAGAAGATTGCCGAGGTGATCCAGCAGGAACTCGGCGAAGTCGGGTTGACGATGAATATCGAGCCCAAGCCCCCGGCACAGATGGTCGAAGAGTTCGCCGTCCAGAAATCAGTCGAATCATGGGTGTCGCAGGCAACCGTGCTGAACGACCCGGAAGCCGTACACGGGCGGTTGCTGACGCCGGATGCGCTGCTGAACCCGGGTGAGGTCGACTTCACCGAGTTGAATGCGGCCGCGACCGCCGCGGCGGAGCCGCTGGATCCGGCGGAGCGTAAGCCGCTTTACGAGAAGTACTGGGACGCGTGGGTGGCGAACCCACCGCACGTCATCCCGATCTGCATCGCACACATGGCCGCCGCCGTCAGCCCTGACATCTCGGGCGTCCAAATGCTGCCGGATGGCGTACTCGACCTGCGTCACGCTGCACTCGCAGCGTAGGCCACCCAGTTTGCTGCTACGGAATGGATCGCTCGCCTCGCGAGCGGTCCATTCCGTCGTTCTTGCCCACGTATCGTCACCGCACCGGTTGTGACGTGTGACTCAAAATCGGACACCTCGCGCGTTCCCGAGCGTTCACCATTGGCCTATCGATGTCTCGCGAAAGGCTTCCGCTCATGTCACGAATGAAGTTCGGCATCTTCATGGCGCCGTTCCACCCCTTGGCCGGTCAAGATCCGATCAGCGCCTACCAACGTGATCTCGAGGTGATCCAGCACCTCGATCGACTCGGCTTCGAGGAGGCGTGGATCGGCGAACACCACTCGGCGGGTACCGAGATCATTCCCGACCCGATGATCTTCATCGCGCACTGCGCAACTCAGACCCGCCACATCAACCTGGGCACAGGCGTGCTGTCGCTGCCGTACCACAACCCTCTGTGGGTGGCTGATCGCGCCATCTTCCTGGACAACCTGACCCGCGGGCGGTTCATGCTCGGCCTCGGCCCCGGCGCGCTACCCGGCGACGCACAGATGATCGGGATCGAGATCGAGGAGCAGCGCACCGCTCTGGAGGACGACACCGACGTCCTGATGCACCTGCTGCGCAGCGATGAGCCGCTGACCGTCGAAACCCCCCGGTACCGATTGCGGGAGGCGAAATCGCAGTACACGCCGTACACCGACTTCGAGATCGGCGTCGCGGCCATCGCCTCTCCCACCGGCCCACGAATCGCCGGCAAGCACGGCCTCGGGATGCTGTCTGTCGGTGCGACCGCGGCCGCCGGATTCGACATGCTTGCTATGCACTGGGACGTCGTGGAGGAACGCGCGAAGGAGTTCGGTACGGTCGCCGACCGTTCCCGCTGGCGCCTAGTCGGACCTATGCACATCGCCGAGACCAAGGAACAGGCGATCGAGGACGTCAGGTACGGGCTGATGGACTGGGCTCATTACACGCAGAAAATCCTCGCCGTACCGCACTTCCGCGCGGCTGGTGAAACCTTCGAGGAACGAATCGCGTGGGTTAATGAGACCGGCCTCGGCGTCATCGGCACACCGGACGACGCGATTGCCCAGATCGAGCGATTGCAGAAGCAATCCAACGGCGGGTTCGGTAGTTACCTGATCATGCACAACGAGTGGGCCCGCCCGGACGCGATGAAACGCAGTTACGAGTTGATCGCCAACCACGTCAAACCCGTCTTTCAGGGCACCGCCGGTCGGCTGGTGCAGGCCGAGCAACGAGCTATTGGTGACTGGGAGTCGCTGGACGGACGGGTGGAGAAGGCACTCGCGGCGGCCAGCGAACGGCACTTCGGCAAGAAGGAATAGTCGGCATAGAAGTGGCGCGCTGGGTGAGCGCATCGCTCACCCAGCGGCCCACCGAGCACGACACGCAGATACTTGTTCGCGCATTAAGTAGCGCCCTTCAGCCCCGTAGTCGGGGCACAACCGCGCGGGAATCGCTCATCATCGGCACCGTCCTGCTCGCAAGGCTTCGGAACGACATCCAGCGAGGTATGATGCCGATCACATTAGCGCGCTCCCGGCTGTATAGCCCCTGAGATGTGCGCGCCCTGAGATCCGAGGACCAACGCATATGAACGACATGCGGAGGACACGCGAACAATTCTTGCTCGAGGACCTCGCAGCACGCGACTTCCAAACACGTGATCGCGAGGCACGGCACCCTCGGCTGCCTCGTCCGGACATCGTCAACTCCTGGCAGCGTTCGCTCCTCGGCGGCGTACAGCCCACCGGAATCGACCTGCCGTACGTCACCGACGGCCCGACCAAACGACGCCTGCTTGCTGCCGCCAGCCCGATCCTCGATGCGCTCGCCGACGAGTTGGCCGATACGAACGGCACGGTGCTACTCGCGGACAGCGACGCGCGGATCGTCGACCGCCGCGTCGGAACGCGTTCCTGGATGCACAACCTCGATCGGCACAATGTCGCACCCGGATTCGTGTTTGCTGAGGAGTACGTCGGCACCAACGGGATCGGGTGCGCCCTTGAGGAGGAGCGACTGTTCGAGGTGCGCGGTGCTGAGCATTTCCGCGACAGCCTGCAATCGTTCGTGTGTATCGCCGCGCCCATTCGTCATCCCGTGCACAACACGATCGAGGGCGGCCTGAACCTCACGTGCAGTCTCGACGAATACAGCCCGTTCGCGCGCTCAGTGCTCACGCGCGCTATCCACGACATCGAGCAACGACTGCGCGAGGCCGCATCGCAAACCGAGCGGATGGTGTTGGACAGTTTCGTTTCGCGCTCGAAACGGACCTCCCGCCCGCTGGTCGCTGTCGGGGTGGACGTCTTCATCTGCAACCCGGCCGCCTCCGCGCTGCTCGAGCGCGCGGATCGCGACCTGCTGTGGTTCTGGGCTGCGCCGGCGCTGCAAGCCCACGATTCCGTCAGCGAGCGGCTCACTCTCACCGACGGTCAGGTCGTACGGGCGAACGCAGCCCGGATCGGCGAGCGCGGGCGCGCCGCCGGCGCGCTGATTGTCCTCGACGCCATGCCCAGCGACATATCAAGCACCTCTCACGACATCGCGGCAGCCGTCCAGGTCGCCCAGCCCCAAGCCACGCAACCCCCATCCGCACAACCCCAAGCCCCCAAACCCCACGCCGCACAGCTGCGATCCACAAAACTGCAATCCACACGACTGCGATCCACACGACCCGGAGCCGCCGGCACTGGATCGGACAAGCGCGGACCCAATAAGCCCCCACCCGAAGAGGGCAGTTCGTCCGCGACCTGCGTGACCGGCCGGTCAGCGCCGGCGCTCGCCGCTCGCGATGCACTCGCGCGAGTCGTCGCCACGCGTCGCTCCGTGGTGATCACCGGCGAACCCGGCAGCGGACGACGCCGGGCCGCGCTCGCGGTGCTGAACCTTCGAGCGCCTGACGCGGTACCCGTTCTGCTCGACGCGACCTCTGCAGGCTGGGACCAACTCGCGAACTCGGCGATCACCGGCGGGCGTGCGGTGTTGGTGCGGCACTGTGATGAAGCGACGGCGGCGACACTTCACGCGCTGCGTCACGTGGTCGAGATTGCCGAGGCCACAGGCATTCCGCTGGCGGCCACCGCAGCCGACCCGGCGCGGCTCGCGGGCGTGTTCGGCGATGCGGTCGCGATACCCCCACTGCGCTCGCGCCCACACGACGTGCGCGAGTTGGCCGCTGAATTGCTGGCGAAGATCGCACCGAATCGCGGGCTGAGGTTACATCCGGCGGCGGCGATTGCACTCGAACGCCACGACTGGCCCGGGAACGTCCGCGAGTTGCAGATGACCCTCTCGCTCGCCGCACAATCGTGTATCGGATCCGAACTTCTCGAACGTCATTTGCCTGAGTCGCTGCAGCAATCCGTGGGCCAACTGACGCCGATCGAACGCGCAGAACGCGAGGCGATCCTCGCGGCGCTGGCGGACGCCGACGGGAACAAACTCGCCGCAGCGGCTGCGCTCGGCTTCGCCCGCTCGACCTTGTATCGCAAACTACGCGCGCTGAAGATCGACAGCACCCCCGCGTTCTGATCCGCGCAGCGCGACGGGCGCGGTCCGATCGCGCCGAGACGTCAACTCCGTACTGGCGGGCGACTAGCTGGTGGTGGGCTCTTCGTGCACGACGGCGGTCGGCTGCACGTGCGCCCAGTGGCCGGCATCGTGACACACGTGAATGCGGGCGCCGTCGGCTTCTAGATCGGCTAACCGATCGATCGACGCAATAGCGGCCTCCCGATCGGTCGTCACCCCCGGCGGACGGCGTAACGCGATGTCGTCGTACGCGTACACCGCATCGCCGGTCAACACGTGGGTTGATCCCGAGCCGAATCGAATCTTCGCGCTCTGGTGCCCTGGCGTGTGGCCCGGAGTCGACACGAGCACCAGATCACCGGTCCCGAACAGATCGCATTCATCGTCGTACTCGATGAACTCCGGGGGCGCGCCCTCATCGAAGAAGTCGTTACGCACGAACCCACTGGAATCGGCGTCCATCTGGGTGATCGCGTAGTCCCACTCCCGCCGGCGGACGACGATGCGGCTATGCGGAAAGAATCGGTTCATACCCGCATGGTCGTTGTGCAGGTGCGAGTTGATCACCACGGTGACGTCCTGCGGGCCGTAACCAGCCTCGGCGAGTCGGCTCACGACGTCGGCGCCCTCGGGTAGATCAGGAACCAGTCGACGTTTGGCGATGCGCCCCCAATAGTCGATCGGATGGGTGCGCACGTGCGGATGCATACCGGTGTCGAACAGAACCACCTCGCCGCCGGTTTCGATGACGAACGCCATGATCGGCAACTGAAGCGGGTCGGGTGGATCGCCCATAGTGCTGGTGATCGTGCCGCAATGCAGGGAAGTCAGTCGCATCCGCCGTACCCCTCTCGAGCAGACCTCATGCTGCGCAGCGTACCGGGGTTTCGCTCGCCTTACGGCTTACCGTAGGTTCAGCACGTACGGCCAGGAGCCCGGAGTTGGGCAGATGAGGAGCTGAACGAATGGACGTCAAGGACAAGGTCGCTATCGTCACCGGTGCGGGCAGTGGCATCGGTGCCGCCCTCACCCGCAAACTGGTCGCCTCCGGCGCGCGCGTGACGGCCGTCGATCTGGACGAAGCCGGCGTCGCCGCCACCATCGCCGACCTCGGTGACAAGGCGGACCGCGTATCGGGCCGTACCGCGGATGTGAGCAACAGCGAGGCGATCGCCGAGTTGATCGAGCACACCCGCACGACCTTCGGCCCGGTCGACCTTTACTTCGCCAACGCTGGCATTATCGGCCCGCGCGATCTCGGCGACTCCGACGAGGACTGGCTGCGCACCATTGACGTCAACACGCTCGCGCACGTGCGCGCGGCCCGCCTCCTGGTGCCGGAATGGCTGGAGCGTGGCTCCGGTTACTTCATCGCGACCGCATCGGCGGCAGGCTTGTTGAGTCAGATCGGTGCCGCGGCGTACTCGACCACGAAGGCCGCGGCCGTGGGTTTCGCCGACTGGATGTCCATCACGTACGGCGACCGCGGCATCGGCGTCAGCTGCCTCTGCCCGCAAGGCGTCAACACCGCCATGCTTAACCAGGACTCCGAGTCCGGGTCGGTCGGCGCGCGCGTCGTCACCGGCGCCGGCGCGGTGCTGGAGCCGGACGACGTCGCCGACATCGTGCTGAAGGCCGTCAATGACGAACAGTTCTTGATCCTGCCGCACCCGGAGGTCGGTGAATACATGGCGCGCAAGGCCAACGACCGCGAGCGCTGGCTGCGCGGTATGCGCCGGCTGCAGGCCAAGGCCAGCGGCAACTAGTCGATCACCAGTTCGCGCATTAACCCGCGCGCTTTTGCCCCGTACTCGGGGTAGAAGCGCGCGGGTTCCTGCGCGAATAACGGACACGCTCGGCCTGCGGTGGCTCTACTCGCTCCCTCGACGACCGATCCAGTCGCCTTCGGCGACCGGATGATTCGGGGTTATCCGGATGGTTGGGATTAGCGGGGTAGGTGGGGGACGACAGCCTCGGCGAAGGTGTCCACGATCTGCGAGCGCAACGCTTCGTCCCCGACCGGGGCAAAGATGACGGTCTCGGCGCCGGCGTCCAGGTACTGCCCGATCCGGTCGGTGACCTGCTGCGGTGATCCGTGCACCAGGTACTTGTCGGCCAACGGCGTGAAGTCCTGCTGGTACGCCTTGCTCACGTAGTCGATGGCCCACTGTCGCGACTGCGAGCCGTCGTTATCCACTGCGCCCCACAGGTACACCGCACCAGCGACGGCGGACGGCGACCGGCCGTACTCGCTGGCCGCCTCTCGCACCTGCTGCAACGAACGCTGCAACTGCTCCGGCGAGTACATGTATGGCATCCACACGCTGGCGTATCGCGCCGCGCGACGGATCGCTGCCTCCTTGCGGCCGCCAAGCCAGATCGGCGGCCCACCGGGCTGCACCGGGCCGGGCTGCAACCGCAGGCCGGGGACCTGCACGTAACGGCCGTCAAAGGAGACCTCGTCCCCGCTCCACAGCTTCCGCATCAACTCGAGCGTCTCGTCGGTGCGCGAGCCGCGCTGTTTGACGTTCACCCCCGAGGCTTCGAACTCCGGCGGGTACTCGCCACCGACGCCGATGCCCAGGTCGAAGCGTCCACCGGAGACCTGATCGAGAGTGGTCACGAGTTTGGTGAGTACGGCGGGCTGGTACAGCGGCGCGATCGTCAGCGCGCTGAGCAACCGGATCCGAGAGGTCGCTCCCGCGGCCGCTGCGAGCTGAATCAGCCCGTTGGCGACAGGGCCATGGAAGAACATGTGCTCGCCAGAGGCAACCAGGTCAAACCCGGCCTCCTCGGCCCGTACCGCCTCTATCGCCGTCCGGTCCTGATCCCGGCCGAATGTGATGCCAATCCTCATGAATCCCCCGAATTACATTGCTGTAGTTATGCACACTGTGGATAACTACGGTGGATAACTACAGACGTGTAGTTCTGCGTTATCCACAGGCAAGACGAACGCGGCGCACCCGACGGGACCTGCCCGCCGAGTACGCCGCGCGCACGACTAAAACCTACTGACCGGTGAACTTCGCCGGACGCTTCTCCAGGAACGCAGCCACACCCTCAGCGTTGTCCTTGGTCTGCAGGAGCTGCGTCTGACCGGCGACCTCGCGCTCGATCGTGACGTCGAGCTGAGTCAGCGCCGCCTTGTTGATCGCGGCCTTGGTCTGCGCGTACGAACGCGTCGGTCCGCTCGCCAACTTCGCGGCGACCTTGGCGACCTCGGCCTCGAAGTCGTCGTCCGCCACGACACGGGAGATCATGCCCCAGTCCCGCGCCTGCGGTGCCGGGATCTGCTCGGCCAGCAGAGCCATATCCATCGCGCGAGCGCGGCCGATGTTGGCGGCGACCCACAGGTTCGCGCCGCCGTCCGGCATCAGACCGATGCGGCTGAACGCCAGCAAGAAACTCGCCGACTCCTTCGCGATCGTGATGTCAGCAGCGAGCGCGTACGACACTCCGACGCCGGCGGCAACGCCGTTCACCGCGGAGATGACCGGCTTGGTCAGGCGGCTGATCAGCGTGGTGGTCAGGTTGCAGTAATCGAGCAGGTTGCCCAGGCTCGGATCAGCCTCGGCGTCCTTGTCGCGCTGCAGGTCCGCGCCCGCGGAGAAGCCGCGACCGGCGCCGGTCAGTACGACAACGCGTACGTCGGGGTTCGTGTCGGCATCCAGCAGCGCCTCGTAGATGGTCCGGGCCGTCGCCGCGTCGAGCGCGTTCAGGCGGTCCGCCTTGTTGATCGTGATGGTGAGAATGCCGTCGGCGATGCCGGTCAGGACGGTCTCGGACATGTCGGTTCCTTCCGCAGGGGAGTAACAGCAGGTCGAAAAGGCTAGTTAGCGACGATGGGCAAGTCCGGGGAGGACTTGCCCATCGTGAGTGCTATTTACTTCGGCGCCATCCGGATCGCGCCATCGAGGCGGATCGTCTCGCCGTTGAGCATCGCGTTCTCAACGATGTGCGAGGCCAGCATGCCGTATTCCTTCGGGTCACCGAGGCGACGCGGGTGCGGTACCTGCTTGCCGAGCGAGTCGAGCAGCTCCTGCGGAGCACCCATCAGCAACGGGGTGAGGAACAGGCCCGGAGCGATGGTGTTCACGCGGATCATCATCGAGCTCAGGTCACGGGCGATCGGCAACGTCATGCCAACGATGCCGCCCTTGGATGCGGAGTACGCCGCCTGGCCGATCTGTCCCTCGAACGCCGCAACCGAAGCGGTGTTGACGATAACGCCGCGCTCGCCGTCGATCGCATCGTGCTTGAGCATGCGCTCAGCAGCCAGACGGATGACGTTGAAGGTGCCGATCAGGTTGACCTCGACGACGCGCTTGAAGTGGTCGAACGGGTACGGTCCCTCTTTGCCGACGGTGCGCTTGGAGCCACCGATGCCGGCGCAGTTGATCGCGACGCGCAGCTCGCCGAGCTCGTCAGCAACGTCGAGGGCAGCCTTGACGTCGTCTTCCTTGGTGACGTCGGTCTTCACGAAACGGACGGCGTCGCCCAGTTCCTTAACGGCCTCGGCGCCCTTATCGTCCTGGACGTCGATGATGACGACCTTGGCACCGAGCGACACAAACTTCTTGGTGGTCGCCAGGCCGAGACCCGACGCGCCACCGGTGACAACGGCGACCTTCCCGTTGATATCCATACTTCTCCTTGGCGTAGTGAGTGTTACTGGCGATCTGCGGTGGGTGCGGGATAGCTATCTCGCGAATAGCCGGCCCGCGCCCGCCGCGGATCGAAAGTTACTTGATGAGCTCGAGGATGGTGGCGTTAGCCTGGCCGCCACCTTCGCACATGGTCTGCAAGCCGTACTGGATGTCGTTGTTCACCATGTGGTGCACCAGGGTCGCCATCAGGCGGCCACCCGAGCCACCCAGCGGGTGACCCAGAGCGATCGCGCCACCGTTGGGGTTCAGGCGTTCCTCAGCGGCGCCCGTTTCCTTCAGCCACGCCATCGGAACCGGAGCGAACGCCTCGTTGACCTCGAAGGCGCCGATCTGGTCGACCGACAGGCCGGAGCGCTCGATCGCCTTGTGGGTCGCGGCGATCGGCACGTGCAGCATCATGATCGGATCGCCGCCGGCGAGCACGGTGGTGTGCACGCGAACGAGCGGCTTCAGGCCCAGCTCCTTGGCCTTCTCGCTGGTCATCACGAGCATGGCCGATGCGCCATCGGAGATCTGCGAGGAGTTACCGGCGTGGATCACGCCGTCCTCCTTGAATACTGCAGGCAGCTGACCGAGCTTCTCGACGGTCGACCCACGGCGTACGCCCTCGTCAGCCTTGACGATGCCATCGGCAGTCTCCACCGGGATGATCTGCGACTCGAAGGCGCCGGAGTCCTGCGCGGCGGCGGCCTTCTCGTGCGAGCGGATCGAGAACTCGTCGAGTTCGGTGCGGCTCAGGTTCCACTTCTCGGCGATCATCTCAGCGCCGATGCCCTGGTTCGGGCGGGTCTGGTCGTAGCGGTCCAGGTAGGCCGGGGAGTAGGGCTGGCCGAACTCCTTCACGGCGGTCGAACCCATCGGCACACGCGACATCATCTCGACGCCACCGGCGACGGCGATGTCGTAGTGGCCGGCGATGACACCGGCCGCAGCGAACGCGAGCGCCTGCTGCGAGGAACCACACTGACGGTCCACGGTCACGCCGGGGATCGACTCGGGCCAGCCGGCGGTCAGCACCGAGTTGCGGCCGATGTCAGCGGTCTGCTCGCCTACCTGCGAAACACAACCCCAGATGACGTCGTCGATGAGCTCGGGGCTCACGCCGCTGCGCTCAGCAACGGCCTTGAGGACGACGGCGGACAGGTCGGCGGCGTGGACGCCGGAGAGACCCCCGCCGCGCTTCCCGACCGGAGTACGGACAGATTCAACAATGACGGCGTCACGCATGACAGGTGCCTCCAGATTGGAAATAGAGATCCACTCGCGACTATATGACACGTGTGTCATGTTCACCAATAGGCCCTATATCGTGGCAACGTGACGCGGGACACTACCGACGTCACTGCGCGCGGGGGCAGCTCACGCGTCGACGGTCAGGATGAACACCAAGGTGATGATGCACAGCAGGAGCCCGAACGACACCATAGATATCGCCTGGATCTTGTTGCGCCGCCGATCGTCGGGGGCAGCCATCAGCAGGCCGGCAATGATCGCGCCGGTCAACACGCCGCCGAGCGGCGCGAACACGCTCGACTCCGGGGTGAACCAGACGTAGACCACGGCGTCGACCAGCGCGACGATGATGATCGCCCACCGGTTGTATCCGGCCCGCGAGGCCACCATGAGTGCCGCACC
The DNA here is from genome assembly GCF_004382795.1 of Cumulibacter soli. NCBI lineage: Bacteria > Bacillati > Actinomycetota > Actinomycetes > Geodermatophilales > Geodermatophilaceae > Cumulibacter > Cumulibacter soli. Next base: position 137,246 of record NZ_SMSG01000005.1, on the reverse strand, counting down.
GATCAGCGCCATCACCGCGCCGTTGCCGGTCGCCCACCGCGAGACGGTCGGCTCGAAGATGAGCACGGGGATCGTCGCGCCCAGGCAGGCGATGAATGCCGATCCGATGAACCGGCGTACGCCCCACCGGGCTTCGACCGCAGTGCCGACCACCAGCAGGGTGAGCACCGAGGCCAGCAACGACCACACACTCGAGTACAGGAAGTTCGCGGTGAACATCCGGTACACCTCGCCGTTGATCACCCGTTCGGGCACCAACGCAAAGCGCGACAGGGCAGGCGCGGGGGTCAGATCATTAACCGTCGAGTGCCCCGAGATCGCGTTCCATACATAAATGATGGTGAGCACAACGGCGGTGGAAACGGAAAGAATCCATGGCCGATGCAGCCAGTTTCGGGTCTCATTACGGACCACGCGATGTTCGGCGGAGGTCATTCAGGCGTCCTGCTCACGGTAAATGTGCTCGGTTCACTCTATCGGCCCACACCGCCGAGGGGCGCACGACACCCGCCGGGTGCGTCGTCGGGCGAACACTCGCGCGATGATGGGGTTATGAGTAGCGCGATTTTCGACCTCGATTCACCGCAATTACGTTCCCGCTCAAGTGTGAAATACCAGCAGTACGACGCGGATGTGCTGCCGCTGTGGGTTGCGGAGATGGATTGCGCCCTCGCGCCCCCGATCGCGGCGCGATTGGCCGAGGCAATCAGGATCGGCGACACAGGCTATCCCACGCTGGATCGCCAACTCCCGGACGCGCTCGCGTCGTACGCCGCCGCGCGATGGGGATGGCAGATCGACCCCGCCCAAGTCCATCCCGCGGCCGACGTCGGCGTCGGCATGACCGAAGTGCTGCGACAGAACATCGAACCCGGCGACCGTGTCGTCGTCTGCTCACCGGTGTATCCACCGTTCTACATCTGGACCGGCGCGGTGGGCAGCGAACTGGTCGACGTGCCCCTGGTGCGCGGGGAAGGGTCGTGGAGGCTGGATCTCGACGGGTTGCGCTCTGCCTTCGCCGCCGGCGCGCGCGCATTCCTCCTTTGCAATCCGGCGAATCCGGTCGGGCGTGCCTGGAACATCGCCGAATTGCGCGCGGTGGCCGAAATCGCCGCCGAGTACGGCGTCCTGGTGATCGCCGACGAGATTCACGCACCGCTGGCGCTCGATGGCGCGCAGTTCGTGCCGTTCCTGACCGTGAGCGAGGCGGCTCGAGAAGTCGGCGTCAGCGTGTTGGCCGCTAGCAAGGGTTGGAACCTCGCTGGGCTGAAGTGCGCGCAGATTGTCACCGCGGGTTCGCGGATGCACTCCGCCGTGCGCAAGATCCACGTGCACACCTTCGAGTCGACCGGTCACCTTGGTCAGCTCGCGTCGATCGCAGCGTGGAACGAGGGTGGCACCTGGCTCGATCAGGCTGTCGCCGAACTATCAGCGAACCGCGACCTACTCGGTTCCTTGATTTCCGAACACCTGCCGGCTGCGCGGTATATCGCCCCGCAGGCGACGTACTTGGCGTGGCTGGACGTGTCGGCGTACGGCTGGGGGGACTCGCCAAACCAGCGGATCCTCGCCGACGCCCGAGTAGCCCTGAACGCCGGGCCGCGATTCGGACCACAGACCGGGCGCGGCTGTGTGCGCATAAACTTCGCGTGCTCGCCGCAGGTGCTGCGCGAAGCCATGGGCCGCATTGGGTCCATCACCTGAGAACTTCACCCACCTGATGACCACCGACGTCACCGGACGACGCACGCCGGGGGTCGTGCTGGGTTCGAATTGAACCAGGTTGTGATGGTGGTTACATTTACCGTCGATCGCGGGTACCTTGATCGCCAAGGTAAGGCGGTTCGCGATGAACACTGTGGACAACGAATTACGCGAGCGCGAGGAGATAAACCTCGCGGCTCTGGTCAGCGATCTCGCGCGGCGACTCGGCGTGCGAGTCGCCAGCGCAGAATGCCTCACCAACGGACGGATCTCGTCGCGGATGGGCAACTCGCGGCACGCACAGGATTGGTATGTCGGCGGGATCGTCGCCGATACCGAGCAGGTCAAGCGGCAGGTGCTCGGCGTACGCGCCTCGTCTGTCGTCAGCGAACAGGCCGCTCGCGAGATGGCCACCGCCGCCCGCACGTTGTTCGCCGGCGACCTCTGCGTGGCGGTCACCGGCGCGCGGGACTCGTTAGGCCACCCGTCGGGACGGGTGTGTTTCGCGGTCGCGGATAAGGATGGCGTGCTCGCCGAGTCCCGTCACCTCGTTGGTCCCGACGTCGCAAGTCACGTCACGGCGTATGCGTTGACATTGGTACGACGACGCCTCACCGCGCAGTGGCAACGGCACCGCGCAGCATGAGACGCGCCGACTGAGGACGACCCGGGATCATCGCTGCCCGCTCGGAAACTAACGGCGGAGCTTCTTACCTGCGACCAATCCATAAGTAAGCGCGGCACCTACCGCCAAGCCACCGAGATGCGCCGCCATCGAAATGCCGGGCATGAACGAAATCGCCAGGTTCAGCACCAAGATTCCGATCAACGCATTCAGATTCTGCTTGTTACGGATCATCAGCACGGCCGCTGCACCCAACAGACCGAACACGGCACCGGACGCACCGGCAGACCACACATTCGGGGTGAACAGCAGTACGGCGAGTGAACCGCCCAATCCCGACACGAGGTACACGGCCAGATAGCGCCATCGGCCCAGCGCCTGCTCAACGCTGGAGCCCATCAGATACAACGACAGCATGTTGACCGCAAGGTGGGTTAAGCCGAAGTGCAAGAACGTGGCGGTGATCAGCCGCCAGTAGTCCCCGTGCTCCACGAGGATGCCGAGCATCGCCAGGTCGACGAACACCTCGGAGTTCTGGTTGCTGGTCAAACTGCTCGCCTGCGCGGCCGTGATCACGTAGAGCAGCACGTTCAGCGCTATCAGCACGTACGTGACGACCGGTCGCGAGCGCGGACGCAGCAACTGCATGGCCGAAGGACGCCGTACCGAGGCACGACCTTCGGCCACACACGCTGGGCAGTGGAATCCGACGGGGGCCGGGGTCAGGCAATCGGGGCAGATCGGACGACCGCAACGAGTGCAGGCCAGACCGGTGTGCCGATCCGGGTGCCGGTAGCAAACCGTGCCAGCGCCGGGAACCTCAGCGGGTCCCGGCGCTGGAGCAGACGGCGGTTGTGACACCTACTTCTCGATGGTCACCGAGTTGATCACCACGTCGGTGAGCGGCTTATCGTTAGCACCGGTCGGCACTGCCTCGATGGCATCGACGACGGCCTTCGACTCGTCATCGGCAACCTCACCGAAGATGGTGTGCTTGCCGTTGAGCCAGTCTGGGGCCGTGGTGGTGATGAAGAACTGCGAGCCGTTCGTGCCGCGGCCACCCTGCTTGCCGGCGTTCGCCATCGCGAGCTGGTACTTCTTGTTGAACTGCAACTCCGGGTGGATCTCATCATCGAAGGTGTACCCGGGTCCGCCGAAGCCCTGACCGAGCGGGTCACCACCCTGGATCATGAAGCCCTTGATGATGCGGTGGAAGATGACGCCGTTGTACAGCGGGTCGCTGGTCTTCTGGTTCGTCTCGGGATGGGTCCATTCACGGGCGCCCTCAGCGAGCTCGACGAAGTTCTTGACGGTCTTCGGAGCGTGGTTCGGGAACAACTCGATGCGGACATCGCCAGCTGAAGTGTGCAGAGTTGCGAACATATGTCGCCTTTCGGTGTTGGATTCTTCGACGCACGATCACGTAGCAGGCCGGGGGCAGCGCTACCGGCGTCTGGGTCCATCGTTGCACGGGCGCCGACTGCGCGCCGCAGATGTTCGCTCAAGGGGTACGACCGGGCGTTGCTTACCCGGCGGCGAGCACGAGTTTGGCCAGTTCCTCGGCCTCGAGCGAACTCTCTTGATTGATCGTCACCGTGACCATCGTCGTACCGGCGAACGCCGCGAGTTGAGTCTGTGCCTGGCCCTGGTGCACCAGTACCGACCCGCCTTCTCCGACGTCCACCGGATTGCCGCCGGGCACGAGTTCGAGGGCGCGCTCAAGTCCGGTCCCGGCCTCAATAGTGAGCGTTTCGATGCTTGCCGCCGCTTCGTCGTCGTACGTCCGGAACGTGCATCCGGGCAGCGGTCCGGTCGGTGGGGTTGTCGTGGTGACGAGTGTTTCGAGGATCATTTGACCGACGATGCCCGCGACATCCTCAGTCGACAGATACGGACATTCACCGGCCGCGGTCGAGGTCTGCACCTCGGTCGGCGACGCCTGCTCGGTCGACTGCTCGTCGGACGAGGCGGCGCCGGATGACGCGGACGCGGGTGAATCGGACGCGGGTGAATCGGACGGCTCGGTGGCATCGTCGGCATTGCTACAGGCACCGAGCAAAACGGCGACCGGTAGCAGCAACGACACCAGACGCCGCGTGTTGATGCTCAAGGTTGTCGGTCTCTGCTAGTTGGTGGGTATGCGCTGTTGATTAGTAGGTCTGCGCTTCGCCGAAGACGTACACGGTGTCGCCTTCCTGCAGCGCATCCCAGTACGTGACCGCCGCGGACTCGCTGAGGTGAATGCACCCGTGCGAGGGGACATCGAGCGCGCCAACGTGGAACGCGATGTCGCCGTTGAAGAAGATCGCGTACGGCATCGGCGCATCGTCGAACAATGTCGACTTGTGGTCGATGTTCTTCCAGAACACGGTGAAACTTCCCGGCGGCGTGCGGTGACCTTCCCGCCCGGCGATCTGCGCGTACGGACCAGCGGTGATCTTGCCGTTCTCCTGCAGCCAGGTGGTGTTGTTCGTCAAATCGACACAGGCGTCAGCGGTCGGTGGGCATGGGTTGTTCGCGGCGGACTCAGCTGCTTCCTTCTCCGCGGCCTCCTTGGCTGCCTGCTCTTCGGCCGCCTTCTTCTCGGCCGCAGCAACCTCCTCGGCGGTCAGCACGGTGAAACTGACGGTGTTACTGTCACTCGCGCTGTACGCCTTGTTGCCCTGGAACTTGCCTTGATACGTGTGCTCGCCAGGGCCGAGGTCGGTGACGGCGAAGGTAAGGTTGCCGCCATCGTCGAGAGCTTCGGTGGCGTACTCGCTACCGTCCACGATCAACGTGAGCTTCCCGTTCGGCACACCCTCGTGCGGGGTTTCGACCGTGAACGACAGGTAAGCCTCCTCACCCGGACCGATCGACTCTGGCCCACCGATATAGGTGACAGTCTCTTTGGGCGCCTCAGACTTCTTCGTCTCGGACTTCTTCTCCGACGTCTTCGGCGCTGAAGAGGTCGTCGGCGCCGGCTCGCTCGTCGTCGGCGCGGGGGCGCTGCTCGTGGTGCTCGGAGCCGCGTTCTCCTGTGGTGCGTCAGTGGCGCACGCGCTCGCGCCGAGCAGTACGGCGATCGTGCCGAAAGTAGCGGTCAGCCGCGCAAGGCGAGAGCGGGTGGCTGTCATGAATGTGGCTCCTGTGCTAAGTAGTCATGTTCATGCAACAACACCGCTGCCTCGACGACAAGCACGAAATGGCAACGTCACAGCATGGAGGCGGTAACGACGTCCGGTTCGGAATCGCCGCGCCGTTGGCTTCTTACGCCCATGACGAGGGCCAACGCAGCACCCACCGCTGCCGCAATGGCGGCACCGAACAGGACCGCATGGACCTGCACCAGCCCGGCATCCAGTAGCGCATCGGCATCAGTGGCATCGGGCAACGCGGCGACTTCGCGGTAGTAGGCATTCAGCCCGATCCCGGTCAATAAAGCCAGTCCGACGACCATGCCGACCATCCGCGCGACCACGACCATGGCCGACGCCGTCCCGTGCAGTTCTGGCGCGGTACGGGCCAGCACAATGTTGTTGATCGGCGCGAGAGTCAGGCCCATGCCCAGTCCGAGAAGCACGAGGACCACGTACGAGGTAGCGGTAGCCAACGTCTCGGCACTCCACGCTGTCATCGCGAACAAGCATCCCGCAGCAATCACGAGCCCCAGAGCGATCACCACACCGTCCGCGAAGCGGCGCACGAATACACCACCGATAAGTGCCCCCACCGGAACCGCAACCAAGAACCGCAACAGCACGAGAGCCGCAGCGACCTGGTCGTCGGTGTAACCAAGGCGAGCGAGTAGCGGGACATCAACCACGACCGCAACCAATGCCACGCCCACCAACAAACTCACCAGCAGCGCCAGCACAGTGCGGCGGGTGAACGTTTCACGTGGAACAACAGGGTTCGCCGCGCGGCGTTGATGCAGAAGGTAACCAAGCGCCAGCAACACCGCTACCGGAAGTAAGGCATATCCGGTATCGGAGACGATCTCGGTTTCGGGCTCGGCGGTGGCGAAGGTGAGGATGACACAGCCCAGCGCGCCTCCGATCAAGAGCGCGCCGACGATGTCGGCGCGCGCCAGAACTCGCCGCGCGCCGATTGCCGTCACGAGTGCCGCGATCGCGAGCACACCCATGCCCACCACGCCGATCGGGGTGAGTAGCCGCGCGTCCGCGTCGCCAAATGGAACAAAGGGGGCGCCGTACGCGACAGAGGTCACCAGCGACTCGGGCGCGATCAAGGCGAGCATGCTGATCGCGCAGCCCACGAGCCACAGCATCGCCGCAATCCACCGGAGGACTCGCCGTTCGCTATGGCGCCGAGCATCGCCGCTGCCGGAGTCCAGGTCAGCGCCGCAGTTGGCCGAGTCCGCGTCGGCATCCGCACTGGTGCAGTCCAGGCCGGTTGCGCCGCCGGCGGAGTCCGGGGCGAAGCCGGCGGCACGTCGCCCGACGCCGCCGAGGAGCGCCATCACGACGGCGAGCGCGACCCCAAGGACGGCATTAAGCCAGAAAATCATTCGCCAGTCGGCAACGGCGAGGACGATAGCGCCCAGCAGCGGCCCCAGCACGCTGCCGAGTTCCTGCACGGCACCGACGATCCCGAGCGGCACACCCCGACGCTCGGCCGGCCATAGCCCACCCACGATCGCCAGGGTTGCCGGGATCAAACCACCACCACCAACGCCCTGGATCACCCGTCCTGCAACGAGCGTAGGTAAGTCGTGGGCGAGCGCAGTCAGCGCCGATCCGGCTATGAAGATCGCCATGCACCACAGCAACACGCGCTGACGGGAAATGAGGTCGCTGATGCGCCCGATCAGGGGAAGGGCAGCGATGTAGCCGAGCAGGAATCCGCTGATGATCGGTGTCGCACGCTGCAAGGCATCGATGCCGATACCGACGCCGGCCATCATGTCGGTGAGCGCGAGCACCACGACGTAGGTGTCCGCGGCGGCCAGTGCGACCGCGATCGACGCGGTCGCCAGCAGCGCGTTACGGCTCGGTGATGTCAACGGGCTCGCCGTAGTCGGTCATCGTTACCGCGTACGTCGAATCACCATCTCCGTAGAAGTCACCGACCAACGTGATCGTGCGTAGATCGCCGTCCTCGGTAATGCCAAAGGTGATGTCGTACTCGCCGTCGTCATCGCCGAGGTACAGCAGGTCATGTACTGGCGCCGCGTCGATCGCGCCGGTCACCTGGGTAAGGATCGCCGACCCGTCCCGGATCTGCTTCGCCATCGCAAGGTCGGTGGTTGCCTCCAACAGCGACGGCAACCCGTCGGTGGGATGGAAGAACATCGCCGGGTTCGGTGCACCTAGATCCACGAGATCCATCGGCTCGTAGGAAGGCGTGAAGAGTTTGGCCCAGGTATCGGTGCCGATCGCGATGATGTCGACCGTTCCGTTGACCCCCTGGATCCGCCCGGTGATCGTGCCGGCGAACTTCGGCTCCTGCGCATCGATCACACCCGATCCCTCGGCGGCGCTGACGCCGTTGACATCGTCTGGCACGTCCTCGCTGCTGAGGCTGAACGCGACCGATCCGGCGTCCGCGAACAACGTCGAGGCTTGTGCAACCAGTTCGTTCGGATCGCCGTCCGGCACCGATCCGTCGTCGTTACCGCTGCAGGCGGCCAGTACGAGGACTACCGGAACACCCATCAATAGGGATCGCCGTCGCATAAGGTCAGCGTAGTCTGTCGGCTCACGGATCGGTGTGCAGGGAACCTTGGGACGCCGCAATCGCTCGCAACTGCAGAACCGATCACTCATCTTCAGAAGGACGCTGACCATGGACAACCAGGACCCGACGCGCTCGATGCCGCCCGTGCGCGTCGACGCCGGCGAGGACGAGCAACCTCCCAGCGAGGAGAAGGGTGCCGGACTGCCGTCCTGGGCGGCGCTGGTGATCGGTCTCGTCGTGGGTTTGTTACTGATCGGCGGCGGCTACCTACTGGTCACCGAACTCACCGAGGACGACCCGGCGCCGCCACCGTCGAACTCCTCGTCGTCCGAGTCGTCTGAATCCTCATCTGAGGAGACCACCGACAGCGAACCTGGCACCGACGGCGGTGGTTTAGGAACCGAAACGACGGAACCGGGCCCCAGTCAGGGAAGTATTCCGTTCCCCAGCTTGCCCAATGCGCCCTCCGGCGGTGACCAGAACGGTGGCGGGCAAGGCGGCAATCAGGACGGAAACCAAGGCGGGAATCAGGGTGGGAACCAAGGCGGCGACCAGGGCGGCACCGGCGGTGGTGACGCCACCGACGATGACGAGACAACCGATGATTCGGACGCACCCAGCGGGGATGACGACGCGAGCACCACGAGCGGTAACGGTGGGGGGTTCCCGGGCGAGAACGGCACCCTGCCCAACCAGGACGACGCGGACGGAAACTAAGCACGCCAACCAACTTCATCGACGAGTATCCGCGGCCGCTCCGCCGCGGAATCGGACGCAAAACAGCCGCACGGCCGCGGTACCTGACGCCAAACAGCCGCTCGGCCGCGGATCTGACGCCTACCGGGTTGCCCCCTCCGCTAAGTCTGGGTCCCGGGCGTACCTCCGCAAAAAACGCAGAGAAAATGGCTAGGCATCCGCCTCTGCGCGATGCCTACCCGATTTTCCTGCGTCTTTTGCGACCACGCGGGTAGGCACATCAGCCGGTGGGGTAGCGCTCCGCGGCGGCGAGAATTTCTGGAAGGGACGGTATCGACGCCACCGCACCTTCGCGCTGTACGGCGAGCGCCGCAGCGGCGGAGGCGAGCTCGATACATTTGCGTTCGTGGTGACCGGCCACTTTCGCCGCCGCATACACGCCGACAAACGCATCGCCGGCGGCTGTCGTGTCCACGGTGTTTACCTTCAGCGCAGTGACGTTCACCGGCTCCTCGCCAGATCGGCACAGCATTGATCCAGCGGCACCGAGCGTGATCAGGACCGCGTTCACGCGCTCGTTGATCTTCGCGCCCAGTTGCTCGGCAGGACCCGACGAGCCAGCGGCGAGCGCGGCTTCATGCTCGTTCACGATCAACAGGTCCAGCGCATCAACGAGCTCATCCGGCAGCTCTGCGTAGGGCGCGGCATTGAGGACGACGAACGTGCCGTGCGTCCGCGCGAGCCGCGCAGCGGCCACGACGGTAGCCATTGGGATTTCCAGTTGCATAAGTAGGACGTCTGCATCGGCGATTGCTCGCTGTTCGGCCTCGCGCAATTCGGTCATCTCGGCGTTCGCCCCAGCGACAACCACGATCGCGTTCTCGGCTTCCGTATCGAGCATGACGTACGCCGTTCCGCTGGTCTCATCCGGCACGCGTCGCACCAAACTCGTGTGCACCCCGGCATCGCGCATTCCATCGATGAGAAAATCGCCGCTGTCGTCGTCGCCCACGCTGGCGATCATGGTGGTGCTGGCGCCTGCCCGAGCTGACGCGACTGCCTGATTGTTGCCCTTACCGCCTCGACCGCGCGCGGAGCGCTCGGTGATCACTGTTTCGCCGGGGCGCGGAATTCGATCGAGTTCGATCACCACGTCTACATTCGCGCTACCAAGGACGACCACGCTCATCCCGCGAACCTAGCAGGACGGTCCTCGCCAGGGGGCCCGTCGTACCTAGGAGGTCTCGGCGGCGTCGTAATGGGCCTTAACTTCTTCCGGCGACAGCGCCTTCGAATACACCGATACGTCATCGACGGTGCCGGTAAATGCCGACTGACCGGTGTCGGAGGGCCATCCTGACGGCGCGTCACCGCAGATGGTCCAGTACCCCTCGACGCTGTTCACGGTGGTTCCAGCAGGCTCGTTGGCCACCGGATTTCCGTCGATGTAGAGGGTGAGTCCGGTGGTGCTCGACATGGTGGCGACCAGGTGGTGCCAGGAACCTGTGTTCACGGTGTCGGGACTCATCGCGAAGTACGGCGTGCCGAACTGATCGAGCGCGCCGAAGTACGCGCGACCGTCGGCACCGACGTACAGCACGCGGTCCGGCATCATGCCGGTGATCGGGTTCGCAAAAGTGACTATCGGCCCGCCGCGGTTTGAAATGGTGTCGATCCACGCCTCGATCGTGAAATCACCGGCTGGCGTCTCGGCGAGCGTCGATGGCGCGCGTGATCCCCAGGTGCCACTGCAATCGACCGATCCCGATCCACCGACGTACGCCGAAGAACCGAGTACGGCGGCCTCGGCACCTATTTCGAGTTGAGCCTCGCCGACGGAATCGCCGCCGGCATCCTCTAGTTCGAACTGCCAGTAATGCACGGGTCCAGACTGCGCCACGACCTCCGGGTACGTCAGCGTCGGCGCCGCCGAACTCGGCGCAGCAGACAGTGAACCCTCGCTCGCCGGCGCGCCTGACTTTCCAGCGTTCGCTGGCGAGTCGCTCGGGCTGAACATGCGCGGGATAAGCACAAAGCACCCGATCACGACAACGGCGGCGACTGCCGCACTGATGATCCAGCGGGACATCGCCCAACCTGGGCCTGACCGGCTGATCTCCACGTAGCCGCCCTGGTCCGATTCATCGGAGATCCACAACGAATCATCGTCGTCGTCCTCGTCTTCATCGTCCGCGTCTTCGTCAAGACCGGAGTCAAACGCACCAGAGCCGTCCGCCTGGTCGAGACCGGAATAGACCGCACCAGAACTGTCCGCACCAGAAACCACGGCACCGGGATCAATGTTCTCGGCATCATCGCGATCGGCATCGACGCGATCGGCATCGACGTCGCGCTCATTCGTGCCGTCGCCAGACTCGCCGCTATCGGGCTGGACTTGAGCACCGTCCTGGGGGGAATCCGCCTCGAGTTCGGTGGCATCGCCCCGGTGGTCATCAGGCGTCTGCGGATCATCCGAACTCATGGAGTCGATTCTTGACCAGTTCGCGCCGATTCGGTGCGTGTTCGGCCCACCTGTTGACGTGTTGTTACCGAACGGGCGCGTCGCCCACACCGCGATCGCACGTCCGCGCGATCGCCCTCGTCGGGAACCTCCCGGCCAAGTCGTCTCCGCCTAACCCGGCGCGAACGCCGATGGTCACCAAACCGAATCAATCATCCAGGTCGGGCTTGATGTCGCGGGGGCGATTGCACTGACCTGTTCCGGCTTGGGCCCGGTGCGCGGAAGCAATCCCGCGCAGCGTGGGTGATTTCCCGCAGCTACAGACAATGCGCGGGAACTCCACGAATGCGTGGAGGTCGTCGCGGTCGTCCTCGAGTATGCCCGCGACGGTGGGGTGCGGAGTGGATCAGCACGTCGACGGCTTCCTAAGATGGCTCACCCATCGACGCCAACCCGGGGACTACACCAACCGGCAGCGGCGCATTTGACGCGTCGCGCACCGCCGGGCATCGGTACCGCCGTCGCCTCCACCCGGGATCCAGATCAGATCGACGTCGACACCATCGAAATCCGGGAGCGTGCTTCCATACCCGGGCGAATGCCACGGTCGTTGCCGTCGTTTGTGCGGTTTACGCTCCCAGCGCGACTATCTAGGCTTGTGAGATGCGGCATGACAACTCCCATCGCGCGCTGTTCCTAAAGCTGATTGATGCTTTTGTATCGACGAAGAACTATTCAGACATCGCTTACGTAGCCGCCGCGGACAGCGTCGACGCCCAGGCGACGTCATCTTTCCCAACCGCCCGCGCGATCCCGTTCGAGACAGGTCTCGAGGAGTGCCAGCCCGTCGAGCCTGCCATCGTTTGCCCTCCCTCGCGGTGGCCGTCGCCTCCGTCCGCACGCGATCTCGGTAGGGTGCAAACTTGGGCCGCCGACAGGGTCCAGCTCATCGTTATCGTGCCCAAGCAAGCCTTGCGCCTGAGACGGGCACGACCCGACGGGCTATTTCAACTGGCGCAACGATGGGTGCCCGAAACCGTGATCACCGGTACGGCATCCATTCCCGGACACGGTGCTTCTGCGGAGCTCGCCATGGTGTCGTTGGTGCCGCGATCGAGTGACGGTCCAATAGTTGCGTGTCGCTACTTTGCTATCCCTGCTGATGCTTCGGCGTACGACCACTCGCCGGTGGTTCACCGCGCCGTCCTATCCGACTTCGATAAGTTGCTCAAGACCAGTAACGGCACCACGAGTTGGGGGTTCGTCGCACGCGACTCGTTCACCCGCGACTGGCGCGCCGAGACGTATTACCCACCGACCCGCGCTGACATAGCAAACCACGACACGTCAGTCCCACTCGATGACCTATTTCAGATCTTGGTCGCGCGCCCTCGCACCGGCTTCACCCATTCCGCCGACTTCGACATCTCCTGTGATCCAGCGTTGACGAGCGAGGACGTCGCCTTCGAGATCTTGGACCCTGATCCCGCCAGCGCCACCAGGAGTGAACGCGCGGTTGTCCCGCTCAAGAGCGGCGACCTCCTCCTGGCTAGAGGTCACCGAAGCGACCAGGGCTGGTGCGTTATCGAAGTAGACGATGCCCACGCGGGCGTTGCAGCAGGCCGCGGCGTCTTCGTACTACGCGAGCGAGAACCGTTCGAGCGCGCTGAACGCGACTTCTACATTTCATTCTTCCGATCGGACCGGGCCGCAAGAGGCAGCAGCGGCGACGCCGGCCCAAGGTTTTCGCGGAATCTCCCGGTGCCAGTCCCCACCGCGGAACTGCTCCACGCCATCGCCGAACTCACGTCGACACGGGATGCCCTCCGCGCGCGAGCCAACGAGGCAGATGCGCTGCTGAAGTCGGTATTCGATAAGCCGCTGCCGTAGACAGAGACGCTCTCTTCCTGATTGGCGAGCCAGCTCGTCAACACGCACTCTGACAACACGCACGAGAGTGAGTGTACAGTCACTCACATGACACCACGTTCGCTTTCCACCGCGGCCGGCCGCCGGCCCGTAATCGTGGACGCTGCACTCACGGCGCTGTCGCGAGGCGGTTATGCAGGAACCACGATCAGCGACATCGCGCGCGAAGCCGGGATATCAAGCGCCTACGTGCTCAAACTGTTCGGCGGCAAGGAAGCGCTCTTTGTCGCAGCACTCAATCAATGCTTCGAGCGGATCGAGCACACACTCGCCGCGGTCGGAACACGCGAGACGCCCGCCGAGACCCTCCATGCCATGGGCGGCGCGTACGCCGACCTCATCGCGGACCGCACGCTGCTACAGATTCAGGTGCACGCGCAGTCGGTTGCCTCGATCCCGGCCATTGGCGACGCATTGCGCGATGGGCTCGCGCGCATTACCCACTTCGTGAAGGAACGCTCCGGGGCCGAGGACGGCGACGTCCAGCGGTTCATCGCCTACGGACAGCTCTGCCATCTCGTCGTGACGTCAGCAATCACGGATATCGACGATGAATGGGCTCGAATTCTCACCGACGGTCTACGCCACCCCGACGCGGCGAAAGGGAAGAAATGACGACCACGCCCACGATCTTCCTCACTGGCGCCACGGGAGCAACCGGTCGCGCGACCGCTGCCGCGCTCACCGCACGCGGGATACCGTTCCGTCCCATGTCCAGACACCCGTCAACCGAGGACTTCGCAGTACGAGCCGACCTCGACGACGCGGCCAGTGTACGAACGGCCCTGGACGGCGTACGTGCCGCATACCTGGTGACACCCTCGACCCAGAACGCGGAGGACCAACAGAAGCGGTTCATTGATCTCGCGGCCGAAGCCGGCGTACGGCACCTCGTATTGCTGTCGCAACTCGGATCCGTCATTGATTCCCCAGTACGCTTCCTGCGCTACCACGCCGCCGTGGAGCAGCATGCATTCGCGTCCGGGCTGGCGATCACCGCCTTGCGACCGAACCTATTCATGCAGGGCATGCTTGCCGTCTCGAACATCGTGCGGTCGGCACGGATCCTGCCCGCGCCGATCGGCAACGCCCGCGTAAGCCTTATCGACGTCCAGGACATCGGCGACATAGCCGCCGCGGCCCTGACCTCGGATACCCCCTTGGGTATTCAGACGCTCACGGGACCCGAGTCGCTGACGCACCTCGAGTTAGCCGAAAGCCTGTCCGAGGCGTCCGGTACCGAGGTCCGCTTCGAGGACATCCCGCCACATAAGTTCGGCGAGATGCTCACTGGAATCCTGCCTGCTTGGCAGGTCGAAGGCTTGCTCGAGGACTACGCGCACTACGCCCGAGGTGAAGCCGCGGCTGTGTCGTCAGCAGTACCGGATCTACTCGGCCGTCCGGCGCGCAGTTTCCGTGATTTCGCGAGGGAGAACTCGTCCGCCTTTCGCAGTGAGTGACGGCGCACTGCGACGAACCGTCCCGGTAGATCCACCCGGACCGAACGCACCGACATACGAGTAGAGACTCTTCTCGTCATCCGAAAAGGGTCTCTGACCTGCGATATTTGTGGAGCCACGGGGAATCGAACCCCGGACCTCCTGCTTGCAAAGCAGGCGCTCTACCAATTGAGCTATGGCCCCGCGTGATACTAACTTACTGCGCCGCCGGTCGCCTCACTCCAGAGTTTGGCGTCCTTCTTCGCTTCCTGCTGCCGCTTGGCGAAGACCACCCCACCGATGGCCAGCAATGCGAGCATGAACTTGCCCATCGGGTGCCCCTCTCGAGCGGGATTGTGCGTGCGCCTGGGAAGAATCGAACTTCCGACCTCATCCTTATCAGGGATGCGCTCTAACCGACTGAGCTACAGGCGCTCGAGCATCTCTGTGCTCGGAACAACCGCTCCATCGTACACAGAGCAGCTCGCCCGGGGAAAGTCCGGGTGACATAGATCGCCCCGGCTACCCGAGGACCGCCGAAACGCAAAACGCCCCGGATCGCTCCGGGGCGTTTTGAAGACCGAACGGATCAGCGTCGCTCGGCCAAGGTGATTTCCAGGCCGCCGGCGAGGTCCGCGCACAGGTTATAGATGTACGCACCGATCGTCGCCAAGGCAGTGAACAGCACGATATTGATGGCTCCAATCAAAGCCGCACCGCCAAAGACGATCTTTGGCGTCACGATGTTCGTCGCATCGCCGCCGAGCTCGGCGAACATCTCGTCCACCGATTCGAATACGCCCATCGTCGACAGCACGCCGTACAGGATCGCGACGGCGATCATCCAGACGAAGAAGAACGCCACCGCCAATACCAACGACAACTTCAGTGTCGACCACGGGTCGATATGGCGAATCTGCAACTTTGCCCGGCGAGGGCCGGCGGCCGCACGGCGCGACTTCTTCGAACTCGGTGCTGCGGTCGCGGTCACGGACGGAGCCGAGCCCAAACCTACGGACGTAGCCGGACCCGGACCTTGCTCGGCATCGAGCGCGGGGGACGCGCCGCCAGCTGTCGCCCCCGGGTAGAGGGATCCGGAAGTTCCAGCGAGGTTCTTGGTGAACGATGACTTGTACTTCGATCCCGTGCTCGTCACCGACTCCGAAACTGAGTTCCCAGCCGAGGCCGCAGCCGGCGCCATTTCGGTCGCCGCATCGCCGCCCGACCCGACCGCCGACCCGGTCGCACCGGAGTTGCCGACGGGAGCCGACAACCAGTCGTCGCTGGCGGTGTCCTTGGCTTTGGTCATCTACTTCTTCGGCTCCTCGATGTCGGCGTCTTCTTCAGTCGTACGCGCGATAGCAACGATAGTGACGTCCGCGGGCAAATTCATCAACTTGACCCCCATGGTCGCACGGTTGTTATTGTGCCGAACACCCTTTACTGGAGTCCTGATCACACCACCGCTAGAGGTGATCGCGTACAGCTCGTCCTCCAGATCGACCGCGAGCGCCCCGACAAGGTTGCCCTTGCGCGACTTGGGATCGGCCGTCAGAACGCCCTTCCCCCCACGACCTTGCACCGGATAGTGTTCGATCCCCGTTCGTTTTGCGTATCCATGCTCCGTGGCGACGAGCACATCCAGCCCATCGCGTACGACGATCATCGAGAGTAGTTCGTCCTCCTCGCCGAACCTCATACCGATCACACCGGACGTCGCGCGCCCCATCGGACGCAACGAATCGTCGTCTGCTGTGAAGCAGATCGATTGCGCCTTCTTCGACACCAACAGCAGTTGATCGTCAGCGTTGATGAGCGCGGCGCCGACCAACTCGTCGTTGTCGCGCAGGTTGATCGCGATCAGACCACCGCTTCGCGGCGAATCAAAGTCTGTCAGCTTCGACTTCTTGACCAGGCCGTTCTTCGTCGCCAGCACCAAGTACGGCGCCGCGTCGTAGTCCTTGATTCGGATGACCTGGGCAATCTCCTCGTCCGGTTGGAAGGCGAGGATGTTCGCGACGTGCTGACCCTTCGCGTTCCGCGTCGCTTCTGGCAGCTCGTAGGTCTTCGCGCGGTACACGCGTCCCTTGTTCGTGAAGAACAGAATCCAGTCGTGCGTGTTTCCGACCCAGAAGTGTTGGACGACGTCTTCCTGGCGCAGCGACGCGCCCTGCACACCCTTGCCACCGCGTCGCTGTGAGCGATACAAATCACTCTTCGTGCGCTTGGCGTAACCGGTGCGGGTGACGGTGACGACGACCTCTTCATTCGCGATGAGGTCTTCCATCGATACCTCGCCGTCGTACGCCACGATCTGGGTACGTCGGTCGTCGCCGTACTTCTCTGCGATCTCGCTGAGTTCGTCGATGATGATCTGGCGCTGCTTCTCTTCGCTCTCCAGAATCGACTTCAACTCGGCGATGATCTTCTCGATCTCGGCCAACTCGTCGATAATCTTCTGCCGCTCGAGCGCGGCCAGGCGCCGAAGTTGCATTTCCAGGATCGCGTTGGCCTGGATCTCGTCAACGTCGAGCAGCTCCATCAATCCGGTACGCGCCTCATCCACGGTGGGACTGCGGCGGATCAACGCGATGACCTCGTCCAGCATGTCGAGGGCCTTCACCAGTCCGCGCAAGATATGGGCGCGTTCCTCGGCCTTCATCAACCGGTACCGCGTGCGGCGCTGAATAACTTCGATCTGGTGCTGGACGTAGTACGAGATCAACTGGTCCAGGCGCAACGTGCGCGGTACGCCGTCGACGATCGCCAGCATGTTCACGCCGAAGGTCGTCTGCAGTTGAGTGTGCTTGAACAGGTTGTTCAGCACGACCTTTGCGACCGCGTCACGCTTGAGCTTGATGACGATCCGCATCCCGATGCGGTCGGAAGTTTCATCACTGATGTCGGAGATGCCCTGAAGTTTGCCGTCGCGCACCTGGGTGGCGATCGATTCGTTCAGATTGTCCGGGTTCACCTGGTAGGGCAACTCGGTCACGATGAGTTCCGTGCCGCCCTTGCTGCCCTCCTCAACCGTCACCACCGCGCGCATGCGCACCGAACCGCGACCGGTGCGGTACGCGTCCTCAATGCCTTGCCGGCCGGCGATGAGTGCAGCCGTCGGGAAGTCCGGACCCGGGATGCGTTTCATCGCCTCCTCGAGCAGTTCTTCCTCGCTGGCGTCCGGATGCTGTAGGTACCAGACAATCGCGTCGGTGACCTCGCGCAAGTTGTGGGTCGGCATGTTCGTGGCCATACCCACAGCGATCCCGGCCGATCCGTTGACCAGCAGATTCGGGAACCGCGACGGCAACACCGTCGGTTCCTTGACCTTGCCGTCGTAATTCGGCATGAAGTCGACGGTGTCCTCGTCGATGCCCGCGACCATTTCCATCGCGAGACGCGACATCCGTGCCTCGGTGTACCGCATCGCCGCCGCCGGGTCATTACCGCGCGATCCGAAGTTGCCCTGCCCGTCGACTAGCGGCGAACGCAACGACCACGGCTGCGCCAGACGTACGAGCGCGTCGTAGATCGCCGAGTCGCCATGCGGATGGAAGTTACCCATCACGTCACCGACGATGCGCGAACACTTTACATATGGGCGATCTGGCCGATAACCACCGTCGTACATGCCATAGATGACACGACGATGCACCGGTTTGAGTCCATCGCGGACGTCGGGCAACGCACGAGACACGATGACCGACATCGCATAGTCGATGAACGAGCGCTGCATCTCGTCCTGAATGTCGACGATATCGACGCGCGAGCCGTCTGACGTTGGTGTAGTCACGAGTTATATCTCCGGAGTCATGTTCTTGCTTGAGTCAGTTTGTCGACGTGCGGAACGTAGTTGCGGCCGCGAGGTTCTCAACTCGCAACGTGCCCGTCGGTTGAGGATCGTGGCCGGGACAATCTCGGCCTGCGACGTCTGCACGGGCTCCGCCGTCACGGTGTCGCTTGCTCGACGACCGCTTGCGAGGCTCATGTGGCCGCTCACGCTCCCACATTCGCCCTATATGTCTAGGAAACGCACGTCGCGGGCATTTCGGTTGATGAAGTTGCGGCGGCTTTCGACGTCCTCACCCATCAATACGCTGAACAAGTCGTCCGCGGTGGCAGCGTCTTCCAGCGACACCTGCAACAGCAACCGGGTCTCCGGGTTCATCGTGGTCTCCCACAATTCCTTCGCATTCATCTCGCCGAGACCCTTGTAACGCTGAATGTCGCCGTCTTTCAGCGCACGGCGACCCTCCTCGGATCCCTTCTGAATCAGTGCATCGCGCTCGCGATCGGAGTACGCGTACTCCTCACCGACCTTGCCGCCCCACTTCAACTTGTACAGCGGAGGCTGCGCCAGGTACACGTGCCCGGCCTCGACCAGCGGACGCATGAACCGGAACAGCAGCGTCAACAGCAAAGTACGGATGTGCTGTCCATCGACATCGGCGTCCGCCATCAACACAATCTTGTGATAGCGCAGTTTGGAGATGTCGAAGTCATCGTGGATCCCGGTACCCAGCGCCGTAATCAACGACTGGACCTCGTTGTTCTTGAGCACGCGATCGATGCGTGCCTTCTCAACGTTGATGATCTTTCCGCGGATCGGCAGAATTGCTTGGATCAAGGAGTCGCGACCCGACCGAGCCGAACCACCCGCGGAGTCACCCTCGACGATGAACAGTTCCGATTTGGTCGGATCGTTACTGCGGCAGTCCATCAACTTGCCCGGCATTCCGCTGGAGTTCATCGCCGACTTGCGACGTGCAAGCTTGCGAGCCTCCTGCGCTGCCCGTCGGGCGCGAGCAGCATCCGCCGATTTGCCGATGATCGTCTTGGCTTCCTGCGGATTGCGCTCGAACCAGTCCGTCAGCCAGTCATTGCACACCCGCTGTACGAACGTCTTTGCCTCGGCATTACCCAGTTTCGCCTTGGTCTGTCCTTCGAACTGCGGTTCGGTCAGTTTCACCGAAACCACCGCCGACAGGCCCTCGCGAATGTCTTCGCCGGACAGGCGGTTGTCCTTCTCCTTCAGCAGCTTCTTATCCAGTGCGTACCGGTTGACTACCGTGGTCAGCGCCGCCCGGAAGCCTTCCTCGTGCGTGCCACCCTCGGCCGTGTTGATCATGTTTGCGAAGGTACGCACGGATTCGCCGTACGACTCATTCCATTGCATCGCCACCTCGGCGGCGATGCCCTTCTCCTCGGCCTCGAAGTGCACGATCGTCTTGTGGATCGGCTGCTTCGATGCGTTGATATGGGCGACGAAGTCCCGCAGGCCGCCCGGGTAGTGGTACACCTGCTCCTCGGGGGTTTCGTGTCGCTCATCGCGAACAGTGATCGACAGACCTTTGTTCAGGAAGGCGGTCTCCTGCATGCGGCGGGTGATCGTCTCCAGCGAGTAGTGCAGTGAATCAAAGATCTCGCCGTCCGCCCAGTACGTGATCGTCGTACCGGTCTCCTTGGTAGCGGCGCCCTTCTTCAACGGCGCAGACGGCTTGGCGCTCACGAACGTCTGGGTCCACACATATCCGTCGCGCTTGATCTCGACATCGAGCGAGGTCGACAGCGCGTTCACCACGGACGCACCCACACCATGCAAACCGCCGGAGACGGCGTAGGTCTCACCGTCGAACTTGCCACCCGCGTGCAGTTCCGTCAGCACCATCTCGACACCGGACTTCGTCTGGCCCTTCGCGGTGCCGACCGGGATACCACGGCCGTCGTCGACCACGCGGATCCCGCCGTCCGCCAACAAAGTGACGTGGATCGAATTACAGAATCCTGCGAGATGCTCGTCGACGGAGTTGTCCACGATCTCCCAAATGAGGTGATGCAGACCGCGTTCACCCGTCGAGCCGATGTACATTCCGGGGCGCTTGCGAACCGCCTCGAGTCCCTCAAGTTTCTTGATGGACGATGCATCGTAGTTCTTCTTCGCTTCAGCCACGCTGGGGTGCGCCTTTCGTCTCGCGTCGGCCGCGACGAGCGACCGGTCCGGCTGACGCCACATTGCGCATCTCGGCGCGGCGGGTCAGGTAGGGCGAAGCACTGAACGTCGCTCAGTGAGGCTCTCAGGCCAAAGTTAAGCCCGCGGACCTACTTATTCTATGCCTACTGAGTCAGAAGCCGTGGGATATGCCCCGGTTTTCCACAGGTTGACGCCGCAAAATGCCGTAAAACGGCCCGTGACGGCCGCGATCAGTAGCCCGGCACTCGGGTGCGGCCGTGAACGCCGCAATTAGCGATCGCTCACCGCTCGAACAGACTGGTCGGGATACCGCCGGCGATCGCGGTCAGCAACGTCAGGTGGGCGCCAAGTGCCTCGCCATGGTGAGGATCAACCCGCGAAATGCACACGAACTGCCCAGCAGTCCAGATCTCGTCGATCGGCGGCGAATCGATCAGCATTTGCATCGCTCTCGGGTTCAACAGCGCGTACACCGACTGCGGGTCATCACTAAACGTCGCGAACCGGTCATTGAATAGCCCCGACTCCAGGTGAACCTCGGGCGTGACGGAGGTGATCGATGCCCGCCACGACTCCGGATATACATGCACGTATGGCACGAGCCCTGATAGTTGCATGAACGTCAAGGCGTACGGCCGCATCTGTGCGCCGCGTGTCATCGCCCGCACGGTGGCCGCCCAAAACACCCAGTACCCGGCTTGCCCCTGCACGATGGGTGGAATCGGCGTGTACCTGCCCGGCGCAAACGGGCCACCGGACAGATCGAGCGCGCTGCCATCGTCGTACGCCGGCATCGTCTGCAACAGTTGCCAGTTGTTCGATCGCGCCATCTCACTCAGCGACGTCGTCGCGTGGCGATCCTGCCGATAGTGCGGAACGTTGCTTTGGTCGACGTCATACCGCGAGCCCCAATTAGCTCCGCGCCGTCGGCGTCCGTACCGCGGTCCGCGACCCACGCTGAAACCTGGGCCGCCGAACGAGGGTCCGCCGAACACCATCACGCGCCCCGAATTGCTCGTAACATCGCGCCGCAGATCTCCAGATGGCGGGCAAGCAGTTCTTCGTCGTGCGCACGCGACGTGCTGACGACCACATGCCCTTCGATCGTCCAGATCTCTTCGCGATCGTCGCCCGCACTCAACACCGAGCGAACTTCATCCGTCATCAGCATCGTGAATGCCGCCAATTCGTCGTCACCATTGGCGGCAAGCAGTTTGAATCGCGCATCGAAGATCGGGTCGACAGTCGGGAACACCTGCATACCGCGCGACGGCCCGGTCATGTATCGCGCCGGCAACACGCGCAGCGGCGGCAACTCGACCATCGTGGGTACTGCGGTGAAGCAATGCCCCACGGTTCGCCCGAGCCGGGAATCATCCAGAGCATCGAAGGCCACGAACTGCCATTGGCTCGCCAATCCGAGATCGGTTCCACGGGAACCGGCGAACGGATCGAACTCGCCGCGCACCACATTCCCAGCGACGTAGCCTGCAACGCGAAATGGCGCCGAGGTCAGCAGCGCCGAGGCCTGCTCGTCCGAAGCCGTCAACTGCCAGCCGAACTCGCTGGCGGCGTCGGCCAATAGTCCGTTCGGGGCTTCGGCCAATGAATGGTACGGCGCACCCGAGGCAACCCACCGGGCGGTTTGATTGGAGAAGATCCGCTCTCGCCACGATCGTTTGCGCCCCGGATTGGCATCGGCGCCGGAGCGCGGCGAATCCCCGTAGGCATCGCCGTACCGGTCGTCGCCATACCTATCGTCACCGTACGAGTCGCGATCAGCCATATGTATCCCTTGGTCCGCGGCCCCTCACTGAACGCCGCCCGTGCTTCCAACTCGGCGCCGCCGGGCCTTTGATGACGATTCGCCGTACGACTCCGGGACCGACCAACTCCTCGATCCGCGTCAACAGGACACGGTTCATCGAGCGCAGTTGCGTCGCCCACGCCGTCGATTCGGTACGCACCTCGAGTTCGCCGTCGACTAATGACGTGGCCTGGGCTTTCGACGCCAGCTGATCACCGACGATGGACGACCATTGCGAGAGCACTCGGCCCCGTTGCAGGTCACCCGCCCAGCCCTGGGTCCGTGCCAACTCCCCGAAAATCGTGCCTACCGGTCGCGGATCACGCACCGAGGGACCAGCTCCCGACCACCGACGACGGCGTCGCGGCTGATCAGTCTGGTGCGACTTCTGCGTCGTACGGCGCAGCCAGGACGGATCGACGGTGCTGCCGGCGAGGTCGGCGAGATTCGCAAACGCCGCCGCGGCGGGATCACGCATCTGCTCGTCGTCGGCCATGACTCAAGCCTAGGTCAATTGGGCTCAGGTGCGGACTAGCATTCTGGCGACCGCCGGTGACCTGACGCCCGGTCGCTGCCGGCACCCTCGCCGAAGGGTTCGATAGTTCCACAGTCGGCGGCACAGCCATCGCCGCTCGCCGGGCGCCTCAGGATTCAGCTACCGTGCCGGCGACCACCTCGAAGGTGCGCGCTGACAGCTCGCGCGGAATGTCATCGTGTACCGCGGCGGTGATGACCGTTTGCTCAGCCCGTTGTGCCAACGCGGCCAGATGTGCGCGCCGCTTGGAATCCAGCTCCGCGAATACGTCATCCAACAGCAGGATCGGTTCGGTGCCTTCGTCTCGCAGTAACTCGTACGCCGCGAGCCGCAGCGCCAGGGCGATCGACCACGATTGCCCATGACTGGCGTACCCCTTGGCCGGAAATTCGTCGAGTTCGAGGACCAACTCGTCGCGCTGTGGACCTACCAGGGTCAGTGCGCGATCGATCTCGCGCTCGCGCACTTGCGCCAGTCGCCCGGCCATCATCGAGGCGATCTCGTCGTACGACGGTGCTGTGCTCAGCACATTCTCAGGCTCGTCCGCCGCAGAGGTCCGGTAGTGCATCCCGACCGTATCCACGGCTCCGGACACTCCGGCGTACGCCGCGACAAAATGCGGCCGCAACGCATCGATCAGCTCCAGCCGGCCGTGCAACAAGGCGCTGCCATGCTCCACGAGATGCGCATCCCAGACCTCAAGGGTGCGCAAATCGCCGTCCCGGCCGGCGCGGCGAGCCATCCCCGCGGTCTTCAGCAGTGCGTTTCGCTGTTTGAGCACCCGGTCGAAGTCGGCCTTCACTGCGGCGTACCGCGGATAACGCAGGATCAAAAGGTCGTCTAGGAAGCGGCGGCGATCACCGGGGTCGCCTTTCACGAGCGCAAGATCTTCCGGCGCGAACAGGACCGAGCGCACTAATCCGATCAGGTCTCGGTTACGTTTTACCGGCGATCGATTCAGTCGGGCTCGGTTGGCCCGCCCATTCGTGATCTCCAGCTCGATGGTGAGCGAGCGATCCTCGTTCGCACACATCGCTCGCACGACGGCCCGCTCGGCCGTCCGCCGGATCAACGGGACGTCGCTGGAGACCCGGTGAGATGACAACGTGCCCAGATAACCGATCGCCTCAACCAGATTGGTCTTACCTTGTCCGTTTGCGCCGACCAGCAGATTAGGACCGGGCGCGAACTCCAACTCGGCTTCGACATAGTTGCGAAAGTCGATCACCTGGAGACGATCGATCCGCATCGCCTGAAGCACCTCGCCAACTCGTCTCGGGTGCCACGAGCCTAACGAGGACGACGGTTCTCGACTCACACACCCGGGTCAGTCGAGTATTTGCTGCAGATATGCGACGCGAACGGCGTCCACCCCTTCGGACCAACTGCGCAACGATCCGCCGCCTAGATGATCGGACAACACGTGCAAGTAGGCGTCCCAACTGGCTGCGCACCGCGGACCGTCCGCCCTGGTCAACCGCTCGTGAGTCAACCCGAGTCGAGACCCCGTGTTGTCGGGAATGACATGCACTCGTACCAGAGTGGGTTGCGGCATCGCCCACTCGAACGAGAACATCCGCTGCTCACCGCAGGCGATCACCCGGCACCGCTCAGGATCGCGCCCTTCGAGGGTGATGGTGAAAGTTCCGTGCTCGCGCAGGTCGCCTTCGACGCTCGCGAACCACTCGCCGAGCCGTTCCGGATGGGTCGCGGCGTTCCATAACGCCTCCGCGCCAGCGTTAAAGTACCGATCAAAATGCACGGTCGCTGTGCCGTCCGGCGCCTTGCGCAGCACGCCAAGCAGTTCGTTCATTCCCGCCCCGCTTTCCGCTCGCCAGTTCTGGCGAACTGTCAGCGGCACGTCGGGGTCCTCGCTGTAACGGCAACCGGGCCCAGGCGCGCCAGTTGATGTCGTCCCATCAACAGTAATCCCGAATGCGGCGCCCGTCACACTTCCGAGATCGGGCTGAGACTAACTGACTGGGACGTCGGCCGAATCCCCAGACTTGCCTACGGCGTGCCCACCGAACTGGTTTCGCAGCGCCGCGATCACCTTCATCGCCGGAGACTCCTCCTGCCGCGACGAGAACCGGGCGAAGAGCGCGGCGGTGATCACCGGCAGCGGCACAGCGTGATCGATTGCTGCCTCTACCGTCCAGCGCCCCTCGCCTGAATCCTGCGCATAACCGCGGATCTGCGATAACCCGGGATCGTCCTCGGTCGCTCGCGCGAGCAGTTCCAGCAACCAGGAACGGACCACGGTGCCCGATTGCCAGGATGCGAACGCCTCATCGACGTTGTCAACCAGATCAGCGGCCTGCAGTAACTCGTACCCCTCGGCGTACGCCTGCATCATGCCGTACTCGATGCCGTTGTGAACCATCTTCGTGAAGTGGCCCGCGCCAACTGATCCCGCGTGCACGAAACCATGCGGACCATCGGGCTTGAGGGAATCAAACAACGGGCGCAACCGCTCGACGTGCTCAGCGTCTCCGCCGCACATCAGCGCATAGCCTTCTTGCAGACCCCACACGCCGCCGGACACGCCACAGTCCACGAAGCCGATGCCCTTCTCTGCCAATACCGCGGCGTGCTGCTGGTCGTCGGTGTACTTCGAGTTTCCGCCGTCCACCACGAGGTCTCCGGCGGAGAGCAGTTCGGCGAGTTCATCGATCGTGTTCCGTGTCGGTTCCCCAGCAGGCACCATCACCCACACCACCCGCGGGGCCGCCAGCTGGGTGACTAATTCACCCAGCGAGGAGACATCTCGCCCGCTGTCCGGCGATACATCGAATCCGATGACCTCGTGGCCGCGCGATCCGAGTCGCTGGGCCATATTGCCGCCCATTTTTCCGAGCCCGATGAGTCCCAGCTGCATGTGCGAGTCCTTCCGTGACTGGTGCTGCGGCTGCGTTATCCGGGCAACCGCATGGGCATGATCAAGTACCGGTAGCTGTCCTGCTGGCCATCCTCGGTAGGCACTGGGCTCAGTACCGCCGGCTTCGTCGACGTCAAGAACGACATCCGAACCGCGTCGGCACCCACAGCGCCGAGGCCGTCGAGCAGGTACGCCGGGTTGAAGCCGATTCGGATCGGGTCACCGTTGAGATCGGTCGGCAGTGATTCCTCCGCCGACCCGTCGTCGTCGCCGGCGACGGTCAGTGTGACCTCTGCGTCGTCGAAGGCCAATTGCACGGGCGTACCGCGCTCAGCTACAAGCGCGACACGGCGCACGCCTTCGACCAGCGATGCCGTGGCAACGTCAGCCGTTGACGATGAATCATCGGGCAGCAATTTCCGGAACGGCGGGAAGTCCGGGTCGAGTAGCCGCGTCGTCGTGTGGCGGTCGCCGCCGGAGAATCCGATGAGTCCGTCCGCACCGTCGGACAGCGAGATGTCGACGCGGCCGACCCCGGCGAGTGTTTTCGCGGTGTCACTGAGCATCTTCGCCGGAACCAGCACCGCTGTGGACACCTGCGGGTCGGCGGGCTCCCAGGTCATTTCGCGGACGGCGAGGCGATAGCGATCGGTCGCGGCGAACGTCAGCGTATTGCCTTCGATCTCGATCCGGACGCCGGTGAGCATCGGCAGGGTTTCGTCACGCCCTGCGGCGATCGCCACGGTGCCAACGACCCGAGCGAACTCGTCTGCGTCAACCGAACCCGCAAGTCCGGGAAGGGCTGGCAGCGACGGGTAGTCATCGACGGGCAGGCTGGGCAATGAGAATTTCGAGGTGCCGCACTTGAGCAGCACACGTGACCCGTCGACCGTCAACTCAACCGGCTTGTTGGGCAGTGCCTTGGTGATGTCCGCGAGTAGTCGACCGGAGACCAACGTCTTGCCAGCGGTATCCACTGCCGCCTCGATGCGCATCTGCGTCGACACTTCGTAGTCGAAGCTCGAGACGGTCAACGCGTCGGCGTCCACCGACAGCAGGATTCCGGCAAGAACTGGCATCGGCGGGCGCTGCGGCAGACCGCGGGCAACCCAGGCAACGGCATCCGCGAGCGCGTGGCGCTCAACCTGAAACTTCATCGGATCTCCTGGCAAACGGTGGTGGTCGGGTATGCCGGTGCAGTCGTGACGCTACCGGCTGGCAAATCGGTGCAACGAACGAGGGTTTGGTGATTCGGATTTCCACAACCAAGGCCTGTGCAGACATGAACGGATTCATTGCCTTGATAAATATCCGTAGTAGTCATAGGGCCTGTGGATTTCGTGGAAAAGTACCGTTTTCGCAGGTCATCAAGCAGAACCCGGTGTGCATTGATCGTGGACCGAGTTTTGGATGACGCGCTCGCCTTGTGGACGAAGTCAACTTGTGCACAGTGACCCACAACGTCATCCGCAGGTAATCCCCAGTTATCCACAGCGATATCCACATCGGAGGATAAGCACAATCGGCAATCGAGGATGTGATGCACGCTCAGCCTTCGGACTTGATGCGGTTGGTGAGCTCGGTGACCTGGTTGTAGATGTGTCGCTTTTCCTTCATTTCCTTGGTGACCTTCTTCACCGCATGCATCACGGTGGTGTGGTCCTTACCGCCGAACTGCTGACCGATGCGTGGCAATGACAGGTCGGTGAGTTCGCGGCACAGGAACATCGCGATTTGGCGTGGCATGACGAGCGTTTTGGAGCGGCTACGTCCGCAGAGGTCGTCGATCGACACGTCGTAGTACGTCGAAACCTGCTGCATGATGGTCGTCGCGCTGATGTGGTGTGTCTCGTTGTCGGGCACCAGATCCTGAATGACCTGCTGCGCGATGCTCAGGTCGACGCCTTGCCCGGTGAGGCTCGCGAACGCCGACACCCGGATCAGCGCGCCTTCCAGCTCCCGAATGTTGGTTTGGATTGCGGTCGCGAGGAGTTCGAGAACCTCGGGCGCGACCGTCATGCCTTCTTGTGCGGCCTTGTTGCGCAAGATTGCCAGGCGCGTCTCGAGGTCTGGAGTCTGGATATCTGGGGTAAGTCCGCCGGCGAATCGACTGCGCAGCCGGTCTTCAAGGGTGGTGAGCTCCTTGGGGGTGCGGTCCGAGGTGATCACGATCTGCTTGTTTGCGTTGTGCAGAGTGTTGAACGTGTGGAAGAACTCTTCCTGGGTCTGTTCAGCGCGTTCGAGGAACTGGATGTCGTCGATCATCAGAATGTCGACCTCGCGATAACGCCGGCGGAACTGCTCTCGCTGGTCTCCGCCGCCGCGACCGGCGTTGGCGATCGCATTGATGAAGTCGTTGGTGAACTCCTCGGAACTGACGTACAACACGGTGATGTCCGGGAAGACCTGATTGGCGTAATTACCGATCGCGTGCAGCAGGTGTGTCTTACCCAGCCCGGAGTCGCCATAGATGAACAGCGGGTTGTAGGCCTTCGCGGGTGCCTCGGCGACGGCGGACGCCGCGGCGAACGCAAGTCGGTTCGACGGTCCGCGGACAAAGTTCTCAAATGTGTACTTCGGGTTGAGCCGTCCCGGCGCGGTCATCGGACCGGTGGTGGTGGTACCCGGCATGACCATCGGCTGCGGAACGGTTAGCGAAGTCTTCGTATTCGATTCCGCAGAAGTCTCGGGGACGACGGCTTCGGCGTCCCGCGGCTCGGGTGGCGCCACGAAAGTGACGACATCGGTGCCCTCAGTCTCCCGAGCGGACTCGGACGACTCTGTGACCTCTGAGTCGTCCGACGGCGCAACGTCATGGATTGATGCGTCGATGGTCACGGCAATCTGCACTTCTTTGCGCAGTGTCGTCGACAGCACATCGTTGAGAATCGGACGCAACTTCGTCTCGATCATGTTCTGGGTGAAGGCGTCAGGCGCCGCGATGATGGCGGTCGTGCCCATAAGGCCAACGGGCTTAGTCATGCGCAGCAACGCGCGATGTCGGCCGGTGAGTTGTTCGGAGGGGATATCCGCGATGGCTGTAGACCACACCACCTCGAGTTCAGTGCCCTCGTCGCTCACTGTGCAGTCCTTTCCGTTCCGGCTTGTGGATAACTCGCCGGTTGATGTCCGGACTTCGAGCTGTGGATACAACTACTGAAAAATGCCTGTTCAGCGGCTATTTTTTAGGTTGTTAACATTCTTATCCACAGGTGACGAAGATACACGTATCCCCAACTCGATCCACAGGCAGTGTCCCGTAAAAGTGCGGGCTCGGCGCGGAAGGTGTGTTGGCTAGATTAGTGCCTCGTCGCCGGTGCCCACAAGTTGATCGCGGACAAAATCTACTTGCTTCGGCGTGTCGCTGCAGGGCCCCGGTGGGGTGGGCGTGCGAGTATCCTCGGTTCTATGTCACAGGGTGGTCCTGGCAACACTTCAGAGCCCAGGTTTGACCCAGAGCGCAGGGGTCCGTACCGTAGAACGGTCGCAGTAGAGCGACAACTTGCCTGATCTTCCCCGCCGGGCGGCGTAGTACGCACCCAATGGCGAGTGACGGTCTGGGCAGGGTCATCGGTCGGCGGTCCGCCGTCGGCTGCCAGATGATTTTCCACCAGCTTCCGGAGCAGTCCACGCCCGTGGATTCCCGACCGTCATAAGGAGAGCCCGCAGTGAGCAAGCGGACGTTCCAGCCCAACAACCGTCGACGCGCGAAGACCCACGGTTTTCGTCTGCGGATGCGCACTCGTGCCGGCCGCGCCATTCTGTCGGGCCGTCGTCGTAAGGGCCGCGCCAGTATCTCGGCGTAACCCCGATACGGGTTCAGGCCTCGGCCACGCGTGCTTTCGGCAGACCAACGTATTCACCGCAGCGCCGATTTCGCCGTCGCGATGCGGCGTGGGCGCAAGTTTGCCGACGGCGCACTCGTCTTTCATCTCGGAATAGCCGACGATAACGAGGTCCGCTGCGGCTTCGTGGTGTCCAAAGCAGTGGGTGGATCGGTCGTACGGCATCGCGTGACACGACGTTTGCGGCACGTGTGCAGCGGACTGTATTCACAGTTACCGGACGGCGCCCGGCTGGTCGTGCGCGCCCTCCCCTCAGCCGCGAACACGCCGTTTGCGGAACTCAGCGCGAGCTCCCGAGCGTTTCTGAAGAGCAAGGCATTTGAGCGGGCGAGACGATGAGCACCTTCGCGGGCAGGCTCCTCGTCGCGCCCATTCGCGTGTACCAGCGTTGGATCTCTCCGGTACGGCCACCGGCCTGTCGCTTCTATCCGACCTGCAGCCAGTACGCCGTCGAATCCATACAGACCCACGGCGCGGTGCGAGGTTCCGGCTATGCGATAGTCCGGTTACTGAAGTGCGGACCGTGGCATCCGGGCGGGGTAGACAAGGTCAAGGCGCCTCGCACCCGTTCGACCCAGACTTTCTCAAGCACCGCGACCACGGAGTGATCTGATGCTCGACTTCCTGTACTACCCGATCGCCTTCGTGCTGAAACTGTGGCACTCGCTGTGGGGCTCGCTGTTTGATCCGCACAGCGGCGTGTCCTGGGTGCTGGCGATCATGTTTCTGGTGGTCACAGTCCGCATCATTCTCTTCCCGCTTTTCGTGAAGATGATCAAGAGCCAGCGGGCGATGCAGGAACTACAGCCCGAGATCGCGAAACTTCGCGCTGAGTACGGCTCGGATCGCCAAGGTATGTCCGAGGCGATGATGAAACTGCAACGCGAGCGCGGTGTGAACCCGCTCGCGGGTTGCCTACCGATGATCGCGCAAGCTCCGGTCTTCATCGCTCTGCTGCACGTCCTGCGGCGGCTGGAGCCAGGTAAACCCGGGCTCTACTCGTGGGACGATGCGCTAACAGACAACGCCGCCACCTCGACGGTCTTCGGCGCCCCGATCTCCTCGTACTTCACGATGAGCGGTGACAAACTCGACACGCTGCTGCAAGCCGTGCCGACGACGTCCTCGACCAACATCAAGGTGGTCACCGGCATCCTGATCGTGGTGATGTCGATAACGCAGTTCATCACCACCAAGCAGATCATGAAGCGCACCAAAGCGCAGAACGCCAACATGCCTGAGTCTCCGCAGGCAGGGCAGATGCAGATGGTGCAGAAGTTGATGCTCTACGGAGCACCGCTCGCGCTGCTGGTCTCCGGTACCTTCTTCCCGCTCGGCGTGCTGCTGTACTGGTTCTTCAACAACCTGTGGACCATGGGACAGCAGTTCTGGGTGTTGTCGCGGATGCCGGCACCCGGCGCGCGTCCGGAGGACAAGGACAAGGCCGAGATCGACCGCACGAAGCTCACTCCGCGTCCTGGGGCGAAACCCAACCGCGATGCGGCCCAGCGCCCGCGTTCGGCTGCCGCGAGCACGACGGACGAGTCGGAGGTGGAAGCGGTCACTGATGATGCCGCGGACGCCGGTGACACGTCCCGCCGCGCGGGCACGAAACCTGCTGGCGGTACCAAGTCCCCTCGGTCGGGAGGTAAGCCGGGTGGATCAGCGAAACCACGCGCCGGCGCCAAGCCGACGGCCGGTTCAAGGCCGCAGACGAAGCGCAAGAAGCGCTGACCCGATTTCCTTTGTAGTACTAAGCACCGAAAGCTGACGATCATGACTGAAACACAGCAGGACACTGAGGAAGCGTCGTACGACGAGAGCGATCCGTTGGTGATCGAGGGTGATATCGCCGGCGACTATCTGGAACGATTGCTGGACATCCTCGATCTCGATGGTGACATCGACCTGGACGTCGAAGGCTCACGCGCGGTCGTTGCGGTCGATGGTGGTGATCTGAAGCATTTGGTGGGTCAGCGTGGCCAGACTTTGGACGCGCTCCAGGAATTGACCCGGCTCGCTGTCACGGCGCAGACTGGCGCCCGTAGCCGGCTGATGCTGGATATCGATGGGTACCGGGCGCACGAGCGTGAGCGTCTCACCCAACTTGCCGTGGACGCGATCAAGGAAGTGCGTGCGGCGGGCACGGAGAAGCGACTCCCTGCGATGAATCCGTTCGAACGCAAAGTCGTTCACGATGTCGTTGGCGCGGAGTCGGACGTCGTGAGTGAATCCGCGGGTGAGCAGCCTAATCGACGAGTCGTCATCCGACTAGCAGACTAGTTTCGTGCCCGGCACCCCACCTGCGGCGCAGGCGATTTTCGGCGAGCGGCTTCCGCTCGCCGAGCGCTTTCATGCGTCCTTATGTGAGTCTGGGCCAATCCGAGGACTGAACGGCCCCCGTGAAGTTCCGGTGCTCTGGGAGCGACATCTCATCAACAGCGCGCTTCTGGCGCAACTGTCGCCGCGCGTCTTGCCCAACGGTGCATCGGTGTGCGACGTCGGCAGCGGTGGTGGTTTGCCCGGGATTCCGCTGGCGATTGCTCGACCGGATCTGGACGTGACCTTGGTCGATCCGTTGCAGCGTCGTACGGACTATCTTCGTGAGATTTGCGCTGATCTATCGCTGTCCAACGTCCGGGTCGTACGTGCCCGCGCTGGAGAGCCAGAGTCGCGGACCGTGATTGGCGCGTACGACGTCGTTACCTCGCGTGCCGTGGCTCCACTGGGGCGATTGATTGAATGGTGTGTGCCGTTGGTACGCCGCGGTGGTTGGCTGGCGGCCATGAAGGGCCGTCGTGCTGAAGACGAGATCGCGGAACTCACCAAACGGCAACGTCGTATGGTCGGTGATCTCGATATGGTGGATCTGTCCAGTGGAGACGGTGTGCACACCGCGCGCGTGCTGCTGGCACAACCCTCGTAGATGCTGGAGGAGCTGTTGAGTTTCATGTCGTCGAAACTCGGGTGGCCCCGGAAACGGCGCGCCGAAATGGCGCCCGGGAAACCGACCGGTGTCGGTTGGATGTCCGGCGCCGATTTTGTTGTTTCACGTGAAACAACAGAATCCTCCGACACATCGAACAACTCTGTAGACCCAACCTTGACGCCAGAAACGTCACGTGACGCTATTGGTCCCAAGGTGAATGATCCGGCTGTTGCGTCAGAATCCGAAAGCGCCGCAGACTTCGCCGCCCGTGCGAGTGCTGGTTCTCCGGCGACCGACATCGCGACGGTGGCCGAAGCCTCAGGGCCTCGTCCCGCCGATATGGACTCCTCGCGCACGGAGACTTCAAGCATTGACACCGATCCTGATCGCAACCGCCAGTCTGATGTCGGAGCTGAGCGTTCCGACTCGACGGCGATCGAGGCGGATCCAGCCTCGCATTCGAATGACCTGGAGAACGCCGTGTGGGCGGGCGGTGGCGATTCGGTAGAGGTCGAAGCGACGTCTCCCGAGACCAAGGTCGACGAAGTTTCTGTCGCCGACACCCAGGCAGTCGCCGCGCCCGGCGCCGATGTTTCACGTGAAACGACGGCCGACGTGGCCACCGACGTGGCCACCGAAACTGAGGCTATCGACCGTACGACTGTCGTTGGGCGACGTGAGGTGGCCAGAATCCTCACGGTCTCGAACCAGAAGGGCGGCGTCGGGAAAACCACGACGACAGTGAATCTGGCCGCCGCGATGGCCATGACCGGCCTCAGGGTGTTGGTGATCGATTTAGACCCGCAGGGCAACGCGAGTACTGGTCTAGGAATACCTCATCAGGCAGGCACCCCGTCCACATACAACGTCATTGTTGATAAGGCCCCGCTCAGTGAGGTCGTGCAGCCGGTTCAGGCCCCAGGTGTACCCACTGAGCTGCTGTACTGCGTACCGGCAACCCCAGACCTGGCCGGTGCCGAGGTTGAACTCGCTGGCGTCATGGTCGGCCGCGAGTTTCGCCTGAAACAAGCAATTACGGCGTTCCTGGATGAGCACACCGGCGAAAGCAGCTTCGACTACGTTCTGGTGGATTGCCCACCATCGCTGGGACTTCTTACCGTCAACGCACTAGCGGCAGCCGGCGAGGTGCTCATTCCGGTGCAGTGTGAGTACTACGCGCTGGAGGGCCTCGGTCAGCTTCTTGAGACGGTCGATCTGATCAAGGGATACCTGAACCCCGCTCTCGAAGTCTCCACGATGCTGCTGACCATGTTCGATGCGCGTACGAAGCTTGCCGGACAAGTCGTCGACGATGTCCGGGAGCACTTCGGCGAGGTCGTGATGCGCACGATCATTCCGCGCAGCGTCAAGGTGAGCGAAGCGCCCAGCTATGGCCTATCGGTGATGAGTTACGATCCGGGTTCGCGTGGTGCCGAGGCGTATGCGGCCGCCGCGCGCGAACTTGTCGGACGTCGGTGATGTTTCACGTGAAACAGCGGGAATCGGGAGCGCGGTAGTGAGCGATAAGTCTAAGAAGAAGTCGCAGCCACCGGCTCGCCGAGGTGGACTTGGACGTGGCCTCGGAGCGCTCATTCCGTCCGGCCCGCTACCCGGAAGCGCGTCGGGAAAGGGACACTTTTGGAACGCGCTCGACAATCCACCGGCTGTGGATGAAGCCGCCGCGCGATCGGTTCTAGACGATCGATACGTCAACGATGATCAGCGGCATGCAGATGCCGACGCCGACAAATCCCCTGTTCAGAGCGGTAATCCAGTCAGTGAATCAGGTACGGCGATCAGTCCGGACGTCCTCCGCGGGTCGGGATCTGCTGTGGATATTCATGTGGATACCTCATCGATAGCTACAGCGAATCCGGTCGCGGCTGATAACGAGGAGGGAGTTAGTAGCGGCGACGCCATCGTTAACGGCACTGATGGCGACACGAAGGCGGCTGGAACACAATCGGAGAGCAGCGCGAACGCTGATGCCGCAGCCGCACCTGCTCCCACCGATCACAATGACACTAGAGATGAGTCAGGCTCAGTCAAGATGGACTCCGTCGCTGCCGCTCCAGAATTGGATTCCGGATCGCTGGGCGCCTCCGATGGTCAATCGGCTTCACCTAAAGCGACTCGCGAGACCTCGACGTCAGGCGGCGATTCTTCGGACGAGACGTCCGTTGACGCCGGAGGTGTCGGAAATACCGCCGGCGCGGCGCAGGAGCACGCGGTTTCACGTGAAACGGTGCCCGCGGCCGAATCGCTATATGTAGATCGCCCCGACGCGGTCGATCGGATATCGGACACAGTGTCCACGGACCGCGACACCGAGTCGAAGGACGAGCCGACTGCTGGAATGGACGATACTGCCAATGTGGTCGCGCCGGATGGCGCGTCGACCCGGACCGGGGACGCGGCGGCGCCACCTGCGGTGTTGGTGGAACTGAGCCCAGCCGATATTCGCGCCAACCCGAAGAATCCACGCCAGGTATTCGACGATGATGAGCTCGAGGAGCTCTCGCAGTCGATCAAGGAGTTCGGTCTCCTTCAGCCTATCGTTGTACGTGAGACGGCTAGCGGTTACGAACTCGTCATGGGCGAACGGCGCCTGCGTGCGTCGAAGTTGGCTGGCGTGGATGTCATCCCGGTCATCGTCCGTCAGACGGACGATGACGAGATGCTGCGCGACGCGCTGTTGGAGAATATCCATCGAGTGCAGTTGCATCCCCTGGAAGAGGCGGCTGCTTACCAACAGTTGATCGAAGAGTTCGGTGTCACTCACGAGGAACTCGCTAAGCGGATCAAGCGCAGCCGTCCGGCGATTTCAAACTCGCTCCGATTGCTGAAGCTTCCGACTCGAGTCCAGAACCGCGTTGCTGCCGGTGTTATCTCGGGTTCGCACGCGCGCGCGTTGCTCGGACTCGATGACCTCGACGCGCAGGAGACCCTCGCCGCGCGTATCGTCGCTGAAGGATTGTCCGTCAGAGCGACAGAGGAAGCCGTTGCGCTGTATAGCGGCGATGGCGCTCGTCCCAGCCGCCCTACTCGGCGCACTAGGCCGGTGGCCCCTGCACTGGGTGCGCTCGCCGAGAAGTTGTCCGACCACTTCGACACCCGCGCCACTGTTCAACTCGGTCGCACCAAGGGCAAGATTGTGGTTGAGTTCGCCTCGGTGGACGATCTGGAACGTATCGTCGCGATGATGGCCCCGCCCCTGGCAACGAAGCGTGCCGACGACGAGAGCGACTGATCCAGACGTTCGTCATCGCTGTTCCTTGGTTATTGCGCCGTCCGTTTCACGTGAAACGGACGGCGCTGGTGTTGGGCCCGCAATCACCGTTTCACGTGAAACAACGTGGCGGCGTTACGTCGGCTCTCACGTAGGGAACTCGCGAGGAAACTCAAGCGTCGTAGCGCGCTACGCAGAGATTGTGCGATTCACACGCGCCGCTGGATCTTGGTCCTGACAGAGATCCACGTTTCACGTGAAACTAGGACCTAGTCGGCGGCGTGTGGAATCTGCCAGGTCCCGGTGGCGTGCTCATCCATCGCGGCGAGGTAGAACCGTTCGACGCCGGCGACAAGCGCGGCGGTTACGGCCTCGATAACGAGCGGATCTGACATCCGCGCGCGGTCAAACGGGCTGGAGAGGTATCCGAGCTCGAGATGAATCGACGGCATTCGGGTGGCTCGAAGTGTTTCGAGAACCCGAGGATGCTCGCCAAGGTCGGTGAAGTCCGTGCGCGCCGAAACCTCACGCTGGAGCAAGCCGGCGAGTTCGCGCCCAACCTGCGAGGCACCGCTCGGCGAGCCGAAGTAGTACGCGGCGACTCCCTCGGCGTGCTGGCTGGAATGGCTCGCCACGTCAAGACTCAAGTAGATCTCTGCGCCCACCTGGTTCGCTCGCAGGGAGCGCTCGGTGGCGGACAGTTCTTCCCCGACGCCTTGGGCAAGCAGCGCATTGGCGCCGAGTCGCTCGAGTTGATCGCGCGCCGACTCAGTCACGGTCGAGATGAAACTGTCAGCGAGCTCATCGTTGGATTGAATGGGGTCGAGAACGATGTATCGGCCGGCCAACCCCGGACCAGTGTGCATGCGGTAGGCGTACGAGGCCAACGCCGCGGGCGATCCACCGGTAACTTTGGGAAGCAGATTGTGTAGTGCGCGAATAGTGATCGGCCCACACACGCCATCGGCCCGCAGGCCGTAATCGGCCTGAAAGTTGCTGAGGCTCTGCTCTGTCGTGGGGCCAAAGATCCCATCGACGTTCCCGTGATGGAAGCCGAGTTCAGCGAGTTGGTGCTGAAGATCGCGGACGTCGTCCCCGCGCAGCATGTGCGTCGCGCGCTGCAGTACCCGGTCGCCGATTCGGTACTGCGCGCCGAGCAGCTCGCGATAGGTGTCGGGATCGAGCCGACCAGTGGCGGCCAGTCCGCGCTCCTGCTGAAACTGTCGTAAGGCTAGGTGGTGCGCAGCTCTGTCGGGCGCCTTGGCGGCGAAGTGGGGCGCACTAAGTGGGTCGATCGCCCTCTTAGCCGATGTTAAGGGTTGACCTAGTTCGAGGTCCTCGAGTAAACGTCGTACATCAAGATCCCCCGAGCGGCGGTCTGTAGGTTCGCCCAAACTCATGCCAGCCCTTCCGCATACGCTCGCGGCTGCAATCACGCCGCGAAATCGCGCAACTCCCGGATACTACGTCGAAGGGCGCCGTCGTGACGGCGGCGCCCTTCGCACGTTATGCAGATGTTGTGGTGCTCAATCGCCCAGGTCAGTGGACTAGATCCACTCGGCGAGGTCCTTCTTGATGGCAGCCTTGGGTTTTGCGCCAACGATGCTCTTGACCGGCTGCCCGCCCTGGAAGACGGTCATGGTCGGAATCGACATGATCTGGTAGTTCTGCGCGATCTGCGGGTTCTCGTCGATGTTGATCTTGGCCACGGTGAGCTTGTCCTTTACTTCACCGGCGATTTCATCGAGAACCGGGGCGATCATCTTGCACGGCCCGCACCACTCGGCCCAAAAGTCGACGAGGACGGGCTTGTCGCTGTTGAGTACGTCGTTCTGCCAGCTCTGCTCGGTAACGGTGACGGTGTTCTTGGACATCTGCTGCTCCCTTTCTGAGAATCTATCGAGATAGGTCTATGTAACTACTGGTCGCGCCCTGCCAGCCAGCGCTCGGCATCAATTGCCGCGGAGCATCCGGAGCCGGCAGCAGTAATCGCCTGACGGTAGGTGTGGTCGACAACGTCACCGCAGGCGAACACGCCGTCGATATTGGTGCGGGTCGATCGTCCTTCGACCTGAACGTACCCGGCCTCGTCGAGGTTGATCTGTCCCAGGAAAAGTTCGCTCCGCGGATCGTGGCCGATCGCGACGAACATCCCACCGACGGCCAGTTCACTGGCCTCACCGGTCTGCGTGTTCTCTAACTGCAGTCCGGAGACCTTCTCCTCGCCCTGTACGCCGACGACGCGTTGGTTCAGCGACCATCGGATCTTGTCGTTCGCCTTCGCGCGATCGATCATGATTTGCGATGCGCGCAATTCATCGCGGCGGTGTACGACGGTGACAGACTTTGCGAATCGCGTGAGGAAAGTGGCCTCTTCCATCGCGCTGTCGCCGCCGCCGACCACCGCGAGGTCCTGGTCGCGGAAGAAGAACCCGTCGCAGGTCGCGCATGCGGAGACGCCGCGGCCGAGCAGGCGTTCCTCGTCCGGTAGTCCGAGGTAGCGGTACTTCGAACCCGTCGCGATGATGACGGCGTCCGCGTAGAAGGTCTCCTCACCGACGGTCACCGACTTCGGCGTCGCGGTCAGGTCGACCTCAGTGACATCGTCGGGACGCAATTCAGCGCCGAATCGCTCAGCCTGACCGCGGAGGTTGCTCATCAGGGCTGGGCCGTCGATGCCCTCAACGAACCCGGGGAAGTTCTCGACTTCCGTGGTCGTCATCAGCGCCCCGCCGAATTGGCTGCCCTCGAACACGAGCGGCTTGAGATTGGCTCGCGCGGTATAGATAGCGGCGGTGTAGCCGGCAGGGCCGGACCCGATGATGATCACGTTACGGACGTCGGTGCTCAACGCGGAGAACTCATTTCTGGCGGTAAATGTGCAGGTGTCGGCGCGAGCGACGTCGGGTGACCGGCGTACGGCGCTGTGGGTGCAACACTCATCGTAAGCGGGCTATTCCGCGACGTTGGGCGAACGCGCCGAAGTTCACGGCGGACGGTTGCATCGATCAAGAACGCCGCCCGCATCGGCGCGGGCGGCGTTCTGGTGGTACGCGACATGCGACGAGGAAATCCGCAGGTCGTCGGGCATGTACTGGCTGGGCTACTCGCGCGGCCCGTCTACCTCGTAGAGAACCTCACCGCAATTGTTCGCGTCGACCACGATCATGTGAACCTCATCGGGATCATCGGTCGGGAAGATGAACGCGTAGGCGTCCTTACCCTCGTGGGTACCTTCCTGCACTGCCTCGGGTGCCGAGCCCGGACGGGGAACGATCAAGTTCAAGCATTGCAGGCGCGCGGACTTCTCGGCCATCTTGCCTGCGACCTCTTCGGAGACCTGATCATTGACGATCGTGCCGTCCTCAAGGACGTCCTTTGGTTCTGCGAAGGTCCGCACGTCACTTGAGGCGTCAGGCGCCTGGTCGGCCGGTTCGCTCGTCTGTTGATCGTCGGCGGCCGTGGTGTCGTTGTCGCCGCCGGCCTGACCGAGAGCGAAAGCTCCACCGCCGACGACGACCGCCGCGGCGGCAGCGGCCAGCAGCATTCGGCCACGCGAAAGCCCACGCTTCTGCCGGTGCGCATCGAGACTAGCGACATTAGTTTGCGCTGTCGGCTCGGTGTTAAGACGACGATCACCGGTCGTGACTGCCGGGGGCGAGGCAGCGACGGAGCGGTCATCGTGCAGTCCAACGCGGCCGGACTCCGCAGCGAGTGCCGCATCAATGCGATCGGCGACTGCTTGCGGCAGTTGGACCTCTGGCATGGAGTTCAGTGAACTCACGGTCGTATCGAGCGCGTTCAGGACTGCTTGGCAGTCGCTGCACGTCGCGACGTGTGCACGTACGGACTGTGCCGTGGTCGCGTCGAGTATGTCGGCGTGTAGGTCCGCCAACGTGTCAAGATCTGGGCATGCCCCGTCCACGCCGCCATCGACGTGTGAGGAATGGGTCATGTCATCTCCTTCTTGCAAGAATTTTGGTGCTGCGTTCTTGGCCGCCACACCGGGTGCCCCTGGGTCCGCTCGGTCGTCGTTCTTGGTCAAGTGGCCAGATGCCGGTGCCCAAAACTACGGCTCGAACAGAACTGCGACGGTGAATCAGTCCTCGGGGTTCCGGAGGTGGCCCAGAATTCCCGCGAGTTTGGCGCGGCCCCGCGCGCAACGACTCTTGATCGTGCCCTCAGGGATATCGAGGACGGCGGCGGCATCCGCCACCGAGTAACCCTGCACGTCGACGAGCACGATTGCCGCTCGCTGATCTTCGGGAATCCGCATCAGCGCATCTTGAATCACCATCGACATATCGCGTTCGCTGACCGCGTCTCGCGGATCCGCGGGCTCACCCGGTCCCTCCTCGGGCAGGGGTGCGGTTGGCCGCGCCTGTTTACGGCGGATGCGGTCCAGACACGCGTTGACGACGATGCGGTGTAGCCAGGTCGTGACTTGGGCCTCGGCTCGGAAGGATGCGGCGGCGCGGAATGCCGAAATCAGGGCGTCCTGTAGCGCATCTGCGGCGTCCTCCGGATCGCGCATGGTCCGCAACGCAACGGCGTACAGCCGGTTCCGGTGGCGCTGCACGATCCGCTCAAACGCATACGGATCACCCGTCACGTGGTCGGCGAGAAGCTCCTTGTCGGAGCGCGGATCGTCGTCGACGGAGAAAGTGGTCACCCCGGTAGCCTAGCCACCTATCGGCTCGGGGCTGGTATTTGGCCCGCGACTTGGTCCCACTCTGCCTAGTTGAAGATCGTCACTTCGGAGAGCGCAGCCTGGAAGTAGCCCTGCTGTGGCACGAGTTGGGTGATCCAGATGAGAACGTACTGAGTCTTGGTGTCGGCCGGCATTTCGACCGTGGTGTTCGTCTGCAGCGTGACCGGGTCACCAATGATGTCGAAGTCGTCGATTTCTCCGCTGGTGCCTGTACCGGAGCGGATCTCAACCGTGGCGCCCGGCAGCGTCGTCACGATGTCGATCTTGGAGATGGTCTGTTCGCTGCCGAGGTCGTACACGATGCCGACGCCGGGCTTGAGGTTCGCGAACTCGGCGGTGCCCTGATACTGCAACGTCGGCCAGGTGGTCCCGGGCTGTCCGTCGTACGAGAGGTCGATGCGGTCGACGTTCTCGGCACCATCGCCGGGCGGCGGATCGAACAGCGTCGCGCCGGCGATCTGGATCTGCTGTCCGGACTCGGATTCCTCGTCGGTCGGCGTTGCTGGCGCCGAACTGGTGGGGGCCGCCTGGTTCTCGTTCTTGTCCTCGGGGCCGAACATCTTGCCGGCGAACACTCCCGCGAACCAACCGATGACCAATGCGATCACGAGCCCGAGGGCGGTAACGCCGAGCAACTGCCAACCAGTGCGCGGCTTGGGGATCCGTCCGGTGGTGGGACGGTCGTCATTCGAAGGTGGGGTGCGCTCTGCCATGGCCTCGTTCACTGGAACTGTCGCGGGGATGCCCGATACGGACGGCGTCAACGGTACCGGTTGCAGCAGCCAGGCGTCGGGATCTGCGACGGGCGCCTCAGCACCTCCGTCGGCATCGCCTGACGGTCCGCCGCCGCGGAAGCGCCGGAACAACCGCTGCAGGTCCCGCACGCCGAACGCGAGGCCCGCTATTACGAAGACGACGAGACCGACCGCGGCCGTGAGGATCAGCACGATCGCGATCGTCAGTTTGTTCAGAGTCAGCAGCGGTACGCCGGTGAGCCCTTCGATGTTCCAGGTGTCGGCACCGCTGAAGAGCGCTTGCATGCCGAGATACACAGGCGTCGCGACGAGGACGCCGACCAGCGATGCAGCCGCGATGCGGCCGAGGTCGAGCAGTACCGCGCGGGTGCCGAGCCGTCCAAATCGCCGATGCAGCACTATCTCGCCAATAATCGCGCCGCCGACGAACGACAGGCTGAACGCGACACCGAGACCGACCGCGATCCAATACGTCGGCAGCAGCAGACACAGCAGGCTAAGCACGATCCGAAGTCCGACGATGCCGACCATGATCAGCGTGGGCGTGCGCGCGTCCTTGACCGCGAAGAACACCCGAAGCTGCAGCAACGTGATCGAGTACGGAAGCAGCCCGAAAGCGGCCGCGGCGAAGATAAGGCCTGTGTACCGTGCACCTTCGCCGTCGAACTGACCACCGTCGAAGAACAACACGGTCAGCGGTACGGCGAGGATCCAGCAGGCCATGCTGATCGGCAGCATGCCCAGTGCGGTCAGACGGGTGCTGTCGGCAAGGTACCGCTTGACCTTCGGCATGTCGTCGTCGCGCGCAGCCCGAGACAACTTCGGCATCAGCGCGGTCAGCAAGGAGACGCCGAGAATGCCGTACGGCAGTTGAAACAACAGGTCGGCATACGTCCACTGGGAGACCATGCCCTCGTGGCTGCGGGCGCCGTAGTTGGCCACGTTGGTCGCGACGATGTAGCCGATCTGGCCGACGACGACGTACCCGAGCATCCAGAGCATGAGGTTGCGGACCTCGCCGAGCCCGACGCCGCGGAAGTCCGTCCGCCACTTCCAGCGGAACCCGACCTTGCGCCAACTCGGTATCAACAGGGCGGCCTGCACCACAATGCCCGCGGTCGTTCCGAGCGAGAGCAGCACGATCTCGGTGGTGCTGAACTCGGCCGCGCCAGTGCGCATCGCGATCATCGCGAGCGCGACTCCGATCACGACGATGTTGTTGGCCACCGGCGCCCACGCTGGGGCTAGGAAGGAGCCGCGAGTATTGATCACTGCGCCGGCGAGTGCGCCGAGGCCGAAGAAGATCATCTGCGGCAGCATCAGGATCGTCATCAACGTCGCGATGTCGTGATTGGGCCGATCCGGTCCCAGGCCCATCATCGTGACCAGCAGACCCGCGATCAGCATGCCGACGACCGTT
Organism: Cumulibacter soli; assembly: GCF_004382795.1. Lineage (NCBI taxonomy): Bacteria > Bacillati > Actinomycetota > Actinomycetes > Geodermatophilales > Geodermatophilaceae > Cumulibacter > Cumulibacter soli. The sequence goes on along the minus strand of NZ_SMSG01000005.1, from coordinate 94,633 downwards.
GCGCCGATCAGTCCGATGGCGGCCAAGCTGAACAGCCGCTGCGCGAACGCGTTCGGGTCCGTCGAGGCCTCTCGCGCCTGTTTCTCCGCACGCACCAGCAGCGGTACGACGACCGACGTCAGAACGCCGCCGAGCAGCAACTCGAACACCATCTTGGGCAGGGTGTTCGCGATGTTGTACGCGTCGTTAGTCAGCGTGAGCCCGAGCAGCGCAGCGAGCACGATGGTCCGGGCGAACCCGGTGATGCGCGACATCAGGGTGCCCACCGCGACCTGCCCGGCGGAACGAATCAGGCTCATCGGTGCTCGTCTCGCGGCGGTACGTCGTACCCGGCGAAATCAGGCGGCACGATCGCATCATCCGAGCGATACTCGTGCTGACCATGATCGCCGGCGTCCTCACGGAGCTGGTGCGCTTGCGCGTCGGCTCGTTTGCGGCGCTCCTCGGCCCAGAACAGATGACGGCGCCACCAACGTCGCGCGATCAGCGCCAACAGGGCGGTGAAGGCAATACCGGTGACCCACAGAGCGGCCGTACCGTACGCCGAGGACGAGACGTTGATCTGCACGTCATTACCCAGCGGGTCGCCGTCCGGCGTGCGGATCTGCGCGACGACCGTGAACGCGCCGGAACGCTCGACGCTCGTCGGCAACTGCACGGTGGCGCGGGTACCGCCCGGAATGGTCTGCACCCCGACGTCCTCTGCGGTGAGGCCGACGGAGCGTGACTCGTCAATGCCTATGCGGTAATGCACATCCCAGGGCAAGTTGTTCTCGATAGTGAATACCAGCGGTGCATCGCTGGAGGTAAGCGTGTACGTGCCGTCACTGGGCGTCACGATGTGGATCTGCGCGCGCAGCGTAGCGAGGGCATCGTTCGCGGTATCCAGGCCGTTGCTCACCGCGCTGCCGTCACCGCCGCGCCAAGCGCTGCTGGCCGCGTCGAACAATGCCGCGCGCGTCGGCCACAATGCCTCGTCGGTGTCCTCGGGATCGAATGCTGAACCCAACTCCGCGACCTGTTGCAGAGGGGCCGCGAACGACTCGAGGATGTTGCCGGGGAGTTCTTGTTCGGACAGCGTCGCCGGATACTGCAGCGGGCCGCGGTCAACTGGCGGCCCCTCGCTCACCTGCTGCAGTGACATCGGGGTGAGCCAGTCGGCATTCGTGGTGGTTGTGAACAGGTCGTCGAGAAGCTGTTCGGACGGAGCCCAATCGCGAGGCGGAGCCAACACGACGTTGCGCGCCTCGGTCGGCATCTGCAGCGAGATCATCGCGAGTTCCGCGGTGATGCGTTGGGCCGCGGGTACGGGGCCACCGGCGTACTGGGGGGCGGCTGTCAGCAGCCTGCTCAGCCCGGGATCAGCGACGATCGCACGACCGTTCGGCAACACCGTGCTCGCGCTCTCGGTGATGCCCAGCGGTGATTCGAGGTAGTCCTCTTGACCGTAGGAGGCCCCGCTGAGCAACGCGGTGTCCACACCGTCCGCGACGAGCGTTTGCCACGTGTCGTCGGTCATGATGCCGTCGGCCGGCCAGGCGATGTTGGTGATCGGGTCGGTGTCCAGGACGTCGGTGATGATGTCGGCGCCGTAGGTTCGGGCATCGCTGAGCACCTCTGGCATGCCGGCGCGGACTAGCGCGACCGCGTCGACGTCGGAGTACGGCGTGGCGATGATCGCTGAGGTGTCCGCGACATCGGTGAGACGCGTGAGGAAGCTTGCGGCGGCTTCGGCACCGGCGCCGTCGATGTTTCCCGTGTCGGTGCGAACCTGATATCCGTCGCTCATGGCGTCGAGGGCGTCGATGAGCGCGGGATCGACCACCAGGCTGATCTTCGCCTGCTCGCCGTACTCTTCGGCGGCGTCCAGGATGTTCTCCAACCGGCCGCCGCTACTGATCTCCGTGGCGAGCGTGTCGTCGGTGAAGACGTCAGTACCGCTGACCCGGCGTGGCTGGTCGATGAGCGGAAGCACCCAGGACACACCGAGCGGAGTGTCGGGTCGCTGGTCGGCGTGCGGCATGGTGAACGCAGCCTGCCCGACGTGGTTCTCCCAACCGTCGACGGTGCCGTAGACGTTCAGCAGGATTGGGTAGGCGCCGGCGTCGTACATGACCAGTTCGTCGCGGGAGACCGTCAGCGTCACCGACATGCTGTCGCCCGGATCGAGTGGCGCCGATAGTGAGGTCGGCGCTGACATGGCCCAGGCGTACGGCGGCTGCTGATCGTCCACGATTTGCAGCTGTGCGCGGGTAGAGATCCACTGGTCGCGCTGCAGCCTGATCCACAACTCGGTGATCGTCTCATCGCCGGTGTTGGTCAGTTCGGCCTCGACGTGCACCGGAGTCGAGCTGTCGGCGAATGTCGGGGTGATCTTCGTCAGGTTGACCGTGACCGGCAGTGGTTCGTCCTGCGCCGGGCCGACGGTGGGATCGGCATTCGCGGGGGCGAGCGGCATACCCAGTGCGAGCAGGGCGACCAGGAGGGTGAGCAGGAACCGCCCAAGGGTGCCGCGAGCGCGCACGCTCACGCCGTCTCGGCCAGGATTCTGATCGCGTCCGTAGCGATGCGCCGCTCGTCTGCGTACGCCAACCGGCGACCGAGATTGTCGAGCGGGACCCATTCGACCGCTACCACCTCGGCGTCCTCATCGCTGAGCTCACCGCCGATAGCAGTCATCAGGAAGTGAGTCACTGTCTTGTGTACGCGGCGTCCATCGGCCACGAACCAGTAGTCGATCTTACCGAGCGGGGCGACCACCTCGCCGATGATCCCGGTCTCTTCCTCGACCTCGCGAACGGCGGCCTCGAGGGCCGTCTCGCCAGCTTCAATGTGACCCTTGGGCAGCGACCACAGCAATCGCCCACGTCGATCGTTACGACCGATGATCGCGGCGGCGGGATGCGCGCCGCGGGTGCTCACCACGAGGCCGCCGGCGGAGAACTCATCTATCCGCGGCATCCGTTGTCGGACGGCGCTGCTGGTTGGGGCAGCCGTCTCGCGGCGATGCGCGATGACGTCCATCGGGCTAGGGCGTCGGTCGCGGCCAACCTCGGGTTTTGCGGCGTCCGTGGTCCCCGAAGCCGCGCCCAGGTGCGGCGATTCTTCAGGGAGCATGTTGGCCATAAGGCTACGTTAACCAAGTCGCGTCACAATTGGGACAGGTAGCGTCGGCGGTTCGGTGGCGGGGCGTGAGCGGCGCGTAATCTCATAGCCGATGAACACGCCTGATCCCGCCGTCCACCTGGCCGCTGTACTGCACCCGATCCTTGGTCCGTTGGTGCAACGATTTGCCGACGCTGGGCACGAACTCGCGCTGGTAGGTGGTCCGGTCCGCGATGCGTTGATGGGCACGCTGGACCTGCAGCGATCCGCCGACTTGGACATGACGACCTCCGCGCCCCCCGATCAGGTGCTGTCGTTGATCGACGGGTACGCCGAGGCGGTCTGGACGACCGGTATCGAGTACGGCACGGTAGCGATGACGCACCGTGGGTTCCAGATTGAGATAACGACGTACCGCGCGGACCGGTACAACCGCATCTCACGCAATCCCGAAGTCGTCTTCGGCGACTCGATCACGGACGACCTGTCGCGGCGGGACTTCACGGTGAACGCGATGGCGCTGTCGTTGATCGATGGCACCTTCCACGACCCGTACGGCGGCGCTCGCGATCTCGAAGCGCAGGTGCTGCGGACGCCATCAGCGCCTGCAGAGTCGTTCGCTGACGACCCGCTGCGGATCTTCCGGCTCGTCCGGTTCATTGCCCAACTCGGATTCACCGCCGACCCGAGCACCGCCGCGGCGGCCCGGGAGATGGCCGGTGAGTTATCTCGCATCACCCCCGAGCGGTTGCAGGGCGAACTGTCGAAACTGTTGTTGACCCCGGCGCCGCGCGCCGGCCTGGAAGCGATGGTCGACTTAGGGATCGCGGACGTCGTACTGCCTGAGTTGTCCGCGTTGCGAATGGAGATCGACGAGCACCACCAGCACAAGGACGTGTACGCGCACTCGCTCACCGTGCTGGATCAGGCGATCGACTTGGAGCCTCGACTCGGCCTGGACGGGCCGGATCTGGCGGTGCGCCTCGCTGCCCTGTTGCATGACATCGGGAAGCCGGCGACGAGGCGGCACGAGACCGGTGGCGGCGTGAGTTTCCACCATCATGAGGTCGTCGGCGCGAAGATGGTCCGCAAGCGACTGCGCGCCTTGCGATACTCCAAACAGATCGTCGCGGACGTATCTCAGCTCACCTTCCTTCATCTGCGCTTTCACGGTTTCTCCAGCGGCAACTGGACCGACTCGGCCGTGCGCCGATACGTGACCGACGCCGGTGACTTGCTGGAGCGCCTTCACATCTTGGTGCGCTCGGATTGCACCACGCGAAACAAGCGGCGCGCGGCGCGGCTGGCGGCGGCATACGACTCGCTCGAGCGGCGGATTGCCGAGATTCGCGAAGCGGAGGACCTGCGCGCGGTCCGGCCCGACCTAGACGGGAACGCCATCATGGAGATTCTGGGGATTCCGGCGGGTCCGCAGGTCGGTAAGGCGTGGAAGTTCCTGAAGGAACTACGACTGGACCGCGGTCCACTCGAGCACGATGAAGCCGTGGCCGAGCTGAAGGCGTGGGCCACCCGCGAAGGTTTGGGCTAGCCCAATCCGCGCTGGTGCGGGCCAACTTCGTGCTTACGGGCGATGACCCGATAAAGCAGCGCGAGAACGCCGTACAACGCGGCGATCGCGATGAAGTACCACAGCGTGCGACCCGATTCGGGCAGCGTCGAGGACGCGAAGATCACCCCGAACACGAACATGATGTTGAACGTGGTGTCGTAGACGGCGAACGTACGGCCTTGGAACGACTCGTCGATCGTTTCCTGCACGATCGTGTCCGCGCACACCTTGACTGCCTGTCCGGTGAATCCGAGAGCGAAGGACGACGCGAGTAGCGCCCACGGGTGATCGATCAGCAGGATCAGTCCGGCCAGTACGCCGAACGTGGCGTAGACGCCGACGATCCACGCGTTCTTGCCGATCAGGCGGGTGATCGCCGGCGTGATCGACGCGCCCAGCAAGGCACCTACCCCACCAAGGCTCAATGCGAGGCCGACCCCGGCGATGTCGCCCGGCAATAGCCCACTGGCCGGCACGTGGTTCTTGAACTGCAGCAGCAGCGTGACGGAGACCAGACCGAAGATGAACCGGTGCGTGGCAATAGTGCTCAGGACGCCCGCGGCCTCCGGGTGGCGCCACAGATGACGCGCGCCCTGACCAAACTCCCGTACCACGTCACCGACCCGCGCAGCCCGTTGGCGAGTGTGGTGATCTGGGCCGATCGCGCCGGGGCTGAAGCGACTCATCAGGAACGTGGCGACGACGTTTCCGATGAACGCAACCGCACAGATCACCGCGTACCCGTGGTCACCCTTGGTCGTGAATGACAGCAGCCCGATCGCCATTCCGCCGCCGATAATGCTGATCACTGATCCGCTGGTGGTCGTGAACGCATTGGCGCTAACCAGCGTCGCTCGAGCGACCACGTGTGGAAGCGCCGCCGAACAACCGGACAAGAAGAACCGACTCAGCGACAGCGCGATCAACGCGCCCGCATAAAACCCGACGCCTTGGTAACCGATCCACACCATGCCCGCGGTGACCAGGCCCAGTACGCCGCGCAGCACCTGCGCCCACATCATGAGATGTCGTCGGCTGTACCGATCTAGCAGCGTGCCGACGAATGGCCCGACAATCGAATACGGCAGCAACATCACGGCGAAACTGGCTGCCATCTCGGCGGCCGTAGCCGCATGCTGCGGGTTGAACAGTACCGATCCAGCGAGACTGGCCTGGAACATGCCATCGGACCATTGCGATCCGAGGCGCGCCCCGTACAACTTACGAAACCCGCTGCCGCGCACCATTGCCTTGATCGCGTGCGACCCACGGATCGCATCGAGCGACGGATGCGTGTGGTGAGTTGCCGATCCTCCCGGTGCCGTGGTCACCGACTAAGCCTACGTGGTGCGTTCGAGTCGGATGTTGAGAGAATGCAGGAGATGCAACGAGACGTGGACGGCTGGCTCGAAGGCGCAGGCGCTGATGCCCTGGGCCATGCTGAGGTCGGCGCGTTGTTGGTGGCGATGCCCTCCCTCGGTGACCCGCAGTTCGAACGCACCGTGGTGCTGCTCGTCGGTCAGTACGACGACGGATTTCAGGGCGTGATCCTCTCCGAACCGACGCGGGACGACGTCCGCACCCAGCTGCCGAAATGGTGGCGAGCCTCCACGCCCCCGCGCAAACTACATCGCGGTGGGCCCTGCGACCCCGACCTGGTGCTGTGCCTAGCGGTGGGCCGCAAGTATTTGCAGATCGATGGCCTGGAGGTCGTGCGGGAGTACCCGCACCAGGCGCTGTACCGCGTCGAGGGTGAGGTCGATCCCGACGACATGCTCACGAAGGTGTCCGGCGTCCGGCTGTTTCGGGGATACGCCGGGTGGGACGCCGGGCAGCTTGAGGACGAGATTTCCCTCGGTGCGTGGCTGGTGGTGCCGAGTCTTCCGGGTGACGCAGTCTCCTCGACGTCCGCGACCCTGTGGCGCGAAGTTCTGGCGCGACAGAACGGGACGGCGGCGTTCCTGCGCAGCTGCCCGGACAATCCGCTGCGGAATTGACCCAGGGTTGTCCGGGAGATCGGCGTGTCGGTGTTGGGCGCCAGTGGCGCGTGCGATTTAATGGTTTCCGCTGGTGCGGTGGCTTGGGGAAGAAGCCACCGCACCAGCATTTTGTTCGGCGGTATGGCATCGTTATTCTTTTAGGTTAGGCAGACCTAATGAGGGAGTGAGATGCCGGACGAAGAGATGACGAACGTCGCCGTGATGCACGCCGACACCGGGGTGATCACCGCACGGGTGGTGCGCTCGGCGGCGATCAGCCCGCACATCCAGCGGGTGACAATCGGCGGAGGCGACCTCGACTCGTTCGACTATCGAGGTTTTGACCAGTGGTTCCGGTTACTAGTGCCGGTGACCGACCAGGTTCGGTTCGACAACGTTCCTTCGCGTTTCGATGTCGACACCTATCAGACCTACCTGGCACTGCCTGACGAAACTCGCCCTGAGGTTCGCAATTACACGGTGCGCGATTTCCGCCGTGACGGCCTCGAACTCGACATCGACTTCGTCGTACACGGCGATGACGGGATCGCCGGACCGTGGTCGAAGCGGGCGAAGCCAGGTGACCCGATCGCGTTCATTGATCAGGGTCACGGGTGGCTCCCGGAGAAGGCGGCGCTCGCCGACGAAGTGCTGATCGTCGCGGACGAAACTGCGATGCCGGCCGCACTCGGCGTACTACGCAGCTTGGAGCCCGGAGTGCGCGGACACGCAATCATTGAGGTACCGGACGACGCCGACCGGCAGCCCGCGCCGACCAACAGCGACGTCACCGTCGAGTGGGTCACCCGGGGCGCCACGCAGCTTCCCGGACAGGCGGCGTTGGCTGCTGCCGCCGCGCGGCAGGTCAGCGAACGGGTGTACGCGTTCGCCGTGGGCGAGTCGAGCCTGGCCACCGGCGTACGTCGATTGCTGGTGCGCGATCGTGGGATCGATCGCAACCAGGTCACCTTCTGCGGGTACTACAAGCTTCCCGCGTAGTCCTGTGTGCCGACGGCGTTCACCACAGGTCGTCACCACTTTGGATTCTCGACTTTGGACCCTCGCTGAATTCGCTTCTTGCGCAGTAACTAGCGCGTTTCTGCCCCGACTACGGGGCAGAAACGCGCTAGCTATTAACGGAGTGATTAGGGGGTACCAGCACACCTGTCCTGTAGTGCGTCAGCGGGCGGCGATACGGGGTGGCTGCCAGACCGTGACCGGTGGCGGCGTGCCGACGTACTTGGCCACCTGTACTTGAACGTGTTGGCCAACGTTCCCGCGGCTCAGCGATGAGACGGGGATGTCCTTGGTCAGTACGTTCGGGTTGCCGTGCATGCAGTTTCCGTCGTCATCCGGGTCGTACCAGGCGCCGGTGGACAGTTGTGCGACCCCGCGCATCAAGTCCTCGGACAGGACTGCGCCGGCGAGGCAGTACCCGATTGGGCTCGATACCTGCACGACGTCACCGTCGCCGATACCGCGCTCGGCGGCGTCTGCGGGGTGAATACGGATTGGTTCGCGCCCGGCGACCTTGGAGGCGGCCGAGTAACCCCCGGGATCGAGTTGGCTATGTAGCCGGGATTTCGGTTGGTTCGCGATCAGCGTCAGCGGGTAATCCGCGCGGTTCGCCCAGTCGTCGGGTTCGCGCCACATGGGCGTTCCTGGACAATCCTCATATCCAAAACTATCGATCTCATCAGACTGTAAATGGATCAAGGTGCTGGAAGTGCGTAATGGATTCGCTGCCGGATCGGCGCGGAACTCGCTGTGCTGCACGTGATCGACGTCAGCCTTGGGGATGTCGATCGGCTGGCCCGCCGACCAGAACTCGTCCCATGGCGGCAGGTCATACCCGCGGGTCGCGTACTTATCGCGAAACTTGTCGTACATGTATTGCAACCACTGCTGCGTACTGCGTCCCTCGGTATAGGACATCTCGCAACCGAGGCGGCGCGTGATCTCAGCGAAGATGTCGAAATCGTCGCGCGACTGGCCGTACGGTTCGACGAGTTTGTGCATCGGTAGGAGTTGGTCCTCGGTGACCGCTGCGCCGATGTCATCTCGTTCGATGGAGAGGGTGGCCGGCAATACGATATCGGCCTGACGCGCGGTGGCTGTCCACGCCGACTCCTGCACCACAAATGTATCGATCTTCCCGAATGCGCGGTGGAGGCGTTTGAGGTCGGGGTGCGCATGGAACGGGTTCCCGCCGGCCCAGTAGACGAGTTTGATGTCGGGGTACGTCAGCGTTCGGCCGTCATAGCTGTAACTTTCGCCCGGGTGCAACATCATGTCGGCGATCCGCGCCACCGGGATGAAGGTGCGGACCGGGTTGTGTCCCATGCTGAACTTGGGTAGCCCGAGCAGCATTTCACTATGTCCGACACGGTTGGTTGATGCGTATCCATGGCCGAAGCCTCCGCCGGGCAAGCCGATCTGGCCAAGCAGCGCGGCCACGCAGACGCCGAGCCACAGGGTGTGTTCGCCGTACTGCTGGCGCTGCATCGACCATGACATCGTCAAGAAGGTTCGTTTGGACGCCATTTCGTGGGCGAGTTCGCGGATCTGCTCGGCCGGTACGCCGCATTGTTTCGCCGCCCACTCGGGCGTGGTGTCCTTGATCGACTGCTCGAACAGGTCGAAACCGACGGTGTAGTTGGCGATGAACTCCTTGTCATACAGGCCTGCTTCGACCAGCTCGTGCGCAACTGCTTGCAGTAGTGCGCCGTCGGTACCGGGGCGCACCGGGATCCAGCGACCTTCCACGGGCAGGTCGTCACGAAGCGGGGACAGTGATACGACCGTCGCGCCGCGCTCGCGGGCCTGCTCGAGCCAGCCAAGCAGATCGTGACGGATCGCCCCGCCGTTGGCGATGCTGGAGTTCTTTCGCGCGAGGCCGCCGATCGCGATGATCAACTCGGAGTTCTCCGCGATCGATTTCCATGTGGTCGACTTCGACTGCCATTGGGACTCGTTCGCGAGAACGTGTGGCAGAAACGGCCCGGATGCGCCGTACGAGTAATTGTTCACGTGTCCGACGTACCCGCCAGCGGCCGCGAGCATCCGCTTGACCTGAGTTTGGGCGTGGTGGAAGCGACCGGCGCTGGACCAGCCGTACGAACCCCCGTAAATCGCCTCGGGTCCGGGGCCGTCGTACAGCCGCTTGAGTTCACCGGCGACGAGATCGAGGGCTTCGTCCCATTCCATCGGCACGAACTCGTCGCGGCCACGTTGCTCGCTTGGCCCGGGGCCGTGCTCGAGCCATCCGCGGCGCACGTATGGACGGTCGATGCGGGTGGGGTGATCCTGCATAGCGACGACGTTCTCGAAGATGCGGTGCGGATCGGGATCACCGGAATACGGCGTCACCTCGGTGATGCGCCCGTTCTCGACCTCAGCCTCGAACGTTCCCCAGTGCGCCAGATGCAACTTTCCCATCTCCCGATGGTAAGCCCGCGACTACCTGATCCGATTTGGGCGTGGTTCGTCATCTCATCGCTTCGGTCACCTGAAAGCGCTGTCGATAACTACGCGGCGGCAACCCGAGAGCTCGCACGAACGTGCGGCGCATTGTTTCCGGACTCGCAAAGCCGCATCGGCGCGCCGTCGCGGTGACTGACTCACCGCGCAGCAGCAGGCTCTTCGCGGTCTCCAGCCGGGTTTGCTCGACAAACGCGACGGGCGTCATCCCGATCTGAGCCACGAAGAGTCGGGAAAGGTGCCGTGCGCTCACACCGGCAAGCTGCGCTAAGTCCTGCACCGTCCATGGCGTATCCGGTCTCTCGATGATCGCGTCGACCACCAGCCGCACATTCGCCTGTGCCCCATGCGAGATGTCGAGCATTGCTGAGAACTGCGATTGCCCACCGGGACGGCGCATGAACAGCACCAGCTGCTGCGCGACATCCCGCGCGAGGTCAGCGCCGAGGTCGGACTCGACCAGTGACAGCGCCAGATCGATACCAGCTGACACTCCGGCTGAGGTATGGACCCGACCGTCGTGCACGAACAGTGCGTCCGAATCGACCTCGATCCGCGGATGCGATGTCGCCAGACGGGCCGCATGCGCCCAGTGTGTCGTCGCGCGATGGCCGTCGAGGGCGCCGACGGCCGCTAGCAAGAATGCGCCGGTGCACACCGATGCGACACGATCCGCGACACCGACGAGGTGGCGAGTCGCTTCGGCGAGTTCAGGCGGGATGGGCCGGGTGGGCAACGAATCGCTGCCGACCACGAGCACGGTCCCAGCGCGGGCGATGTCCGCGGCTGGGCCGTCGGGTTCGAGCCGGGTTCCAATCGATGTGTCTACGGTGCGCCCGTCCGGCGAGACATAGCGAAGTTCGTAGCGGGCACCACGGCGACGTGCCTCGGCAAAGACCTCGGCGGGGCCGGCGACGTCGAGCTGTGTCATTCCGTCGAAGACGAGGAAGACGACCTCATGGGCGTTCATTGCTCCAGTATGTCCGGATTGGTGGGTTATATGTCACGACAGACAGGCGCGGTGATTGACGGGAAGCGTCATTGTGGACTGAGTCAGACACCGCCGTGCCGTCAGGAGAACCCATGATCGAGACCATTGCGGGGATCGCGATCCCTGATACCGCCCTTGTCCGCGATATCACCGACTACATCAGGGAGCGCGAGAGCGATCTGCTCTTTGATCACTCGCGCCGGGTGTTCCTGTTCGGCGCGTTGGCCGGGGAGCGTCGCGGGCTCGATGTGGACCTCGAATTGCTGTACGCCGGAGCTATGTTCCACGATCTCGGGCTCACCGAGGCGTTCGCTGGATCGACGCTGCGTTTCGAGGTGGACGGCGCCAACGCGGCCCGCGATTTCCTCGCTTCCCGTGGCGTTGGTGCTGACCGCGCGATGACGGTGTGGACAGGGATCGCCCTGCACACCACGCCGGGCGTTCCCGAGTTCATGAGCCCCGAGGTGGCTTTGGTGACGGCGGGCGTCGAAACCGACGTACTAGGCATCTGGTACGGCGAGCTCAGCGAGGCACAACGCGATGAGGTCACCGCGGCGCATCCGCGTCCTGACTTCAAGAATCGCATTCTTGCCGCGTTTACCGACGGTAATGTCCGACGGCCCGAGACGACGTTCGGCAACGTCAACGCCGACGTACTGGCACGGTTTGTGCCGGGCTACCACCGCGAGGACTTCGTGGACATCATCCTCAATAGCCCCTGGTCCGAATGACGCCTGCCGTGGACTCGCCTGGTCGGGCGCGTATTCGGGCGGCGCTACCGGTCCACGTGTGATTCTGGGATTCGCTTCGGATGCTGCTGCGGCGTCCGCCGCGCCTGGGTTAATCGATGCCGAGGACGCCGGCGAGTACTCGCGGCAAAACGCGATGCAGCATGTCGGCGTCCCCTTCGACCGCTGGTGACGCGAAGGCCGCGGACAGGTGCGGGTGCTCGCCATCGGAGACGGCGCTGGCGAGGAACTCGACTTGGGCCTTTTGCCAGGCCTGATTCGACTGGCCGCTACTGATCTCCAGGCGGGTCACTGAGGCGACGATGCCGTTCATGATGGCGAAGGCTTCGAGCTTCGTGCCGCCGGGGACATCCAGCGGTGCCATCGCCGCGAGCGCGCGCTCCATGAGCAGTACGACGTTCGGCGTTAATGAGGGTTGGCCCTGCGCGAGGTCGAGCAACCACCGGTGACGGCGATATAAGCCGCGCAGTTGCTCCGCTAGTTCGATGAGGTCGCGGCGCCAGTCGCCGATGAGCGGTGCGGTGAGGTCGAGGGTCGCGCAACTCGTGTCCAGCATGAGCTCGAGCAGTTCGTCGCGACTGGATACGTATCGGTATAGGGACGTCGCCGACGCACCGATGCGCGCTGCGACCTTGCGAGTCGACACGGCTTCGAGACCGCTCTCGTCGGCGATCTCGATCGCTGCGGACGCGATCTGTGTCCGGCCGTACTCAGGTACGGGGCCTCGCCCGCTGCGTTCGCTGCGCAGCCAGATGCTTCGCGGTTTCTCGGTCAATCGACACCCTTTCGCGCAGACAAGTGTAGGCGCCAACAGTTACTGCGTACGCTGATCGCAGAACTAGGCTTAATGGTTCAGGGTTCGAGCCTCGCAGACCCAAAGTCACAGGTGCACAGGCATCACTACAGACATGTTTGTGTTGCAAACATGTCTGTAATGATGGATCATCCGGGGTATGGATACTCGCGATGATTCGCTAACTCGTGCGCGGGTGGCTGATTTGAGGTTCGTCGCGGCTCACTTCGAGGCCCTGCAGGGCTTGGCAGTTATTCCTGGCCTCGTAGTGATCACGGCGTTCTTTGCTGTCTCGGCCTGGGCCGGCGATCGATTCGAGGGATCTGCGGCGTGGGCGCTCGGCGCGGGGATCGGGATCGCGCTCGCGTTGTTGATGAGCGCGGTGATCACGCGGTGGTACCGGCGTACGTACGGTCAACTCGCGCCGTCCGGACGCGGCGGTGCCATCCGCTGGGTCGCCGGCGTCGCCGTGGTGGCCGTCCTGGTCGTCGTCGCCGGGACGGTGCCTGTCACGGTCGTCAGCCTGGAGGGTCTCGTCGTAGGAGTCGCGGTGCTCGTGCTGGGGTGGCTCGTGCGCTCAAGCCTCGGGATTGTGCTCCTGCCTGCCGGAGTACTCATCGTTACTACGGCGATGCTGCCGCTCGGTCACTGGCTCGGCGCGGACGAGCATCCGTTGAGTCACACAGAGGTGCTGCTCGGCGTGGTCTGTCTGGTGTGGATCGTGGTGGCGGTTCGCTCACACATTGTCCTGGCTCGAACGTTGAGGCCACAGCGGTGACCGACGTCGAAGACGTCGAGCCGTTCGGTGATCTGGCTCGACTCGACAAGATCATTCACGAGCCCGCGCGTCTCGCATTGGTCACGGTGCTGTCCGTACGTGACGGCGCCGATTTCACGTTCCTTGCGGGTGCTGCGAATCTCTCGCGGGGCAATCTCTCGGCGCATCTGGGCACCCTCGAGGACGCCGGCATCATCGCCGTCACCAAGCAGTTCGCAGGGAAACGACCGCAGACCTGGGTAGTGCTCACCGAACACGGACGCAAGGCGGTGCACGACTATTGGGACCGCATGGGTGCCTGGCGCGACCAACTCGACACGGCGGCGAGAAACCGCCTCACTGACTAGCAGTCGGCCGCTGAGAGATTGCTCTGCCCGGCGTCAGTCGATCCCTAGCCGCATCCCGCCGCGCCAGATGCTCGTGGTTTCCGGTCACATTCGCGCCCTTCTTGAGATGAGTGCAGTAATCTGAACGTACTGCGTACAGTGCTCACAGAAAGGGTCCATGATGAGTTCAGCTGTTTCGATCGAGGGTCTGGTGAAAACCTTCGGCACGCATCGCGCGCTCGATGGCCTTGATCTGGAGATTGCCGCAGGCAAGGTATGCGCTTTGCTCGGGCCGAATGGCGCCGGCAAGTCCACCGCCGTCCGGGCACTGGCGACTCTGTCGATTCCCGACGAGGGACAGATCCGGGTGCATGGCCGCGACGCACAGACGGAGTCCGGCGCCGTCCGTGCTCAGATCGGGCTGGCGGGTCAAAGCGCCGCGGTCGACGACGATCTCACCGGCCGAGAGAACCTGCGGATCCTCGGCATGATGCAGCACCTGGGACGGCGTCGCGCCCGCGAGCGGGCCGATGAACTGCTTCGTGAGTATGAGTTGGAGGAAGCGGGCGATCGGCTGGTCTCGACGTACTCCGGTGGTATGCGCCGCCGACTGGACCTCATCGCGAGTTTCGTCTTACCGCGTGCCGTACTGCTGCTGGACGAGCCAACCACCGGGCTGGACCCGCGCAGCCGGAATGAAATCTGGGCCACGGTCCGCAGGCTCGTGGCCACCGGTACGACCGTTCTGCTCACCACGCAGTACCTCGAAGAGGCTGATCAGTTGGCCGACGAGGTGGTCATCATCGATCGCGGACGCCGCGTGGCTTCCGGCCCACCGGAAGAACTGAAGCGTCGGATCGGTGTCCGCGTGGACATCGACCTTCAAGAGGCAGAACAACTGCCGCTCGCCGCGGCAGCGTTAGGTGAGCTCACCGGATCGACCGCCGAGGTCAATGCCGGTGCACAGCGAGTCAGCGCACCCAGCTCCCGTGAGGTGACGATCCCGGAGGTGGTGCGGCATCTCGATGCCGCTGGGGTCGTGCTTACCGACGCGGAACTACGCAAACCCAGCCTCGATGAGGTGTTCCTGAGTATCACTGGCAAACCGCGAATGCAGGAGGCATCATGACCGCCGACGTACAACACGCGGCGCCTGACCTGTCGCCAACCACGCGTCCGTTCACCGAAGCTGCGGCCGCGGCGGCTCGCGTGCTCGCCAAGCTCCGCCATGATCCGGCCGGGATCGCGATGACCCTGGGCGCTCCGGTCGTCATGGTGCTCATCTTCGGGTACGTATTCGGCTCCGCAATTGCACTACCGGGTGGGCCGGACGCCTCGGCGTACCGCGAGTTCCTGGTGCCGGGATTGTTCGTGGTCCTGGCGTTCAACCCGGTGCCGTCGATGGTCACGATGGCGCGTGATGCCGGCCGCGGAGCGGTGGATCGGTTTCGGTCATTGCCGATCGCTCGGGCGGCAATCCCGTTCGGGCAAGCGACTGCGACGACCCTTTACGGCGCGCTGTGCCTCGTGTTGATGATGATCTGCGGGCTCGTGGTGGGTTGGCGAGTGCACGATGGTTTCGTTCAGGCGCTCGCAGCGGTCGGACTGCTGATCCTGGTGCAACACACGTTCACTTGGGTGGGTCTGTACCTCGGGCTCGTTATCGGCAAGGAGGAGACCGCTGGGCAATTGTCGGTGTTGGTCTTCCCGTTGACGATGTTGTCGAATGTCTTTGTCCCCACGGCGGGTATGCCGGCGTGGCTGCGTGCGATTGCCGACTGGAATCCGATCAGCGTATTCACGGCCGCCGTGCGCGAACTGTTCGGCAATCCGACCGCGCCGACCAATGGTGCGTGGCCGTTGGAGAACGCCGTACTCGCGACGATGCTCTGGTCAGTGCTGTTGCTGGTGATCTTCGTTCCGCTGACGGTACGTCGTTACGCCCGCCCCGCTGCATGAGTTGATGCGGGGTTCTGGGGCGAAAGCGCCGTTGTATGCACGCCCTTCCGCAGAAACGCGCGTTGGTGCCGCATCTGCGACATGCGCGCGGGCAAGGCGTTTAGCGGGCCGCCGAGCTGAAATGTGTGACCAGGAAATCTGCAACGCGGCGATGCCAGTAATGCGGTCGGGTGAGCATGGAATGGATTTCTCCGGCGACGGTCTCGCTGTCGACGACGCAACCTTGTTCACGCAGGAGCTCCGCGAGTTCTTGGGTGTCGTTCGGGTCAGTGCGCCGATCTCGCGCGCCGTGCATGAGCAGCACCGGCTGGCCACGCCGTGCAACGAACCGATCGCTGTCGTCAATCCATGGTGCTAGCGCCGCCACTGCCCCAACACGGGTATCGGAGCAAAGGCTCAACGCGACACGGCCGCCGTTGGAATGGCCGACTAGCGCCACGTGCGCATTCGGAGCTATGTCCTCGATGTGATCGAGGGCCTCCTTGGCATCACTGAGCGCCCGCGAGAAGACCATCGCCCACCCGCGATCGGGATTACGCAGGCGCAGCACCGCGATACGACGCCTGGAGCGGACGCGGATCGCTCGCGCAAACCAGCGCATCCGCCAGGGAGCGGGCGCAAACCACGATGTCGATCCGGATTCACCCACGCTCGCTCCGTGCAGCAACACGACGATCGCGTCGGCGTCTGGGCGCACATCGCCTTTTAGTAAGGCACCGGCGGGGAGGGTCGTCACGTCGGATCTCTCCTTCCTGCGTTGGGTGCTCAGGCAGTTCCGCAGTTGTGGGCCACCGGTCATGTCGTTTACTTCCACTCGTCAAGGTAGCCGGAAAGCCGCGCACGGAAACGTGAATCGAAGTCGGCGTAGCGCGCGCGTAGCGCCTCCCCGGGCCAATCCGCCGGAAGCAGAGCGTGCGGCAGAACGGGGTCGACGAGGAGATGCCGCAGTACGGCCGCTGACACAGCAAACGCCTCCGGGATCGTCGCGGACTCATTCATCGCGTCGTGTAGCGCTCTTGCTCTTTGGGCCCATGTGGGAAGGTCCCACAGTCGTGCGGCCAGTTCGGCGGGGTCGGAGTTCGGCTGAGCTGTGAAACTCAGACAGCCGTCGTACGGCGTCTGGACCTTCTCGATCAGGTTGTCCGGACGCAACCACAACCCTTCACGCAACTCCGCGAACCGCTTTGCGGTCATTGCGGTGCGGAAGTCTTCACGTTCACCGCGGCTACGGCGTGCGCTCGTGACAACGAGCATCTGCCAGCGATCGGTCCAAGGCTGTGTCTGTGGCCATCGGCTCGCGTCCTGGCGCCGCTGACGCGCGATGAGCCGCTCCGTCAGGCGGTACTCCTCCCCGTCACGAGCCAGTTCGCCTGCGGTGTACATCCGTGACACCGCCACCCGGACGGTGCCCTCGCTGACGCCGAAAAGTGTGCCGAGCCGAACGAGTTTGCCCACGGGCATGGACGGAGGATGCGCGCCCAACAACGCGCTGAGCAGTACCGAACGGGTGCTGAGCGGGCGAACCAGATCCTCACCATTACGTTCTTGCGCCGTGTGACCCATGATCGTAATGTAATGGAATGAGTTCCTACATCGTCGAGCAGGTTGACCGCTTACCGCACGGCAAACCCGAGAAACGCCGCCGCTACGCAACGGAGCGATATCAGGGTGCGGCCGGCCTGAACTGGTACGACAGCGACCCGACGTTGCAGTTCATCCTGCGAAACCACCTCGGCGAGAAGGGTCTCGAGTGGGCCGGCGGATATCTGAGCGAGATCGGCGCGCTGATGGCGGGCCCGGTCAATACGTATGCCGAGCAGACTGACAGGAACCGACCGTATCTAGAGCGGTACGACCGCTGGGGGCATGACATCAGCTCCGTCGTGATGCCCGCATCATTCGAGGCTTCACGTCAGCTACTTGTCACCCACAGTTTCGCTACGCCGGAGTTCATCGGCAAGGCCGCCACGGCGGGGATTTCCGATGTTGAGCCGCTCACTGCCGCTCGCAGCTACCTGTTGAATCAGGCCGACATCGGCATGACCTGTGCGTTGGGGACCGGTGGCGACATGGTGCTACGGCTCGCCGAACAGTACGCCCCCGGTGACGCTCAGGTGCGGGTCAAGGAGGTGCTGGCAGAAGGCCAACTTACCGGCGAGACGGCGCAACTCCTGACTGAACGCACGGGCGGCTCGGACCTCGCCGCGCTGGAGACCACGGCGCGTCGTGACGGCGGAACCTGGCTGCTCAACGGCCTCAAATGGTTCGTCTCCAACGTCAACGGCAGTGCCTACGTCGTACTCGCCAAGCCTGAGGGTGCCGATGACGGCGTCCGCGGCATCGTGCCGTTCCTGGTACTTCGTGAACGTGCGGATGGCAGTCGAAACGGGATACGAATCCGCCGGCTGAAGGACAAACTCGGCACGGCATCCGTGGCCTCCGCCGAGGTTGAGCTGGTGGACGCCGAGGCATTCATGCTCGCACCATTCGACGAGCAGCCAGGTGGTGAGCGGGCTGGGCAGGGCCGTGGCCTGGGCCGGATGATGGAGATGACGAACGATTCCCGAATCGGCGTGGCCATGATGGGGTTGGGCTGCGCCCGTCGCTCGTTGGTCGAAGCACTCTCGTACGCGAAAACGCGCGAAGCATTCCATGCACCGCTTGATCGTCAGCCGTTGATGCAGCGGAAGTTGGCCGAACTCATCGTCGAGACCGAGGCCGCTCAAGCGCTCGTCTTCGAAGGCATGATCGGTCCGCGACTGCGCCTTGGCGTGCCGCTGATCAAATTGCGGGCCGCGCGGCTTGGCATCACCGCCGCCAGTGACGCGATCGAGGTGCATGGCGGTAACGGCTATATCGAGCAATGGCCAGTCGCGCGGATCCTGCGCGATGCCCAGGTGAACACCGTATGGGAGGGCGCCGATAATGTGCTGTGTTTGGACGTGCGCCGGGCGATCACGCGCGATGAGGCCCACCTACCGCTGTTCGAGCGGATACGAGATGCCCTCGCCGCCAGCGGCGGTGATGATGAAACGACCGGGGTTGTCGCGGATCGGCTAGGGCGGGTTGAGTCTGCTCTACAGCGGTGGCGTGGTCTCGAACCGGAGGTGGCCGAAGCGCGACTGTTCCCCCTCGCGCAGCACATGGTCGACGTGTATGCCGCAGCGCTGCTGCTGGAGCAGGCTGGGTCCGCGGCCGCGGCCGGAGATGAGGGACGTAAGGCACTCGTCGCGAAACTGTATGCACGATCGCACCTGGTGCCAGCAGACCCGCTTGCTGCGATGGATGACGAGGCGCCAGAAATCCGTCACTGGGACCAGTTGCGATCGGGTGCATTGGTCGACTGACAGTTGCTGACTGTGGCTCGCTGCTGATGGCCGGTGTCGGTGCGGACGAGCGCTAGCCGCCGCCCTCGACCTGGTCACGGGCATACCCAGTTGCGCGAGCGTGCGCTCCGAGGAGGATTATGGGCCGCGTGACTGATGTGACCCGAAGTGAGATTGATACCAGCGAACTTCGCCGTGAAGAGCTGTCGTACGAGGAGTTGGCGAACGCCGTCCGTGAACTGATCGACGCCACCGTGCGTACCAAGATCGGCGCGGACGACGTCAACGATTTGACTGCTCAGATCCGGGCGGCATCAGCGAAACTGTTGGCCGACGCGCACCCTGCCAATGTCGGATTGCTGCTTTGTGCAGACGGCCGTCGTCGCTCGCCGTCGAACCCGGTCTCCGGTCGGCGCAATGCGTTCGCGCCGCCATTGAAGGTGAAGCGCGATAAGGACGAACTGCGCGCGTGGAGCACGTTCAACCTCGGCGCTGCTTACGAGGGTCCGCTGGGGCACATCCATGGCGGCGTGCTCGCCATGCTGCTGGACCAGATCCTCGGCATGATTCCCGCGTTGGTGGGTCTGCCCGGGATGACCGCCTACTTGAACGTGACGTATCGGCGTCCGTCGCCGCTGTTCGCCGACCTCAATATCGAGGCCAAGGTCGACCGCACCGAGGGCTGGAAGACGTTCGCTACTGGACGGATCTTCGACGCAGAAGGACGCACGACCGCCGAGGCAGAAGCATTGTTCATCGTCCCGAAGTTCGCTCGCGAACGGCTTGAACGCCGACAGAAACAGGATCCGATGAGCGACGACGGGGAGTACGAACCGAACATCTGGTTTAACGCGCCGAAGAACCTGATGTAGCCTCGGCAGACTTCGGCACAGCCTGGCATTGCCGCGGGACGTTGCCGGGTCCGTTCTACGAGAGGTAACCGATGCGCTCGATCGGCAACATTCTGTGGTTGGTGTTGGCGGGCTGGTGGCTTTCGCTCGGATACTTCTTGCTCGGATTGCTCGCGTGCATCACCATCGTCGGCATCCCGTTCGGTCTTGCATCATTCCGACTCGCCCGGTTCGTGATCTGGCCGTTTGGGCGCACGGTGGTTTTCCGCAGCGACGCCGGTGTGGCATCGCTCGTTGGCAACGTGGTGTGGATCGTGCTCTGTGGCTGGGAACTGGC
The DNA here is from genome assembly GCF_004382795.1 of Cumulibacter soli. Lineage (NCBI taxonomy): Bacteria > Bacillati > Actinomycetota > Actinomycetes > Geodermatophilales > Geodermatophilaceae > Cumulibacter > Cumulibacter soli. The sequence goes on along the minus strand of NZ_SMSG01000005.1, from coordinate 74,389 downwards.
GATAGGTCACCTGATCGCCGGGCTGCTGCTGTGCGTCACGATCGTTGGTATCCCCTGGGGCCTCGCCTGCTGGAAGATGATCCCGCTGGCGTTCGTCCCGCTGGGACGGCGGATCGTGCCGATCTCCGCGGCCAACCCAGACGCACTCGGCTTCGGAATGGAGCGTTGAGCGCGCCCGAGGCGTTATTCGTTGCCGAGGCGGCGCACGGTCTCTGGTAGTGCCGCGACGATATCGCGGTCGTCGTCGTACCCATCGCGACCGGCGTCGGCGAACATGTCGTGTGCCTGGGTGAGGTAATTGATGGCCTCTGCGATTGCGACGTGCTGTTCCTGGTTGTAGGCCGACCAATTATCTAGGTACGGCCGAACATCGGCATGCATACCGAGCACGGCGTACTTGTCGAAATGGTGATCCTTCTTGGCGCGTCGTTCGACCTGTTGCTCGTGTTCGGCCAGTCGCGCGAAGAGCTCGTCGGGTGTCGACAAATCAGACATGATGCCAGCCTAAGCAGGGTTGGCTGATGGAGCGAGAGAGCCCGGCCGGTTGATACCGAACCGATGTCAGCGGCGACTCCCAACAGCGCGGGCACCTGCCCCCTCCGGATTCGTCATCGCTCGTATCGTCGCCGAGTGACCTCACGACTCGGTGGCATCGGACTTCATCGGGGGGCAGGTGCCGCCAGGTGTTGTCGCGAGTTCGTAGTGCCAGGACTCATTGGCGTAGATCTGGCAGAGCCCGAACTCCACACCACGCTGAGCGAGCCAGTCTGTTGCGCTCATTGGTCCGATGTCGACGGCATGTCCGGTGACGTGATGGCTGGTGGACGGATCAGCCACGAGCTTCTTGGCCTCTGCGGCACCGATCGCGTCGATCTCCTCCTCCATTAATTGTGCTTGATACGCCTCTGCCCGCCAGCCGGAGGTTATGCCGATCGTGACGCCGTCCTGCGCCGCCGCCGCCGTCGCACCTTGCAGTGCTGCCTTCAGTTGCGGGTCGAGGCGGGCAATGGCGGCATGCGCGGCGTCTTTCGTGATATCGAGGTACTCGCCGTCCGGAACAGCACCGGTCGGTTCAACAGAATTGGTCGTGGTGCGATGCGTGCTGCGCGGCTCGGCATCGACGGATTTCATCAGCGTGGCGCCCAGTGCGATGGACAGGACGACGAGGATAAGCCCCAATACGGTCAGCGCGCCTACGCCGAACTTGCTCGATTCCTGTGTCTGAGTCATGGCCACGACGATGCCGAGCGATCTGCGCGATTCTGTACGCGCTCATCGACAGTAGTGTCACAGCCTCTCGACAAACGACCGGCGTCCGTCCGCCAGTGAGGTGTAATAGATGCGAGCGATGGCCAGGAACGGAGGCGATGAGGTGCCGTCTGTACTCCTCATCGAGGACGATGAGAACGTTGCCAGGGCGGTCTCCCTCGGTCTGCAGCGTCTGGATTATGTGGTGCGGGTGCTCGATCGTGGGACGGATGAACTCGAGGGCCTGGTGCTCGCGACCGACGTAGTCGTGCTCGATATCGGGCTGCCCGGTATGGATGGTTTTGCGCTCTGCCGCCGGATCCGTGCGGTGAGCGACGTCCCCGTCGTCATGCTCACCGCCCGCTCCGAAGACATCGACCAGGTCGCTGGACTTGAAGCCGGCGGCGACGACTACGTCGTGAAGCCGGTCAGTCCACGAGTTCTGGATGCGCGCATCAAGGCCGTGCTGCGTCGGGTGCGCTCGTCGGAACCGGCGGAGGTCTCGAATCATGCGGCGAGGAGGGAGCTCGTCATCGATGATCAGGGGATGCGAGTCTTCAAGGGCGGCGCCGAAGTGCAGTTGACGCCGACCGAGATGAGGCTGTTGCTGGTGCTCAACGCGCACGAGGGCGCCGTTCTGAGTCGTGAGCAGTTGCTGGCTGCCGCGTGGAACCAGGACTATCTCGGCAACTCGCGACTCGTCGATGCATCGGTGGGCCGGCTGCGCGTGAAAATTGAAGACGACCCCAACATTCCGCAATTCATCCACACAGTACGAGGATTCGGTTATCGACTGACCACCACTCGGCGACCCGAATCGTGATGAGCAGTGGCACGCGTCGGTGGCGCGATGGTCTACGAGCACGCCTGGCAGGCACGATCGTCCTGGTGGTGCTATTGACCAGCGGCGGCACCGCATTGTCGGTATATCTGACATTGAGCTTCTGGCTGACGAAGAACGCCACGACCACCGCGTCGTACATCTTCAGGTCGGAGATGGAAGATCTCGCGGATAGCAATCCAGCGGCGCTCACCCAGTCTGAACTGTCGCGTCTGGTCGAGCCGGATGTCACGCTGGTGCTGGATGGCGACCTGGTCGTGCAGGGATCCGTATCGGGAGCCGAGATCCACCGACCGGGCGCGTCGCCTTCGGGAACGGAGATCGGGCCGGTACAGATTGAGGTGCATGGTCATCGAGTGACAATGAGTGTCGCCGTGCCCATGACGTCGGCGACCGGGGAGCAGGCCACCGTCGTCGCGTACGTCGACCGGACCCTGCCTGGGATCAAGTCCGGCATCATCACCCTCGGTACGGTCACCGGCATCTCGATCGTCGTGGCGTTGGCAATCGCGTTCGCCGGCGCCTGGTGGCTCGGCGGCCGCCTCATCACGCCGCTGCGTCAGTTGAATGCCGCCGCGTCTCGATCATCGGCGGGCCAATTCGATGCCGAGTTGCCCGAAGCACGGATCACCGAGGTGGCCGATCTGGCCGAGGGGTTCAATCAGATGCAACGAGCGCACACGGCATCCCTGGCTCGTCGTGAACAGTTCGTTTCGGATGTCTCGCACGAATTGCGGACCCCGTTGGCCGCGATGATCCCGGTCGTGGAGATTCTCGAGGAAGAACGCGGCGCGATGAGTCCGGACGCTCGAGAGGCGGCCGACATTCTGAGCGCCGAGGTGCACTCACTCGCGTCCCTGGTCGAAGATCTGATTGAAATCTCCCGGCATGATGCGCAACGGGTCCGCTTCGTCCCGGAGCACTTCGACGTGCGCGCACTAGTGGGCTCGGTGGTCGCAACCCGAGGTTGGGGCGCGAGCGTAGAGGTGCAGTCGGAGGAACCCCAGGTGTGGGCATACGCCGATCCACGGCGTCTGGAGATCGCGGTGTCGAATCTCGTGGCGAATGCGCATCGGCATGGCAGTCCCCCGGTCCGGGTGGACATCGCGCGGATCGATGGCGACCTCGTGATTCGAGTCAGTGATCACGGCCCCGGTGTACCGGCCGAGGCGCGCTCGAGCATCTTTGAGCGGTTCGTCAAAGCGGATACCGCCCGCACCCGTGGGGACGGGAGCGGACTGGGACTGTCCCTGGCGCGGGCGAATATCGCGATTCACGGCGGGACGATCGAGGTGACGTCACTGCGCGAACCGACGACGTTCACCATCAGGATCCCGCGTGCAGCCGAAACTCGATCTCGATAATGAGAACGATAATCACTTTGGTATTCTCTGTTCGTCACAGAACGGAGACCACATGCCCGCTGCCGCGCCGCCGACGGCCGAGTCGATACGAAGCGAGATGTATCTGCTCGATCGATGGGCTGAGCTCACCCTCGCGCGTTTCCTAGCGACCGAGGCGGGCTTGGCGCCCGGCGTTGGATGCACGAGTGCGCATCTTGCGCAGCGATTGCGCATCACCGAACGCCACCGACCGGTCGTACAGCGGTGGGTGCGCGTCCTCGCCGGCGCCGGGTTGATCGCATTCGACCCGCACAGTGACACCGCGTACGGCGTCCGCGCGCCCGAAGCCGGGGAAGTGGAGCGCGCTTTCGAGGACACTCGCGAGGTTGAGCACTGCTGCGGACCCTCGCTACGACAGTTTTATCGCGCCTGCGCCGAGCACCTTGGTGAGCTGGTGCGTGACGAAATCAGTGTGCAGAGCCTACTGTTCGCCGATCCCCGCATCGCCGAGGAGATCTACGCGGGTAACGCTGCGAGCCGGCTCGTCAACGAGATCGCTGCTGATGCAGTGGCTCGACTGGTGAGCCCGGGGGGTCGGGTGATGGAAATTGGCGCCGGGACCGGCGCGACAACTCAGCACATCATCGCGCGACTCGACACGTCGGTTCGTTACGACTTCAGCGATGTCGGTGACTATTTCCTGCGGATGGCGCGTGAGCGCTGGGGTGCTCGGGCGGGATTCGCTGCTACTCGCTACGACTTACGGCAGGACTGCTCGGCACAGGGAGTCGAACCTGGATCGGTCGACGTCCTCGTGGCCGCGAACGTACTGCACAACGGGCCGAACGCCACCGCGACGCTCCGCGACCTGCGCCGGCTACTGCGTCCGGGGGGACACCTGGTGATGATTGAAACCGGCCGCGAACACCACCCGCTGCTGTTGTCCATGTACCTGCTGATGTCCCCACCGCCGGGCCGAACCGACGAACGGCCCAGCGATCAACGGCGACATGACGGCCGGATCCTGCTACGACGCGAGGAATGGAATACCGCCGCCCACGCCGCCGGTCTACGGGAAGTCGAGATCGCTCCGGAAAGGTCGCATCCCCTCGAAGGCATGGCCCAGTTCGTATTGGTAGCTGAGAACCCCGACGCTGCCGGCCCATCTGTTCACTCGTGAAAAGGATCAACCGATGACCGATATCGCCATCGTCGGGATGTCGTGCCGTCTGCCGGGCGCGCCTGATATCGCGGCCTACCGGGACTTGCTGACCGCAGGGCACGAAGGATTGCATCGTATGGCGTCCTCGACGTTCCCTATTCCGGTGGTCGGACGCGTTCACTCGGCGCTCGAGGTAGACCACGAAGCGCTGGGGCTCGGTGCCGCCGATGCGTTGATCATGGATCCGCAGCATCGAGTGTTCGCTGAGTGCGCCAAAGATGCGTTGGATGCGGCTGGGCACGGCGCCGGCGAAGCGCGCGGTGTGGTGGGGGTGTACGCCGGAGCTGGCCTGTCCGGGTACCTCGTGCACAACCTGGCCGGCCGGTTCGTTGCCACTGGTGGTGCGGATCCGGCCGACAGTCTGAACCTGCATACCGGGAATGTCGCCGACTATCTTCCGCTGCGGATCGCTCATATTCTTGGATTGAACGGTCCCGCACTCGCGATTGGCGCTACCTGTGCGACGTCCCTAGTCGCCGTGCATGTCGCGGTCCAGGCGCTGCTCGGGTACGAGTGCGACACGGCGCTCGCCGGTGGCGTATCGCTGCAGATTCCGCATCCGGACGGGTATGTGGCTCTTCCCGATGGTCCATTCAGTCAGGATGGACACACCCGCTCGTACTCGAAGGGTGCTAGCGGAACGGTATTCACCGACGGTGCGGGCTGCGTGGTGCTGCGTCGTCTGGATGATGCCGTGCGGGACGGCGACACGATTCATGCGGTGATCCGCGGCAGTGCCGTCACCAATGACGGCGCTCAGAAGGTTGGGTTCACCGCGCCCACCGTTGCCGGCCAGGTGGCTGCTATCGAGCAGGCGCTCGCCGTCGCTGACCTAGATCCGAGAGATATTGGCGTAATCGAAGGACACGGCACGGCTACGATGTTGGGTGATGCGATCGAGATCGCGGCGTTGCGCGAGGTTGCCGGCCAGTCCGCGCAGCCGTGGTGTGCGCTCGGATCGGCGAAAAGCAATATCGGCCACACGTCGTCCGCAGCAGGTGTAGCGGGGCTGATCAAGGCGGTGCTGGCGGTACGGGACGGCGTCATTTTTCCCACTGTGCATGCGGATCCGGTGCCGGACCTCGATGGATCCGCGTTCTATCTCCCTCCGGGGCTGCAGCAGTGGGATTCACCGATGCGTCGGGCCGGGGTGAGCTCGTTCGGAATCGGCGGCGCCAACTGTCACGTCGTCCTCGAAGAGCCCCCGCGTTACGTGCCGGCCCCTCAGCGGCCTGACCCGCACGCCCGACACCTCGTCGCTATCAGCGCGGCGTCGCGCAGCGCAGCCCTCGCATGGCGCGACGAAGTCACCAAAGTGGCAGGGTCAACGGCAGCTAGCGGCACACAGATCGCAGATATAGCAGCAACGACGGTTCATGGACGAGCACGAATGCCACACGGCGCGCTCGCCGTACTCGACGACGGCGGCAATGTGCTGGCAACGAGCGACGCCGTAGCTCGCGACAACCGAGTCATACTGGCGTTCCCGGGTGCCGACGCGCAGCGCCGCGGAATGATGAGCGGTGCAATCACCGCTGATCCGGAGCTTCGGGACCGGCTCGCCGAGGTAGCCGCAGAGGTCCGTGTCGCCGGCGGTCCCGACACCTACGAACTACTGACCGATGCTACCTCGGACGATCTACTGCCGAGTCCCGCCGTCGGTTTGCCCACCTTGTTCGCTGCCGAAGTGGCGATGGGTCTGCGCCTACTCGATGTCGGGGTGCGCATCGACGCGGTCATCGGACACAGCGTCGGCGAGTACGCCGCAGCGGTGATCGCCGGAGGCCTGTCGCTGCCGGATGCCGCGATGCTGGTTGTGGCGCGTTCCGAGGCAATGGCGAAGACCACGCCCGGACGGATGTTGGCTGTAGCGCTCGACGAAGCCGCCATGCTCGAGGTGCTGCGCCGTCATCCCGGAGTCGATCTGGCCGCCGTAAACGGGCCGACAGCATGTGTGGCCGCCGGAGCGATCGGTGACATCGAACGCCTCGCGTCAGATCTGGATCAATCAGACGTGCGTACGGCCTTAGTAGGAATCGACGTCGCGGCGCACTCACGACTCATCGAACCGGCGCGCGCCATCATCGACGAGGTCGGTGCCCGCCTCACGCCACGATCACTGGATATTCCACTGTTTTCGACCCTGCAGGGCAGGCAGGTCACTACGCAGGAATGGCACGACCCGCACCGATGGGGCGATCACTTACGCGCAACGGTGCGATTCGCCGATGCGCTCGAGGCGGCAATTGGAGACCAAGAAGTCATCGTGGTCGTAGGCGGGCCGGGAACGAGTGTCGCCACAGCTGCCCGCAGCGTGGGTACTACCCGTGTCGCTGCAGTGGTTGCGCCGTTCGGCGACGACATGGACGGCGATAGCGCAGTCGACGTGCTGAGCGCCTACGGCGAACTCTGGGCGCATGGGGCCGGGGTCGATCTCACAGCGGTCACGGGCCCGGTCCGTCGTCGCGTGACCCTGCCGACATACCCGTATCAACGACGACGGATGTATGTCGAATCGCAACCGAGATCAGTAGCCGCCGCCGGGCCGGGAAGTAGCGAGCCCAGTGCAGCTGAGCCGCTGCAGGTGCCGACGTGGCGCGAACTTCCGCCCGCGACTGAAATGGTAGGGCCAGTAAGCGTTATCGGAGAAGGACCGCTGGCGCAGCAGCTTCGGGAGTACGTCGACCGAGGCGCAGATGCGGTGTCCTCCTCCGGTGCCGCGCATGCGCTGGCCGTAGCGATTGATACGACGCGCGGAGGCAGCGACGCGGAGCGGCTGACGAATGCGTTGACCGAACTCGGCGATCTCGCTCGTCAATTAGCTAGCGCGGCCGAAATTATCGCCGAGGACGAGTCGATTTCGCTGATATGCCTGCACAACGGAGCCGATGATGCCGTAGCCGCAGCGCTGGTTGGAGCAATCCGGGTGCTCGGCCAGGAGGTGCCGAGACTGCGGTGGCGAATCGTGGAAGTTGACGACTCGAGCTGGCGACGCGGTGCGATTTTGACCGAACTCGGCGACCTCGTTGCGGGCGGGCGCACCGGGTGGGAGATCACGCTCCGCAACGGACGCCGGGCAGTGCGAACGTGGCAGTCCTGGCGCCCGAGCCCTGCAGCAACCGAGCCAATCGTGCGCGGCCAAAGCGTCCTGATCACCGGAGGGCTCGGTTCGGTGGGGCTCCGGCTGGCCGAACGCTGGGGCCTCGAGTTCGGGGTCCGCATCGTACTCGCCTCGCGGCGGGTCGGCGCCCTCGAACAGAGTAGCGACGAGCGGTCTATTGAGCAGCGGAACGCGGTCGCCGAGTTACGGCGCCGCGGAGTCGACCTCGAACTGGTGCAGCTGGATGTTGCCGACACCCAGGCGTTCGGGCGTGTTGTCGAGCAACTGACGAGAGAGCGCGGTCGACTCGACGTGGTCATTCATGCGCCGGTCTCGCTCGAACTCGCACCGCTGTCCGAACTGGATCAGGAGCCGTTGGAGGCGAGCCTCGCGGCCAAGGTGCGGGGAGTGAACGCGTTGGAGTCGGCGATCGATCGCCTTCCGCCCGCGCAACGGCCTCCTCGAGTGGTGCTGATGTCGTCAGCGGCCGGGACGATTGGCGGGTTCGGGTTGGCGGCGTACGTCGCCGCGAGTCGCTACCTGGACGAGGTGGCCCGACGCCGCCATGACGACGGTTGGCTCGCGCTCGACTGGGACCGGTGGCGGTTCGGCACGGCCGCCGAAGCCGAGGCGATCTCCGAAATCACCATGAAGAACGCGATGGATGCCGACGATGCGCTGAACGCGTTGGAGCGTGTGCTGAAACTGCCAGACAGTCCTCCGCAGATAGCGATCTCACCGAGCGCACTCGACCCGCGGTCAGTCGCGCTACCGCGCAGAGCCGCACTGACGCCTGGCGGAGAGGCCGACCTTCGCACAGCGAATGAACGACTTGTGGCCAGCGTGTGGAGCTCGGTGCTCGGCACGGAGATCCGCAGCCGCGATGACGACTTCTTCGCACAGGGCGGCCATTCGCTGCTGGCCACCCGCGTACTTGCCGAACTTCGCGAGCAGTGCGGAGCGCGGCTGCGGCTACGTGACCTGCTGCGCGCACCCACCGTCGCTGCGCTCGCCGAGTTACTCGAAGCCGACGCGCCTCATCCGGTCGTCGACGTGTCGACGGCACTGGACGTAGTCGACGCGACAGAGCCGGCCGTCGAGCATCGGACGAGCGACGAGTCAGGTCCGCGTGCGCCGCGCCTTCGCGGAACGACGCCTTCGGCACCATTTGGCCTGACCCGCGTGCAGACGGCGTACCTGCTCGGGCGGCAAGATACCTACGACCTCGGCGGTGTGGCGTGCCAGTTCTTCCTCGAGATCGCGTGCCCGGACATCGACGTCGACCGGTACACCGCCGCTTGGCAGCGAGTGGTGGACCGCCATGAGATGCTGCGCACCGTCATCGACGAGGCCGGTCGTAACCACCCGCTGAATCCGCCACCAGAGGCAACCCCACGGGTGCACGACCTCACCGCGCACAGTCCGGCATCAGCATCCGAAGACCTGAAGCGACTGCGTGACGCGGCCGCACATCGCGTCGCCGACCCGCGTCAGTGGCCACTGGTCGAGCCGATCGTGGTGTTGATGCCGGACGGCGGCCACCGCTTGCTGATCGCCGTCGACGTACTCGTGTGCGACTCGGCGAGCTGGATGCTGATCGACCGTGAGATGCGCGCAATATATGAAGATCCGGCCGTCGACCTGCCGAACATTGATCTGACGTTTGCCGACTGCATTACTGCCATGGAGGCAGACGCTCACGGTCCGGAACGCGCTGAGGCGTGGGAATACTGGAATGCGCGGATCGAGGAATTACCGTCGGCACCGTCGATCGACGTGTCAGCGACGGCGAGCAACGCTATGGGCCGCCCCCGGTTCGTGCGGCGTCGCACGACGATTGATGCCGCGATCTGGGACGTGATCAAGCGGTGCGCGGCCGAGCACCGGATAACGCCTACCGCGCTGGTCCTCGCTGCATACGCAGACATACTGCAGATCTGGTCTGGGCAGGCCCATTTCGCGATCACCACGACGGTGTTCGATCGGCCGGACCTCCCGGGCGTCGAGAACGTCGTCGGTGAGTTCTCCTCGCTGCTGCTTTTGGAGCGCAAGCCCAGTCATAGCCAGGATCTGGTGCACGCCGCGTCTGCCCTGCAGAGACAACTGCATGCAGACCTCATTCACTCCTCGGTCAGCGCCCTGGAGGTACTGGCCGAAGAGGCTCGCCGTACGGGCAAACAACGTAACGTCCCGGTCGTTTTCACCAGCATGATCGGCCTTGACGCGACCGATGACGGTGGCCACCACGACACTGAATGGCTCGGCGAAATCGTTGATGGTGTCAGCCAAACCCCGCAGACCTGGCTTGATCACCAGGCATTTGAGCACCGCGGGGATCTGGTGCTGCAGTGGGATGTCAACGAAGCTGCCGTCGACCCGAGGGCCGCCGATGACATGTTCACCCAGTACGCCGCCGGCCTCGCGGCGTTGGCCGAAGGCGAGTGGTTGCGTGACACCTCGCTGATTGGCGTGTGCGATTCCGAGGACAGTCAGCCGGGCCGGGCAGCCCCTGACCCGACCGCCGATTCTGCAACTGCCCCGGTTGTGATTGATGCGGTCCGCGAGGTATGGGCAGACTTACTCGGCGTCGACGCCGCCAGCATCGGCAGCGATGACAGCTTCCTGGCGCTCGGAGGGGATTCGTTACTAGCTGTGCGCATGGCTGCCATGCTCGCGGAGCGTACGTCATACACGCTGCCGCTGACGGCGGTTCGCTCCGAAACAACAGTGTCCGAGCTCGTGGCTGCGTTGCGGGATGGGGAGTCGGCAGCCTTCGACACACACGAAACGGTGGCCACGCGACCGCCGGAACCTGTGAATAGCAGCAGCGAAGTACAGCCGCGGACCGGTGGGGCTCAACCAGCTGCGCTACCCGCAGGCGAGGGCCGCCCATTCCCGTTGACAGCGTTGCAGCGCGCCTACTGGCTGGGGCAGCAGTCCACATGGGACGTGCCTGCATGCCCCGCAAGCGTGCTGACGGTGGTTCCGCTGCGGGGCGTGGATGCCGTGCACGCCTACGAACAATTACGGACGGCGCTGAGCGCGTTGGTTCGTCGGCACGAAATGTTGCGGGTGCGGATTGCCGATGACGGCACGCAGGTTCTTCGTGACGTCGACGATCCCACCTGCACGCCCCGGGTTGACGTCATCGATCAACACGGTCTGGATGCCGAACACACAACGGAAGAACGACCGCCCAATGACAACCCAGTCGCCGCGCTCCTCGACGACTGGGCGCGCGAAGTCCCCCATCTGGACCTCGAGCCGGCAGTACGCGCCGCGGTGGTGCTGGACGGACAGGATCAGGCGCGCCTGATCACCAGGTTCAGCCTGCTGGCGATCGACGGGTGGTCCACCGCGCTGATCGACCGCGACCTCGCAGCTCTGCTGGCCGGCGATCCATTGCCCCGCCCGCCCGCGGCCGGAGCCGTCGCGCACTACCTGCAACGAGCTACCGAACGGCGCGATACTGACCTTGACTGGTGGCGCGCGTATCTCGCCGACCGACCTGCGCCGCCGCGCTTGGCCACTACCGGCCGCAAACCGTCACCCGCCATGATTCGACGGGAGGCTCGACTAGACGCGCACCTACATCGTGCCCTAGCCGACCAGGCTCGCGCTCGTGGGCTGACACTCAGCGCCGTCACGATGATCGCACTAGCGCGCGCCTTGCGCACGCACACCGGCCAAGATCAGATGCTGCTCACCACGCTGCATTCGCGTCGCGAAGCACTGCACCCGGACGTGCTGGAGCTGGTCGGACCGTTATCGACCACCGCGCTCGTGCCCGTAGACCTACGCGGCAGCGGCGATCTGCGCGACCAGGCGAAAGCTCTCGGCGCCACCCTGGCCGATATCGGTGCGCACTTGAGCGTGAGCGCCATTGAGGTTGGCCGCGAACTGTCCCAGGGCGCCGAGCGCTCACGGCCTATCGCACCCTTCGTCGTTCAATCCACGCTCGGAATGAACAACGATCCCGACCTGGAGCGATCCTCGGGTGCGCTTGGCTTCGCCGATGCGGGAGCGTTGAGCCAGCGTGTGTCGACGCCGCATATTCACGGCGAGTTTCGCGCGTTCGCCCTAGGCGGTGAACTCATCGCCGACATCGCATTGCGCGAGGGTATGTACGAACCGCACCTCGCCAGTGAACTGATCGCCAACACCATGGCCACTCTCCGCGACTTGGCTGCGGGGCGAGGATGGACCGAAACTGGTGCGAGCAGGTCGTCGGGTTTCGGCGCCATAGCTCGCAGGAGCGAGCAAGACGAACTCCTCAGCGAAGTATGTGACCAATGGTCGACGCTCTTAGGATGTGTGGTCGGTCCGGACGACGATTTCTTCGAACTGGGCGGGGATTCACTGCTCCTCGTGCGTGCACTGCGTGCTCACGCCGACATTGAGGTGCAGCCCAGCCAACTGCTGACTGAGCCCACGCCGCGACGTTTAACGGAACTGCTGCGCAGCGGCGATGAGCGACAGACGTCAGATATAAGTGTGAATCAACGGGTGCTAGGCCGCGTCCCGGAGGATTCCGTCGTACACCTCTCAAGCGGTTCTGGTGATCCTCTCTTCCTCATCCATCCGTCCGGCGGCGACGTCTCGTGCTACCTATCCATCCTCCGCTTGACAGGTCTTGATCGCCCGGTGCTCGCGATCGCCGACCCCGGACTGAATGGACACCGCTGGCCACAGGATCTCGACGAGGTTGTACGGCGGTACGCGGCAACTATCGCTGATACACAACCGAACGGTGCCATCACGGTCGGCGGATGGTCGATGGGAGGCGCCCTCGCGCATGCTGTTGCTGTTGAACTGCGTCGAATCGGGCGCGACGTCGCGCAGCTCATCATGATCGATTCGACCTGCCCGGAGCGGATCGTCGCGATCGAAGGATTGGATGCTGACGCGACGACAAGCGCGCAGCGGATGCGCTTCCTGCGGTCGATCCAGGCCTACCTCGGCGTACGTGCCTCGGCACCTGATGTGGAGGGGCTGCAGTCCGAACTGATCGAGCTCGGCGCCTTCGTTGGTATGGAGGCGGCCGAGGCGCGATTCGTAGTGTTCGACCGACACCTACGCGGCCTGGCTGACCACCTCGCCACCCGACTCGACGAGACCGTGCCCGTGCTGCTGGTTCGGGCCGCCGATCGAGCGCCATACAACGGGCGCCTCGGTATGGGCGTGGACGACGCATTGGACGACGACGCTCTCGGCTGGCGTCCGTACGTCGACGGGGAACTGACGGTGCGGACTGCCCCGGGGCACCACTATTCGGTCATCCGCGATGACGGTGCCCGCGTCGTCGCTGCCGAACTTGATCGCGTACTGCGCGGTGGTTCCACTCGCGCACAATCTTCAACACCACTGAAAGGCACTCAATGAAGAAGACGAACGTGTCCCGCTGGGGGCGCTCGCGACCGCTACGTGCACTGGCTGCGGTTCTCGCAATCGCGCTCGCGGCGTCCTGCTCGGCTAGCGGGGCAGACACCGAATCACGAAGCGCTGGGGACCAGCAGGTGATGCGCGCCGGAGCGGTCGGCGCAATGCCGTCGGTCAGCGATCCGCACGGCTCGCTGTTCAACGAATCCGATTGGCTCCGATTCGCCGCGATCTACGATCCGCTGGTCGGTGTGGACGGCAATGGCGACCCGGCCCCCGGATTGGCGGAATCCTGGCAGGTGAACGACGCTGCCGATGTGTGGACGTTCACCCTCAGACAAGGGGTTTCCTTCAGCAATGGCGATCCGGTTACGTCGGCCGACGTGATGTACTCGCTCGGACGGATCGACGACCTCGCCGACCAGAACGGTGCGAGGCTCGGCACGGTCGACATGAGCGCGTCCTCGGCACCGGACGACCACACGGTGGTGCTGCATACCGCGACCCCCGACGCCGAACTCCTGCAGACCTTGGCCGGTACGTCGTTCATCGTCCCGGAGGGCACCGAATCATTCGACGAGCCGGTCGGGTCAGGGCCGTTCGTGATCACGGAGCACAACGACACGGCCGCAACGCTCGTCGCCAATGGAGGCTGGTGGGGCGGCGAGCCCGCTTCCGCTGAAATCGAGATCCGTTCCTTTAGTAGCGCCACGGCGATGAACGACGCAGTGACAGCGGGACAGATCGATATCGCGATCGGTGCTGAACCGGTGGCGGCCGAGGCGGCGGCCGGCAACGAGGATCTCCAGGTGGTCACTCAACCCGCCGCATCCACGACCCCGCTGCTGATGCGCCTGGACAAGGCGCCGTTCGACGAACCGGGCGTCCGCGAAGCTGTGAAGCTGGCGGTGGACCGTGAGGCACTCGTCGATGCGGTATATCTCGGTTATGGCGAGGTCGGTGCCGATCTGCCACACCCGAACGATCCGTCAGCACCGGATCTGCAGGCCCCCGAGCGGGACCTCGACGCCGCAAAGCAGGCGCTCAGCGAGGCGGGTTACCCCGATGGCATTGAGGTTACGCTGTATACCTCGGCGGCATATCCGGCTATGGAGCCGACCGCCACCCTGGTTACCGAGCAGCTCGGCGAGGCCGGGATTGACGTCACGGTGTCGAATGAACCTGCCGAAACCTACTGGATGGAGATCTACGGACAGGTTGCGTTCAGCGTCGGCTACTACTCCGATATGCCCTATCCGGTCTGGGTACGCCAAACCGCGCTGACGACCTCAGCCTTCAACGAGACACAATGGCTGCACCCTGAGTTCGATGCGAAGTTTGACGAGGCGATGGCGACCACCGACACCGACAAACGGTACGCACTGCTTGGCGAGATGCAGACCGAGATGGCAACCGAGGGGGGCATCGTCGCGTGGGGCCATGGCGACGGCATCACCATTGCCTCCAGTGATGTGTCCGGACTGGCTGAGAACGGCGGACTGGATCGGATGAACCTCACGGAGCTCGCCGTATCGTGACTGGCTCGCATCCTCGCCTAGCGCCGTTGGCGTCGATCGAAGTGACGGTCGACGCGCCCACAGATTCGACATGTCGATAGTTACCGCCGCGACGTCCAGCCGGTCGTCGCGGCGGCGCGTCGTCGGCGCGGGAATGAGCCTAGTCCGTACTGCTTGTTGGGTAGCGGGCGTTGTCGTTCTCGCCGCGCTGCTGATGCACATCCTGATCGGGCTAATGCCAGCGGACGCCGCAACGATCGTCGCCGGACCCGGCGCGGACGCGGCTCGGATCGAACGGCTTCGCACCGATCTCGGGCTCGACGCTGGCGTCCTCACCCAGACCGCGGATTGGCTCTACGCCGCGGCTCGGGGCGACTTTGGCGTCTCATTGATGAACGGTGACCAGGTCAGCGTGATGCTCGGTGAACGGATCGCGGTATCTGCGGCCGTGGTCATCCCGGCGTGGTTGTTGACCGTATCCGTCGGTACCGCGCTGGCGCTCATCGTGGCTGTTGACGGCTCACGACGTACTCGATGGGTGCAGGTGGTCGCTGGTGGCTTAAGTGGCGTGCCGGAGGCGATCGTTGCCACCGGTTTGGTGCTTTTACTGGCGACGTGGCTCGACTGGCTGCCACCGGTATCGCTGATCCGCCCCGGCGACTCTGTTCTGGACGATCCGAGCCTGTTGATCCTGCCGATTGCCGCGCTCACTTTGCCAGCGACCGCATGGCTGTTACGAGCTCTGCGTGGACCCGCCGAGGACGTCGCGGGCCGCCGATATGTCGCCGAAGCGCGGCTACGCGGGCGATCGGCATCTTCGGTCGCGGCGCGGCATGTCCTTCCCGTACTCCTACCGCTGATCGTGCAGAACGCGGCTGTGCTGGCAGGGGCGATCCTCGCCGGTTCGGTTGTGGTTGAGCAGATCGTCGCGCTGCCGGGTGTTGGCGACCTGCTTTCACAGGCCGTTGCCATCCGAGACATTCCGGTCATTCAAGCTGTCACGGTTCTGGTCTCTGCGGTCGTCGCCACCGGCTTGGCGTGTGCGGACGCATTGCGCCGTCGCCTTGAGGTGCGGCGATGAGGATGGTGCGCCGGTACGGCCTGTTAGCGATGGTCGGGTTTTTCTTACTCGCGGTCGCGATTGGCCCGTTAGTGGCGAGCGCGCGGGCGTCAAGCGTCACCGAGACCGTTGGTCGCCCGTGGTCTGCGCCCGACGATGGAAGCCCATTGGGTCTTGACTCGCTCGGGCGTGACGTGCTGAATCGACTACTCGCTGGCGGCGCGGAACTACTGGCGGGATCCTTGATCATTGGAGTGCTTGCGGGGGTCCTCGGCGCGGTAGCCGCTCTGCTGACCTGGCGCCACCGGTTGGGCGCCGCGGTCCTGCGAAACGCTACCGGATTGGTGCTTGCGATTCCGGGTGTCGTGATCGTCTTGCTGCTGGCGGTGTTCGTCGACGTATGGATAGCTGTCGGCGTCGCCATGCTGCTGCTCGGCGTTCCCGCATCTGCCCGAACGGTCGCGATGACGCTGGCGTCGCTGTCACGCGCTGGACACGTCGAGGCGGCCATCACGCGCGGGGAACGACAGCGGTCGGTGCTGGTGCGCGAAGTCCTGCCGGCGATCGGGGCAACCGTGATTACGGATCTTGGAAACCGAGTAATTGCCGCGATGCAGCTCGTCGTTGCGATCCAGGTCATTCGCGGCGGCGATGCGCTCATCTGGAGTTCAATGGTGATGGCAAATCTGAAGGGAGTCGCGCTCAACCCGTGGTCTGTAGCAGGACCTGCCTGCGCGTTAGCTCTGCTCGGTATCGCCGTGGCGATTGGTGTCGACCGGATCTCGGAACTTCTGGCTCCGCCGATCACACGCGGTGCGGTGCGGCGTCGTGCTGCGACGAATGCCTCCAGTGCGGGACTGACTGTGCGAGATCGCCATGGCCAGATTGTGCTGAACGCCGTCGATCTGGAGATCGAGCCTGGTGAATTGGTGGTGGTGCGCGGGCCGTCCGGAAGCGGAAAGACGACTCTCCTAGAGGTGCTTGCCGGCCGTCCGGCGCCCGGGCTCGCCACCGTGGGTGGACTGAGGCCGCTCGACGGGCCGATTGCTTTTGTGCCGCAGGATCCGGCTTCCACCCTTGATCCGCGCCAGCGGGTCGACGCTGTGCTGCGTGACGGGCTTTCGCGACGCCGCGTGCGGCGCCACAGGCTCGTCGAGGCCGTCGCGGCACTCGGATTGTCAGAACGGGTGCTTGGCCAGCGAGCTGGAGAACTGTCCGGCGGAGAGGCGGCGCGGGTTGCCATAGCTCGCGCACTGATGGGCGAGCCGCACTTGCTGCTGCTCGATGAGCCCACTGCTGGGCTTGATGCAACCAACCGGACACGAGTTGCAGAGCTCCTACGCGCGCGTCGCGATCACGGCCATATCTCGATTGTGGTGACCCACGACGACGCGCTGCTGGTAGGACTACCGGTCCGCCGAGTGGACCTTGCGGCCCCGGAAGGTGACCTCGAAATGGCACCGTACGACGGTGAAGGTGATGAGGTGTTGCGCACGCGCAGCATCCGTTTGTGCACGCCGCAGAAACGCGCCCTCCTGAATGATGTGCAGCTGTCCTTATCTGCCGGAGAGATCGTCGCAATAGTCGGGCCCAGTGGCTGTGGCAAGAGCACATTGCTGCGGGCACTCGCTGGGCTGCATCCACTGACCAAAGGCACCGTGGAACTCGTCACCGGCGATAGTGTCGCAGAGCTGCCGAGTGCTACCTCGTTCGATGATGCTGCGGAGCGCGACCGGGAGCAGTGGCGCGCAGTGCAGCGGGCAGGGCAGGACAGCCGACTGGAGTTGAACCCCTCGATCCGGCTGCGGAATCAGATCGCCAGGCCGTTACGGACGCTGCGTAACCGAACGATGAGCGAATCGCTGAGCGCGGCCGACTCGCTGCTACGAGAACTCGGCGTCGATGAGAGGACGGGTCGGCGCCGTCCCGGCGAGTGTTCGGGCGGGCAGCGACAGCGCGCTGTGCTGGCCCGTGCCCTGAGCGCGCGACCGCGAGTGTTGCTGCTCGATGAGCCGACCTCCGCGCTGGACCGCGAGAGTGTCGGAAAGGTACTGGCGGTACTCGGCAGGTTTCGGGCCGGTGGAGGTGCGGTGCTGCTGGTGACCCACGACGAGGAACTCGCCGCATTGGCGGACCGAACGCTGCACGTGAATGAGCGACGAGTTCTGGAATATGCAAAGGATGCCACATTGCTGCGCGACCCCACGAAAGCGGCGATCACAGAACCACCATCTCCTATGGAAAGGGGACGGATTGCGCACCGATGACCTGTGGGTGACCTCGAGCGCGAGGGCGCTGGGGACGACTTACACAGCAGAAGAAACTGCTCACCAGATGAGTGCGGACGCCCGGTACAAGCAGCGACTACACACGGTCTCAATCGCCGGCGTGCCTGGTGTCGCTCTCGCGCGCCGCGCTGCGCGGCTGGCGTGGGCGCGCCATGGCGGGCGACGCAGCGATCGACGAGTCGGCCACGTCTTCGCGTCATTCTCGCCGACCGGTCCGCCAGTCTGGTCGCCCGCGGCATGGATTGCCGGTGAGATCACTGGTCACGAACGGGTCGCATTTGTCGAGCATCTGTCGGCGATGTGTGCCGGTGGGGCCGCAGCAGTAGGCGCGGCCGCTCGGTGGCTCGCGAGCGAACCGGAGCTCGACAGTGTGCTGGTGGCTGCGGGTGATGCTGTGGACGACGCTGTTGTCGATCGGTGGGCGTTCGACTCAGGTGTCACGCTCGGCGACGGAGCCGGCGCGGTGGTGCTCTCGCGTCAAGGCCCCGGCCACCGGATTGTGTGCGTACGATCGGGTGCCGACGTCAGTCTGGAGGCCGCACAGCGGGGCGCACCTGAGATCGATTTCGCCGCGGCCCGTCCCGCCTTGCCCGCGCGAATACAGGATCGGCTACACGAGGCGATCCATCGCTCGGCAGGAGACCTGAGTGTCGCGACGATCATCGAGAGTCACACGCGACTGTTAACCGACACCATCGACGCCGCGCTGGCGGAGGCGAACCTTGATAGAGCAGATGCCGACTTCTGGGCACTACCTTTCGTCGGCGCAAACGCGATGCAGCACGGCTATCTCGCACCGCTAGGAATCGACGCGGACCGCACGAGTTGCGCACTCGGACTGACGACCGGGCATCTGGGTGGTGCCGATCAACTCATTGCGCTGGACTGGTTGGAGGCCGGTGGACGGATGCAACCAGGGAAGATCGTCGCGCTGATTGGGCTTGGCGCTGGGCTGAGCGTCTCCTGCGCCGTGATGCGCTGGTAGTTTCCTAAGGCTCGGGCTGTCCACAGCAGAGTGGGTTGCATAGCGAACATCGAGGGGTCCCTGCCGACATACGAGCTGTGAAGCGCTTCCTTAACTGCCACGCTCGGTCGCGTCGCTGCGATCGCACCCACCTTGCGCGGCTTTTTCTCGGGCGATGCGCCGGCGCGCGAGCAGGCTCACCAACCCCGCGCAAATCAGCGCGATGCCGACACCTAGCCAAGCGGTCTCGAACGAGTGAGCGATCACCCAGAGCCCGAACAGCGCCGGTCCGGCGACCGCGCCGACCGCCGTACCGGCTTGCACAAACGCCGTCGCACCGGCCGGTCGCGCCGGGTTGAGCCGCACCACCGCGAAGATGAACAGACCCGGCCAGCCCCAGCCGAGGGAATACGCAACCAGTGCACCGAGCAGGTACGTCGGACGACTTCCGATCGCGAGCAGTAAAGCGCCGCCTGCGCCGGCAATCATCATCGCAGCCACGGTGGCGACGTGTCGCCCGGTGCGTCGGTCGGCCAGCCAGCCGGCCAGCGCGCGGGCGATGATGCCGCAGAGGCTGGCCGCGGCGAAGAGGATGCCGGCGGCCCCCTCGGACCATCCGGTAGCGACCGCGCCCGAAACCAGGTACACACCGAAGGATGTGCCACAGGCGGATGCGATACCTGACGAAATCGTGAGCATGAGCAATGAACTGCGTGAGATCGAACCGTCGACTGGGCGGTCGGGGAGCGCACGCGGCGCGCGACGCGGACCACCGGGCTCTCGAAGCGAGAGCCCGAGCAGCAATAACGCGAACACGATAAAGGCCCAACGCCAGCCGAGCGTTAGTCCGAGCAATGGCACGGCTAGGCCGGCGAGCAGCGAGGCGACCGGAATTGCGGATTGCTTCAGACCGAATGCCGCACCTTGGCTGCCGGCAGGGATTGCATCAGCAATGAACTGATTGGTCGCTGGTTTCGCCAACGCATTATTGGCACCGCCGAGCACCAAGGCGAGCAGCAGCAACAACAGGCCATCTGCCGCGACCCCGATCGCGACGGCCACCGCAGCTGCCAGCAGCATGCTGAGCCGCATCGACCGTACAGCCCCGAACCGTGCGACGAGTGCGCCGACAAACGGCGACATCACGGCCTGCGCGCCGAAGAAGGCGGTCGAGGCAATTCCGAGTTGGCCGGTTGACAGCTCGAGGTCGCGTCCGATCTGGACAGCCAACCCTGCGGTCAGGTACAGCGGAAGAACGGCGGCGGACGCGGCCGCGATCGCGTCGATTGTCGGTCGGCGCCGCGCGTGGTGCTCTATCGCGCTCAGCGGGCCTTCCACTGGGGCGTCCGCTTCTCGACAAATGCCGCGACACCCTCGATGCGATCCTCACTCGCGTAAGGGTTCGGCCCCACCCCGAGCCGCAATGCCGCGGCGATCGGGAGTTCAGAACCTTTGGTGATCGCTTCCTTGTACCGCCGCACAGTCAGTGGCGCATTCGCCGCGATGGACCTCCCGAGGGCGACCGCTTGTTCGAGAAGGTCTCCCTGCGGATGTATCGCGTTGACCAGTCCCCACTCGCGGGCCGTTGACGCGTCGATCATGTCGCCGGTGTAGAGGAGCTGATAAGCGAGGCCTCGCGGTATCAACCGCGGAAGCATCTGAGATCCGAAGTTGCACCCCATACCGCGCTTTGCTTCGGGCAGTCCGAGGCGGGCGGTGTCCGCAGCGAGCCGGATATCACAGGCCAGCGCGACCTCGAGCCCACCGCCGACCGCCACCCCGTTCAGCGCGGCAATCACGGGTCGGCGGCATTCCAGGATGGTCTCGAAGACGTTCAGCTTGAGGTCGGCGTACGGCGTTCCGGAGAACCGCTGTCCGTTGGCATCCGCATCGTTGGCCTCTTTCAGGTCCACACCGGCGCTGAATGCCCGCTCGCCGGCGCCGGTGAGCACCACAGCCCACACGTCGTCGCTGACACTGAATTCACGGAACGCCTCGATGAGTCCGTCCTGCGTGGCACGTCCGAGTGCATTGAGCCGCTCAGGGCGATTGAGGGTGACCACGGCGATGCGGTCGGTGATCTCGATGCGTAGACCCGCGGTCATGCCTGCGGTCCCGCGGCGAGAAGTCCGGCAGCGATACGGGGCCACAACTCATCTGCGCCGGCCTCGGCAAGCCGATGACCGAGTTCGCGAGCCCAAGCACTTTCGTGGCCGTACTCGTCGCGCCAGGACCACAACCGTCGCGAGAGTTGGCCGAGTTCGTACTCCTTGGTCATCCCTATCGCGCCGTGCGCCTGGTGCGCTGCCGCCGCTCCCCCGCTCGCACATTCTCCCGCGACGATCTTCGCCGATGCCACATCGAAGAAGTCGACGGCGTCGCTGCCGTTGAGCGCCGCGACCGTGGTTGCCATCGCTGCCTGCTGGGCCATCTCCGTAAGTCGGACTACATGACGTTGTACTGCCTGGAAGCGGCCGATCGGTCGACCGAACTGTTCGCGTTCCGAGGTGTATCGCACGGTCAGCTCACTGACTCGTTCCAGTGCACCGGCTATCAGCGCTGCCCGACTCAGCGCGCCGCGCAACCGCAACTGTTCAACTGCATCCGCAGGAAGCTCCCACGTCCGCTCAGCGGGCACGGTGATCGAATCAACGGCGACGGACCGGCGCTGTTCCTCCGCGAGATTCGCGCCGCCACCGACCTGTACGTCCTTCGTCGACAGCAGCAACGCAGTCGGCGTCCCGTCGACGACCGCGGCAAGGAGGATTTGAGTACTCGCGCCTGCCCAGGCGACGTGGTTCGCGGTGCCTGAGAGGGTGAAGCCCGCGCCGGCCGCTTCAATCTGTAGCCCAGAAGTGTCATCGATTACCGTCAGTACCCCGCCTGGTAGATCCCAGCCGCCCTGGGATAGTAGCCATCCGGCGAGGAGCGCGTGCTCGGCAAACGGAATCGACGCGGCAGACCTGCCGAGTTCGTGGAGTACCGCGCACGCGTCGGCGAGTGATCCACCTGAACCGCCGATCGTCTCGTCGACAGCAATCGTGGCGAACCCGCCATCGTCCAGAACCCGCCACAACGGCTCGTTCCAGCCCTCGGGCTCGGCGGCGAGCACCGCGTCGGCCGACGAGTGGTCAGCCAGGATCGCGCGGAGGGCTGCCCTGATCTCAGTCGTGTTGTCAGACATTCCGCAGGCCTTTCGAGACGATGGAGCGGAGTACTTCGGTTGTTCCGCCCCGAAGCGTGAAGGAGGGACCGGTCAGCACGGATTCTGCCAACAGTTGCTCAAAGGTCGAGTTGCTGTCCAGATCGAGCTGGACTTCCACCACATCGCGGATCACGTCTATCACTCGCTGTTCGAATCGCGTCCCGATGTCTTTGACCAGCGACGCCTCAACCGCGGGCGCGCCACCGTCGTCGATCGTGCGGGCGACCGACAGCGACATCTGCCGGATAGTCCAGAACCGCGCGACGAGTTGTCCGACTGCGCGTTCCTGCTCCGGGGTCAGCCCACCGGTGGCGCGTTCGGCGATTAGGTATTTGACCAGCCCGAAGGTGCTCAGGAAACGATCAGGTCCAGAACGCTCGTATGCGAGCTCGGAGGTCACCTGCTGCCATCCTGATCCCTCGGCGCCGAGCATCATCTCGTCCGGGACGAAGACGTCGGTCATATGGACCTCGTTGAACTCGTGCGCGCCGTTCAGGAACGGGATCGGGCGCACCTCGACTCCGTCGCCGCGTAGATTGACGATCAGTTGGCTCAGTCCCTGGTGCTTGTCCTCTGATGGGGAGGTCCGGCACAGCACTGCGAAGTAGTGGTTGCGATGCGCGCCACTGGTCCAGATCTTGGTGCCGTTCAGCAGCCAGCCGCCTTCGACGCGAGTAGCTGCCGAACGCACCGAGGACAGGTCCGACCCGGCGTCGGGCTCGCTCATTCCCAGGGAGAACCAGCACTCGCCGGCGACGATCTTCGGGATGAAGAACTCTCGTTGCCAATCAGTGCCGAACTTGATGATCGCCGGTGCAGTCTGCCGGTCGGCAACGAAGTGCGCGCCCAGCGGTGCTCCCGCCGAGAGCAGTTCCTCGGTAACGATGAACCGATCCACTGCGGTGCGGGCGTGGCCACCGTACTGCTTGGGAATCGCCATGCCCACCCAACCGCGTTCGGCGAGTTTTTTGGAAAATTCTGGGCTGCGCGATGCGCCCATGCCGAGGCCGGGGCGGTATCCCGCCGGGAGTGCATCCTTGACAAACTCTCGGACCTCACGCTGGAGCTGGAGTTCCTGCGCCGACAGTCCGGTAGGTATGAATCTCACGGCTTTCCTCCTATAGTGCGGTTCTGACCTGCTCGTACCGTTCCGTTTTTGGTGAGGCGGTCGATGTCGTCGTCGGCGAATCCCAGTTCCTGCAGGATCGCCACCGTGTGCTCCGCCAGGCCGGGGGCAGGCGGCCCCGCGGACATCGGGGTTTCGCTCAGTCGAATGGGCTGCCCGAATGCCCGGTAGCTTCCAGCTTCGTCATGCGGATAGTCGCGGATCAGTCCTTCGCCGAGGACATGTTCATCGAAAAACATTTCATCGACGTTGTACACGGCCGACACTGGTACCTCAGCGGCTCGGAGGGTGCTTACCCAGTAGTCCGAGGGCTGTTCGGTCATCCGCTGCTCGAGCAATCGCCCGAACCGGTCGGGATCCTTCTCGACCAGCGACTCATGAACCTTTAGTACCGCCGACAGTCGCCGCCTCGAAGCGGGGCTGCCGGCTCCGACAGCCACGAACCCGTCGCTGGTGCGGAATGCACGATAGTGCTTGGTGTGGTTCATCGGGTCCGGACGATGTGTCTCGCGGTAGGCGAGGATGTCGTCGCGGTCGGCATGCTCGCGACGCAGCCGTGGCAGCACGTCATCAACAAACTCCGCACGCCAACCGTCCTCATGCAGCGCGTGTCCGAGCGAGTTGTTCTGGATGGCCAAGGCACCAGCCAACAGCGAGGTCTCGACCTTCTGACCCAAACCGGTCACGGTACGTGCATAGAGCGCTGCAGCTACTCCGCCGAACAGCAGCAACGACGTCGAGTAGTCGGCGACCTGTGCCTCGCTGTGCAGCGGCACCTCGTCACGTTCGGCGCCGAGCGTGGTCATCAGACCGGAACGCGCCTGGACGACCACGTCCATGCCGGGCAACTGCGCCTCGGACCCAGTGTGCCCGAACGCGCTGACCGTGGCATAGATGATGGCAGGGTTGATCTCGCGCAGCGTTTGGTAATCGAGCCCGCGACGTTCGATAGCGCTCGGGCTGAGGTTGACTAGGACGACGTCCGCTTGTCGAATCAACTCTTGGACAACCGCCCGCACGTCCGGGCTTGACAGATCTAACGCGATCGATTCCTTGCCGCGGTTCTTGATCAGGAACTGCCGTGTGAAACCGTCGGCGAGCTGTCCGTGCCCAGAACGGTAGCTGTCTCCTGAGAGGGGTTCGACCTTGATCACCCGGGCACCGAAATCGCTCATCAGTTGGGCGCAGAACGGGACGACAACGAACTGACCGAACTCCACCACCGTCAGGCCGGTGAATGCGCCGGCGGTCATGCGGACCATCCTTGTTCGGCGAACGCGGCAGGAGTCAGGTCGCCGAGCGGCGCGCCGGACAGTTCGGGCCCCGATGACTGTAGGTGGCATGCGACCGTTCCACCGGAAGCCACCTCGGTCATCGGCGGGGTCTCCGAGCGGCAGATGTCCATCACATAGGGACACCTGGTTTGGAATGGGCATCCGGTTGGCGGGTTGGCGGGATCCGGCAAGTCACCGCGCAGGATGATCCGCTCGCGTATCTCCCGGTAGGGACTGGCGTCGGGGATCGCTGACAGCAAGGCCCAGGTGTAGGGGTGCGCAGGCTGCATATAGATCCGTTCGGCGGGACCGACCTCAACGATGTGCCCCAGGTACATGACGGCCACCCGATTCGAGATATGCCGGACGATCGCGAGGTCATGCGCGATGAACAGGTAGGTGAGATCCAACTCTTCGCGTAGGTCCTCCAACAGATTGATCACCTGATTCTGGGTGGACACGTCGAGTGCGGAGACCGCCTCGTCGCAGACGATGAATCTCGGGTTCAACGCCAGCGCCCTAGCGATGGCGACTCGTTGCCGCTGTCCGCCGGAGAACTCGTACGGGTACCGGTTGACGTGGCTGGCGCGTAGCCCAACAAGGTCCAGCAGTTCGACGGTGCGGGTGAAGGCCTGTTGCGCCGACATGTCCAGGTGGACGCGCATCGGTTCGGAGATCGAAGCGCCGACGGTTGCCGAGGGATCCAGCGAGGAGTACGGGTCCTGGAAGATCATCTGCATGTCCCGCCGTGCGCGGCGAAGTTCCTTGCCATGCATCGACGCGACGTCGGCTCCCGCGACTTCCACGGTGCCACCAGTCACTGGGACCAGGCGTAGCAGCGCACGCCCGGTGGTCGACTTCCCCGAGCCGGATTCCCCCACCAAGCCCAAGGTTTCGCCACGTTCGATGTCGAAGGTGACGTCGTTGACCGCTCGCACCTCCCGAACTGGCTTGAAGATCTCCTTGCGGCTGAAGGTGACGTCCAGGTGCTGGACACGGATCAGCGTGTTCGGATTGGTCGACTCGGTCTCGGTCGTCACGTTGTCGGTGTTCACTTAGCACCCTCCAGCGTGAGTTCATGGGAACGGATACATCGCGTCGAACGGGAGTCACCGAGCTGGATCATTTCCAGCGCATCGTCGCGGCACTGCTCTTGAGCGAACGAGCAGCGTGGGTTGAAACGGCACCCCTCGGGCATGGCCCATGGTTCGGGCGTGCGGCCGGGGATCGAGGCCAGTCGCTTGTCACGCGGACCGAGCTGCGGCATCGAGGTGAGCAGGCCATGAGTGTAGGGGTGACGCGGCTCGACAAACAGGTCGTGACCGACGGCCTTCTCGACTGTCTGCCCTGCGTACATCACGACGACCTTGTCGCAGATCTCCGCGACAACTCCGAGGTCGTGGGTGATGAAGATGATCCCCATGCCGATCTCTTCGCGGAGCTTGAACAGCAGTTCGAGAATCTGCGCTTGAATCGTCACATCGAGTGCTGTTGTCGGTTCGTCGGCAATGAGCAGTTGCGGGTCGCAGACCAGCGCCATGGCAATCATGGCACGCTGCCGCATGCCGCCGGAGAACTCGTGCGGATAGTCCTTAGCTCGTCGTCCTGGGTTGGGGATTCCCACGAGGTCGAGCATCTCGACCGCACGGTCCATGGCAACCCGGCGGCTCGCTTTGCGGTGCAGCCGGTAAGCCTCGGCGATCTGATCGCCCACAGTGAAGGCTGGGTTGAGGCTTGTCATGGGCTCCTGGAAGATCATCGAGATCTCGTTGCCCCGGATGGTCCGCATCCGGTTCGCGGAAATCTGCGTGAGATCCTCAGCCCCGTACCAGATGTGCCCGTGCGAGATACGTCCGGGCGGCTGCGGGATCAAGCCGAGAATCGACAGACTCGTCACCGACTTTCCTGACCCCGACTCGCCGACGAGCCCGACGATCTCATTGCGTCCCACCTCGAACGAGACCTGATCAACCACGTTGGCCCAGCCGAACTCGGTCGCAAAGTCGACGCTCAGCTCGTCGAAGCGCAGTAACGGGTCGGCTACCGGCGGGTTGTTGTCCTGCATCATCGGTTCTTCAGTAGTTGATGTCATCTAGTCCCCCTTGCGGACCTCTCGGCCGAAGCTGTCGCGCAGCGCGTCACCGAGGAGATTGAACGAGATCGTGGTCAGCGCAATGGCGACCCCTGGGTAGACCACCAGCAGTGGTGCGGTGCGAATGTCCGGGAATCCGACGCCGAGCATGTTGCCCCAACTCGGCGTCGGTGGCACGACTCCCAGCCCGAGCAGGCTCAATGACGCTTCAGCCAAGAGCGCAGCGGCCAGCAGCAGAGAGATCTGAACCAGCAATGGCGATAGGATGTTCGGCAGAATCCGGGTGCGAATGATTCGCATAACCGGCGTTCCGATGCTTTCGCTGGCCTCGATGTACGTCTCCGCGCGAACGGCCAGTGCTGAGCTGCGGACGACCCGGAACAGCCTTGGTGCGTAGACGATCCCCAGCGCGTACATAGCGGTCTGAAGACCCGGGCCGCGGGCGGCGATGATCGCCATGGCCAGCAGGACTGCCGGGAAAGTCATCAGCACGTCCGCTGCCCGACTAAGGATCCAGTCGACTTTTCCGCCGTAGTATCCGGCGAGCATCCCGAGCGGAACCCCGACCAGGATGGCGATGCCGACGGCGGTGCCCGCCGCGAGCAACGAGATACGGCCCGCGTACAGCAACCGCGTCAAAGTGTCGCGACCGAGCCCGTCCGTACCGAGCCAGTGCTCGGATGTTGAGCCGGACAGTCGATTGGCAACATCGACCGCATCTGGGTCGTAGGGCGCGATGACTGGCGCCAACACCGAGCCGAGAATGATGATCAGCAGCAGCGATGCCGAGATCACTCCTAGCTTATTGCTGAAAAACCGCCGGAGGAATCGCTTGAGACCCGGAGCCTTCACGAACGCTGTCTGTGGTTGCGCATTGGCGTCCGCTACGGGTTCCGGACCAGACCCACTGCCGGTGCTTTGCACGGTGAGCCTCGGGTCCGACGGGATGTTGTCGTGAGTGAGATCGTTGGTCATGACTGGCGGATCCTCGGGTTGAAGTACGCGTAGGACACGTCTATGAGCAGGTTGATCAAGAGCACCATGATCGCGGTGAACAGCAGAACGCCCTGTACTTGTGGAAAGTCACGAGCGAACACCGACTCGTAGGCCAGCCGGCCGAGCCCTGGGAGCACAAACAGTTGCTCGATGACTACAGTGCCGCCGATCAACCGATTGGCTTCCAGGCCGAATGCGGTCACCACCGGCACCGCGGCATTCTTCAGCGCGTGTTTGGCAACAACGCGATATTTAGTCAAGCCCTTCGCCGTCGCTGTGCGAATGTAGTCCTGGGTCATTACCTCGGCTACCGACGCGCGCGTCTGACGTGCGACCACGGCCATCGGCGCGATGGCCAATGCGAGCCCGGGAAGAATCAGGTGGCTAAACCACCCGACGGGGTTGTCCCAGAACGACACGTAACCGGTGGCCGGTAGAAGGGGCGCATTGATAGAGAACGCGAGCACGAGCATCATGCCGACCCAGAAGTACGGCAACGCCACTCCCACGCTGGCCAGGATCGTTGCGGCACGGTCGATCCAGGTACCGGGATTCAGTCCGGCGATCAGGCCGAGGGTGATGCCGAGGATGATGGCCAGCGCCAGCGCCACAGCGACGAGTGAGAGCGTCACCGGTAGCCGCGACACGATCGAGTTCGTGACACTTTCACCGGTGAAGTACGACGTCCCGAAGTCGCCCTGGAACGCGGCACCCAGCCACTTGAGGTAACGGATGAAAAACGGCTGATCGAACCCGAGCTCTTGCTCCACTCGGGCTATGTCCTCGTCACTCGGATTGTTGCCGGCGAGCTGTGCGGCGGGGTTACCTGCCTGCTGCATCAGCCAGAAGATGACGAAGCTGACAACGATGAGCAGCGGAACCGCGGTCAGCACCCGTTTGGCGATCAGTCTGAGCAATCTGGTACCTCCTGGCCGGAGGTAGCTCTCCGGCGCACTGCCGGAGGGCTACCCATGCGGACTAGGACGTGGCTTTTGCCACGCCTCGGAACTGACGTGACGCATCGGCGTAGATCTCCACGCCCATGGTCTGGTCGTTCAGCACGAACGGTGTCGTGAGGTGGCACAGGGTGATGTTCGGCCCGGTGACCTCGTCGACCTTCTCGAAGAGCTCGGCGTAGAGCTCACCTCGTTCGTCATTGGTTTTTCCGGTGCGCGCCTGCTCGGCGAGGTCCGCGACCTCGTCGTTGGACCAGCCGCCGGGGTTCATGAACCCGCCTTCCAGCAGGTAGGACTCGACCTGGATGCTCGGGTCCTGTTCGGCCTTCTGTTCGGACATCTGCGCATCCGCGGACTGATTGACCGAGAAGTCGTCAGCGAGCTTCGAGATGTCGACCGGAAGAATCTCCATCGTGATACCGACCGCCGCCAGGTTCGCCTGAATGACCTCCGCGATCTGCTGGTACAGCGCGAGGTTGATCACCACGAGCGAGAAGCTGAAGCCCTCTTCAAGGCCAACCGAGGCCAGCAGTTCCTTGGCCTTCTCCGGGTTGTAGTCCTCGTCGCTGGGTGTCAGGTTGTCCGAGGCCGCGAAGTAGAAGTCCGGATACATCTGGACACCGGGAGCACAGAAGCCGTTGGTGACGGCAGCGATCGATTGGCGATCGATAGCGTAATCGATGGCCTCGCGGACCTCGGGTTTGTCGAACTCGGCCTTGTCGACGTTGAGGGTGAAGTTGTACGCCGAGAGGCTCGGCGCCTCACACACCACCGCAGCGGGATCTGCCTGAGCGGCCTCGTACATGCTCGCTCGCAAGAACGTGGTGTCACTCTGTCCGGTGAGCACCGAGTTCAGTCGTGCATTGTCGTCCCCGGAGATGAGGTACGTCATCTCCTTGACCTTCAACGCGTCCGGGTCCCAGTAGTTATCCACCGCTTCGTAGTGGACTGATGCGCCGGGCTGGTAGCTGGCGAGGGTGAATGCACCCGAGCCACCGGTCGGGTTCAGCTCCTGGCTCGGATCGTCGAACACTGCGGGGCTCATCATCATGCCGGCTGACCCAGCCAGGATTGGCACCAGCGGCGCAGCGCCGCTCTGGGTCGTGATTGTCACGGTGGCCGCATCATTCACGGTCACCTCTGCCACGTCCGACAGCGCATTGGCGTTCCAGCTGCCCTGTGCGCGGTGACGATCAAGGTTTGCCTTGACCGACTCGGCATCGAAGGGCGTTCCGTCGTGATAGGTCCACCCGGAGATCAGGTCCATCTCCAGCGACAGCCCGTCCTCGCTGATCTCCCAGTCGCTGGCGAGCATCGGTTGTGGTTCGCCAGCCGCGTCGACATGTACCAGGCTGTCGTAGATCGGGTACAGGTACATCTGGCTGTTGTTCGTCGTGATCGTTGCCGGATCGAAGCCGGTGTTGCCGACACTGTAGATCCAGGTGAAATGCCCCTCGGGGTCCACTTTGGCGTCGTCAACGGGCGGACAGTCGCTGGTGCTTGCCTCTCGTTCGGAGCTTCCGCCGGTATTTCCGCTGTCCGACCCGCAGCCGGTTGCCAGCGCGAGGCAGGCAACGAGCGAGATCGCAAGGAGTCCGGTCCTTCGGTGATTCATGTCAACTCTTCCTTCTATAGGGCCCTCGTCGTATAGAGACCGATGCACTCGGCCTCAGGAACTGTTTCGGCGGCGCTGCGACCACATCTGGGTCGCGCGTTCGAACTGCAGCGCCGCATCCCACCCGATACCTGGATTCGCGGCCTCGACCCGGAACGAGCGCGTCGCTTCACGGGCGAGCTCTGGATCTTGCGCCGGTCGCGCAGCGAGCTTCATCGCCTCTGCTTCTACTTGATCGTCGTCGAATGCTGCCCAGGCGAGACCGATCTCGACGGCGCGGGTGCCGTCGATCTCCTCGCTGAACAACCCCATTGCAGCGGTGGCTTCACGTCCTGCGGTGCGGTGCGTGATCGTGAAGAATCCACCGCCCGGATGCAGATTGATACGCAGGAAGCCGGCCATGATTCGGGCGTTGCGCGCGACGATTCGAAGATCAGTGGCGAGCAGCAGGTTCATTCCCGCGCCCACCGCGGCACCGCGTACTGCCGCAATGGTGGGAACGGTCAGGTCGCCGACCCGCCGGAAACCGGCATAGACCGACCCCGATTCCTTGAATGTCGCATCTTCGGCCTGGTCCACTCCGGGCGTCCAGCGTCGCCGATCGGCGCCCGAGCAGAAGGTGCCCGCGGCACCCTTGATGACCGCCGCGCCGATCGACGGATCGGCGTCGATATCGTCACAGGCAGCGACGAGTTCTCGGCCCATCTCGGGAGTCAGGCCGTTCTTGACCTCCGGCGAATCGATGGTGATGACGGCGATGCCGTCCTGTTTTTCGAGCGCAATGCGTCCCATGTGGTTTCCTCTGAGTTGGTGGATTCGTTGCCAGGTCGAATAGAGACCGATCAGGTGGCGCCTCCAGCCGTCTGGATCAGCAGGTCGACGGCGATTGCTCCCTCACCGCACGCTGCGACCACGAGCGGGTTGATCTCGAGCTCGAGCGCCTCGTCGGGGAAAGCGGCGATCATCCGGCTTACGGCGCTGACGGCTGCCGCAGCCGCGGCCACATCTCGTCGCGGCATCCCGCGGAACCCGTCGAGCAGCGGCCAGATCTGCAAGCTCTGGATCATCTGCAGTGCGGTCTCGTCGGATACCGGAGCCACGCGGGTGGAGACATCGCGGTAGAGCTCGGTGGCAGTTCCACCGCTGCCGACGGTGATCAGCGGTGGAAAGCCGTCCCCGCCGACAGTTGCGCCGATAAGCAACTCCACACCCTGCGGGACCATCTGTTGGATCTGTACCCGGGTGGAATCGTCGTAGCCGTGGGCGGCCACCGCGCGGGTGATGCGGTCGTAGGCGTCGCGCGCATCGACCGGCTCAACGTCGAGCAGCACACCGCCGATCTCCGACTTGTGTGCGATCTCCTTCGAGGCGGTCTTGAACGCGTACCGTCGGCCGCCGTGGGTCGTCACCGCGCGTTCTGCTTCGGCACCGTCGGTTACCTCGAACGATGCGGGCGTGGTGATCCCGAGGGCGGCGAGCAGGTGCGATACCGCTGACCTACCGGCGATCCGGTCCTCGAGCGCGGCCGCCGCCCGTTCGTTCGGCGAGACCTCCCCGTCCGGCGAGTTCGATTCGTTCTCGGGGGCTACTCGCGCCACAGTCAATGCGAGTGCTCCCGTGGCGTCGAACACCGGGATTCCCGCATCCCGCAGGATCGTGCGACCGTCCGCGGTCTGGCTCGGGCTGGCGAGCCAGGTGACCCATAACGGCTTTCCGAATCCCGCGTTTACGGTATCGACTAACGCATGCGCCAACTTCACCGCGCGATCCCCAGTGACCATGGTCAGCACGACAGCGACGCCGTCGATGTGTGGGTCGTCGGCGACGGTGCGGCAGACACCGGCGAAATCCTCGAAGGCGGTGGGTGTGTTGAGGATCTGGGCGGTGACATCCACCGGATTGGTGGTTGCGCCGAATGCCGGCACCAGTTCGGCAAGCTGCTGTTGGGTCCCGGCGGTCAGCTCAGGCACCGCCAACCGGTGTACTTCGCAATGGTCGGCAAGCAGGATCCCGGCCCCGCCGGACGTGGTGATCACACCAATTCGGCGACCGCGCAACTGCCGGTGCTTCGAAAGCATCGTGCCGACCGCAAGGAGTTCGTCGACATCATCTACCAGCAGGACGCCGTACTGTGCGGCCGTGGCGATCAGCGCCGCATCGTCGCCAAGCATCGCCCCTGTGTGGGAGGCCGCGGCACGTTTGCCGACCGCCGATTTTCCCGATCGCAGCAGTACAAGCCGTTTCTGGCGTTGCTGTGCCGATTTGCACAGATTCACAAACCGGGTGCCGTCGGCAATACCTTCGGCATACAGCAGGATCGTGGCGATCCGGTCCCCGTCGACCAGTGACTGCGCCACCTCTACGAGATCGATATCTGCCTGGTTGCCGGTGGCTGCCCACGCGTCCAGCGAGAGCCCGAGTTCGGTGGCCATATCCAGCACAGACCCGCCGACCGCGCCGCTCTGCCCGACGTACGCCACCGAGCTCCCGCCGGTGATGGTGCGCTGGGCAGCGGGCGTGAAGGTCGCGAACACACCACCGGCGGGATTGATGCTTCCTTGGCAGTTCGGTCCGAGCACACGCACCCCGGACTTGTGGGCCTCGTCGAGCAGTGCCTGCTGCATCGCCGCACCTGCCTCGCCGGTTTCGGCAAAGCCTGAAGCGAACACGATCACCAGGCTCGCTCCGACGCGTCCGGCGTCGCGCACCACGTCGAGCGTCGCGGCGGCGGGAACAAGTGAGAGCACCAGATCAACGGGTTGATCGATCGTGGTGAGGTCCGGATAGCAGCGGAGATCGTGCAACGTCTCGTATCGCGGGTTAACCGGGTAGATGTCGCCCTGATACCCGTGCTGCTTGAGCAACTCCAGCGGCCGACTCGATACCGACCCGAGTCGTGACGACGCCCCGACGATCGCGATCGAACTCGGCTCGAAGAGCGCTTGCGCGATGTCGGTGCCGGCGCGCGATCTGACCATCTCTGTCATTCACCAAACTCCATCTGTGACTCGCAGCTCAATTTGAAACCGATGTCACTGTCACCTGAAATTGATGTCGGTGTCAATACTTGTCGTGGATCACTTTCCGGTATCGGGCCCCAGAACCAGCGTGCTGACCGTCGCCGGCGCGTGTGCTGGGTGCCCGCGCCGATAATTGACCAGTACGGCACGCTTCGAGAGCGGCGGTCTCACCGCCACCAGAAGGAGAAGATCAGATGTCCCAGTCGCCCAGCCCTTACGCCGACGACCGCGTGCTCAGTGCTAAGGCGGTCCGAACGCGTCGTCGGCTGCTCGACGCCGCCAGAAAAGTCTTCGAGCGTGATGGGTTCTTGAAAGCCCGGGTTGTCGACATCGCCAAGGAGGCGTCGGTGTCCCACGGCAGCTTCTACACGTACTACGAGTCCAAGCAGCAGATTTTCCGCGCGGTGGTTGCCGACTTCACCCAACTCTACGTGTACGACCTGGGCAGACATTCCGACGAGTTGACGCCGATTCAGCAGGTCGAGGCCGGGAACCGAAAGTTCTACCAGACGTACCTCGCAAATCGACGGATGTTCGAGTTGTACGAGGAAGCTGCCTCGTACGACACCGAAGTGCGCGAGCACCGAATCGCCGGACGCAAGAACGCCGAAGGCGGCGTGCGTAAGGCGATCGAGCGGTTCCAAAGCCTGGGACTCACGCCCGCTGACCTGGACGCGGAGATCGCGGCCAGCTGCTTGGCAGCCATGGCGACACACAGCTTCTACTCCTGGCATATCCGCGAAGAGCGCGGCTATGACACCGAGCTTGCGTTACGAACCATGACCTACCTGTGGGCGGCGAGCCTCGGACTGCGCGCGGAGCCGGAGGACGACGCCTTCTATCAATCCCTGGCGAGGCCGGCACCGGCGACCCGCACGCGAAAAAAGCGCACCCCCGCCAGTTGACCGACCACCGGGCATCGACGCGCATCGACTGACCGATAATCAATGGGCGGTGCACCTGCGCATCGTCGAAAATAGCTACCTAGGAGCGACCACATGCCGCAGTCGGCGGTCCCTGACGGCGACGTTCGCGAACTCAGCGCCAAGGCGGTGCGGACCCGCCGGCGACTACTGGACGCGGCCAGAATCGTTTTCGAGCGTGAAGGATTCATCAGAGCGCGAGTAGTGGATATCGCCGAACAGGCCAACGTATCTCACGGCAGTTTCTACACCTATTTCGAGTCGAAACAAGCGATCTTTCGCGCGGTCGTCGCCGACTTCAGCGAGCAGATCTACCTCCGGGTATCCGGCGACGACTGGTCGCACCTGACTGTCATTCAACGGATCGAGCGCGGTAACCGTCAGTTCTACGACACCTACCTGGCGAACCTGCGTATGTTCGAACTCTACGAGGAAGCCGCCTCGTACGACGACGAGGTCAGGGAGTACCGCATCACCGGCCGCCGTCGCGCCGAAGGCCGGATCAGGCGGTCTATCGAACGTTTTCAAGAGCAGGGTCTCACTCCGCGTGATCTGGACCCGCACATTGCCGCCAGCTGCCTGGTCGCGATGGCCACCCACAGTTACTACACCTGGCATATCCGTGAAGAACGCGGATTCGACGTGGACAAGGCAAACAAAACCCTGACCTACCTGTGGGCATCCTCGTTGAGCCTCAAGCCGCAGCCCGACGACGATCCGTTCTACCAGTCGCTGGGCACCACTGCTGCGTCGGGCTGACCGTCACACTATGATCGGCGCCACCGGTTGGTCGCTCCGATCACAGCGAATCGGTCAACTCTTTCACCAGTTGTAGCCGGTGCACTCGCTCATCGAGCGTTTCACCCCCTAACGTGACGTTGAGCATGTCGAGGCCGGCGGACGCGAACGCGGCGAATCGGTCGGTGCCGTGCCGCCGAGAACCGATCAACGAAACGCCGTCCAGAGACTCCGATCGAAATGCCGCGGCAGCCTCTTCCTTGCGCTTCTCGGCGAAAAGATCCGCTCGGCCCAGAACATGGTGGTGGTCCACCCGTCGGCCTTGCGCGCCGCCATCCGCACCGATTGCGGACCCAACGCGGCGAGGCAGATCGGAATCGATGGTCGTGGGCCGCGGGTCTTGGCCCGAATCGCCGTTATTGTTCGGGTCAACGGTCATTGCTGTGCACCTCTCAGATTATGCGGGCAGCGTGATGTTGAGGGAACTGCGGAACAGCTCTTGCTCCAGCCACATCGCGGTTGACGCCCCGGCGCCGGCCGAAGCGATTACGGACGACGGTGGACCGGATAGCACTTCTGCCTGGGCAGCGTCGCCGGCGGCGCTCAGTCCGGGAACGCTACTGCGGCCGAACGGATCGACGATGACGCTTCCACCCGGCGTCAGCCGCGCGCCGAGTTGTTCGCCGATAGCGCTTTGCGGCGTCGTCGACGGAAACGCGAACATCGCGACGCGCTTGAGCACATCACCGTCTGTGTAGACGATCCGCAGGTCGCCTTCACCGTCCAAGCGTGCAATCGACCGCTCGTCTACTCGGATGTCATGTATGGCGAGGGAAGAGAGTACGTTCGCGTCGGCGTCCACCGGGCCGTTCGTTGTGAGCACCACATCTGTGGAAAACCGATCGGCGATATAGCGGGCCTGCATCGCCGCAGTGGTTGAACCGCCGAGCACGGCGAGCGGCTGATCGCGGCTCTCCCAGCCGTGGCAGAACGGGCAGTGCCGGACGGTACTGCCGAACCGCTCGCGCAACCCAGGTATATTCGGGAAGTGGTCAATCAATCCGGAGGCCAGCAGGATGCGCTTCGCGTGTACCTCAGAACCGTCGGCGAGGATCGCGCGAAAGTCGTCTGCCGCTCCGGTCGCCGTGTGCACGAATCCTTCCTGGATACGCACGCTCGGGTACGCCGCAAGTTCGGCCCGGCCGTCCGCACGCAGATCGGCAGGGTCGGTTCCGTCGCGTCCCAGAAACATGTGCATCTCTTTGGCGGGCGCGTTGCGCGGCGTACCGCTGTCGACGACGAGTACGTCGCGACGTTGTCGGCCGAGGACCATCGCGGCGTTGAGCCCGGCCGGTCCGGCGCCGACGATGAGGACGTCATACATATGTGCTCCTTAATGCTGTGTGGAAAGTTGGGGTGTGGCGTTATCGGGACTTGTAATGGTGATGACGGTGTCGGCGGCGGCGATCACCGCGGGGCTGTGGGTGACGATCACGACGGTTGATCCGTCGACGGCTGCCGCGAGCGCCGCTATGACCTCGGCTTCGGTCCGCGCATCCAGTACGGAGGTGAATTCGTCGAGTACCAGCAGCGGGGCCCGTTTGAGTACCGCACGCGCGATCGCGACTCGCTGTCGCTCGCCAGAGGACAGCAACATGCCGCCTTCACCGACCGAGGCGTCCCATCCGCTGGGTAGCCGCGCAACGACCTCGTCGAGTCCGGCGACTCGCCCGGCCGCCTGGATCTCAGCGGCGGTTGCTCCTGGTCGGCCGAGAGCAATATTCGCGCGGAGGGTGTCGTCGAACAGGTAGGTCTGTTGAAATACAGGAGCCACCAGTTGCGCGACGCCGGCGCTACCCAAGTCGCGCAGATCGACGCCGTCGAGTCGTACGGCCCCAGAAGTTGGATCCAGCATTCGGGTTAGCAACTGCACGATCGTGCTCTTGCCGGCGCCGGAGGCCCCGACCAACGCAACGATCGCCCCGGCCGGGATGTCGATGCTGAGATCGCGCAATGCCTCGGTGCCGTCGGCGTACACCACGGACACGTCCTCCAACGACACCGCGACGCCGTTGGTTCGTAGCGGCCTGTCGGGTGCTGGTGGTGGGCCGGAGGCTGTCGGTGAGTCGGTGGGTTGGCTGCTGACTTGAGTGTCCTGCGGCATCTCCGCTGCGCGTGTCTCGTTCCTCGCTGCGCATCGGTCGACCGCTGGTGGCGTCGCGGTTCGGGTGGTGACCGGCTCTCGGGCGGGCTCGGGGAGTTTCGGTGTTGCGAGGAAGTCGTCGATGCGGCGCTGTGCGGCAGCAGCTAAGCGGCTGGCACCCGCGTGTTCGCCAGCGTGGAGTAATTGCTCGCCGGTCCGCACCACCAACACCGCGAGTACCAGAATGCTGGCGGCGTCTATCCACCCGTTCAGCGCGGCCACGCCGATGAGTGCGACGAGCAGGGCGGTCATGATCTGCACGACGACGGTGTAACCGGCTAGGCCGGGGATCGCACTGCGCAGCATGCGGCGAGTCCGTCGGTCGACCTCATCCAAGGCCTGGCCGACTCGCCCTTGTGGATCGTCCGCACGCCCGGCCGAGCGCAGTACCGGCTGCAGTTCGGCCAGCTCGATGAGGTGGGCGGTGGCCTCTGCTGCGGCCTCATGTAGTTCGTTATCGCTGCGTTCGACCCGAGCGCCGCACCACCGATGCGCCGCCAGAACCAGCGGCAACAAGACCAGGGCGCAGAGGCCGAGGACAGGTTCGACGAACGCAGCCGCGGTCAGCGCGGTCACTGGAATAACGACCGAGCAGGTCAGCGGATCCAGTAGGTGCGCGGGCCGAGTAATCAGGTTCATCACATCTCCGACGGCGAGTCTGCTGACCGTGCCGACGGCGGGGCCGCTCAGCGAACCAGGCGGGACCAGCGAGACGTGTGCGCCGATCCGTTGCTGCAGTGGTCCGGCAAGCGCGTAACCGTGCGATCGCGCGAGAGCGATTCCGACCGCTTGCAGAACGCCCCAGGCAAGCCATAACCCGAGCAATGCCGCGAGCGCTGGTAAGACGGATCGCTCATCGGCGATTGCGTGAAAGAACGGCAGTATGGCGGCGATCCCGACACCCTGCGCCACGGCCGCGGCGAGCAGAACCAGGAAGGCGCGCCGTATCCCCGGCGCGCGGCGTAGGTCAGTCAGATCGTGAGTCCCGCCGGCAGATTGCGAGGTTCGGATCGATCGGCCGGCCGCGGTCATCACGCGACCACCGCCTGCTGCTCATTCCACAGACGCCAGTAGTGCCCCGATGCCGCGAGCAAATCGTCATGCGTTCCTCGCTCGAGGATCTGTCCGCGCTCTAGTACGACGATTTCGTCAGCGTCGCGCACGGTGCGTAGCCGATGGGCAACGATCAGCACCGTGCGCCCGGACTGAGCATCAGCTAGAGAGGCAAGCACGTCGTTTTGGGTATCCCCATCGAGCGCCGACGTCGCCTCGTCCAGCACGAGGACGGGCCGCTGCGCCAGGAGCGCGCGAGCCAGGCACACCCGTTGCGCCTGCCCCCCGGACAGTTCGGTACCGTCGCCGAGCATGGTGTCGTAGCCGGCGGGCAACTCGAGGATCCGATCGTGGATGTGTGCCGAGCGTGCGGCCCGCTCGATCTGATCTGGCGAAGCGCTCGGCATCGCCAGAGAGATGTTCTCGCCGACGGAAGCTCGCAGCAAACGGGGATCGGGTGGAACCCAGGCCACGCGCGCGACGATGTCCGATTCGTCGAGATCGACATAGTCGGTCCGATCGAGCAGCACTCGCCCCGAGGATGCCGGCCGGAGGCCCGCGACGACCTGCGCGATGGTCGACTTGCCCGATCCTGAGCGCCCCACGAGCGCGGTGACCGTTCCGGGCTGAAGGGTCATGCTGACTCCGGCGACAGCCTGGTGCTCGCCGTACGCGACGCCGACATCCTCGATATGTATGGTGACTTGCTGGCCGGCCGTGGGCGCTGGCAGCACCGCAGAGTTGCGGATCGTAGGTAGATTCAGGAAAGCGGCAATCCTCGCCAACGCCGCGCGGCCCCGCATCACGTCCTGGAGCGCGAACCCGAGCGGTAAGAACGGAGCGCCGAGGGCCGGGGAGAGTAGGACGGCCGCCGCGACGGAGACCCAGTCGGTGATGCCCCACGCCCACAATGCGGCGCCGAGTGAGGCGACCACGGCCATCGACGTCAACGGGCTGAACGCGAGGTGGTTGCGGGTAAGTGCGCCGGTCAGATCTCGTGCCCATTGGTGGATGAACCCCGCATAACCGATGCGCGCCTCATCGAATCGGGAGTGCACACGGTTTTCGCCTCCGTACAGGCGGACGGAGGCGATCGCGCGGACCAGTTCGGTTGACGCGGCGTCCAACTCACCGACCGCCCGCTGGTACGTCGGCATCGTGGCCCCAATGCGTGCCAAGGACCGTCGGTTTAGCCAGATGCCCGCTATGACGGGAATCAACGCCACCGGAGCGAGTACGGGTGCAGTGATCAGCAGGATGATGATGACCGCGATGGGCGCAACCGCGAGCGCGGTGATGTCCAACAAGGCATGCCCGATGAGGTGATGCAACGCACCGACGTCGTCTGAGGCGACCCGTTTGATGCTGGCTGAGGACGCGTCGTCGAAGTATCGCAACGGGAGTTTGCTGAGGTGATTGGTGATCCGGCGACGTAAGGATTGCTGTAGATCGGCGTCGGCGCGGTGACTGAGGGTGAACGCCACGGGTAACACGAGTGCGCGTGACACTGCAGCGCCGATCCCGAGCGCAATCCACGCAGTCAGGTCCTCGGTGCGTCCCGAGTCGACGGCGCGCGCGAGCTCGATCAACGCCAGAAGCGGAAGTACGCCGGCGACGGTCGCGATCGCGTGAACCCCGATCGCGCAGAGCAGTCGGCATCGCACGCCGGTGAGGAGTTGCGAGCGTGCCGTGCCGGGGCGCTGTGAGAGAGCGGACGACGTCATGCGCATAATGATAATCAGTCGCAATTGGAGGTTTCGATGACCCTGGCCGCTGAAGACGTTCGCGCACCCGACGTACTCGCCTTGCTCGCGGAGGTGCTTGGCTCGCGAGAGACAGTCGGCGCAGCCGCGCCGACAGACTCGATCACCCTGGCTGACCTGGGACTGCAGTCGCGCGAAGCACTGCGTCTGCGGCACCTCATAGGACAGCGGCTGGGCCGGAGGGTTGCGCTGATTGACCTCACCGGCGAGCGCACCGTCGCCGACCTGGTGCGTGTGGTGGTCGAAGCTGAAACTATTCACGCAGTGGCGACCGATTCGGCGATGCCGCAGCCAGTAGGCGCTCTCACCGAGGTGCAGGCGGCCTACTGGACCGGGCGTGATGCGGATATGGACCTCGGCGGCGTCGCCACCTACTGGTACAACGAGTACGAAAGTGCGCCCGACGATGTCGACCGCTTTTGCCGGGAAATCGAGCGATCTTGGGCCCGGCTGGTCGCCCATCACGACGCGCTGCGGATCGAGGTCACCCGCGACGGGCGACAACGCGTGCGTCGAGACGTGAACTGGGACCTCGACGTGCTTGACCTACGTCGTGCCGAGGACGCCGAGCAACGCGCTCAATCAGTGCGCGCCGACCGCAGCCACCAAGTGCTGACCGTGGAGGATGGGCCGCTGTTCTATGTCGGTGTCTTGCTACTCCCGGATGGGTGCGTGCGGGTGATGGTTGGCCTCGATGCTCTCGTCGTTGACCTGACGAGTTGGCGGCTTCTGATGCGCCAGTGGGGCGAGGTGTTCGACGATCCGCACGCAGCGCTCCCAACCCCGGGCGTGCGGTTCGTGGAACACGCCGCGGGCTTGCTCCCGCTCGAGCAGGACCGCGACTGGTGGGCTTCGCGGGCAGCGAAACTGCCGGACGCGCCGCAACTCGTGGGGCAACAGGCGGTGGCCAGTCGGCACCGATTCCGGCGGCACCGCCGCCAGCTAGATGCCGCAACGTGGGACCGCACCCAGCGCATCGCGGCCGCGCACGGCATCACCCCGACTGCGGCCGTCCTGTCCTGCTACGCACTCGCCGTCGACCGCTTCGGTTCCGGTGGTGCCCGCACGATCGCGCTTACCCTGGCCGGCCGACCCGACGGTGCAGACGACTGCGTCGGCCAGTTCGCACAGACGGGTTTGCTGGCCTATCCAGAGCCCGAAGACCATGTGCAGTTCGCCGAATTCGCCCGAGTCGTTGGACGGCGGCTGTTTGAGGTCCTCGATCATGCATCGATCAGCAGCATCACCGTGCGGCGTCTCGCGGGCCACGACCCGGCCGCGGCGGGCTACCCGATCGTGTTCACATCCGGTATCGGGCACGGGGCGCAGCGCGAGGATAGCTGGCTCGGTGACCGGGTGTATGGCGTCTCGCAAACCCCGCAGGTGCTGCTGGACCACCTCGCCTGGGAAGAGGACGGCGACCTGGTTCTGACGATGGACGCCGTCGAGGGTGCGTTCGGTGAAGGCGTCGTCGACGGGCTGCTTGGAATGACCGTCACCCTCCTGCGAACCCTTGCCGATGCGGATGCCTGGTCGGCTGCGGGTCTCGGTTGGGATCCGGCTGGGATGCTTCCGTCGCCGCGTACGCTCTCGCCGTTCGAGTCCGGGTCGCTGCTGGCAGATCCTGCCCGAGTCCATGCGCCCGACCCGGCGTACGCCGTCCATTTCGAGGGTCGGGCGATCACCCACGCTGACCTACACCGCCGCGCCGAGGCGATCGCTGCGCAGTTGCGTGCGGGCGGAGCGGGCCCGGGCGACTTGGTGATCGTGGCGTTGCCGAAGGGTTTCGCCCAGATCGCCGCGGTACTCGGCGTCGGTGCGGCGGGGGCCGCGTACGTGCCGGTTGATCCGACGTGGCCGGAAGATCGCCTCACGTCGGTGCAGCGGCGGTGCGCTTCGCGATGGGCTGTCCTCGGTCGGGACGCCGAACCGAGCGTCCTGACCGAGTTGGACACCGTAGTGCGGCTGGACCAGGATGCCGTGCCGTCGCGGGCCGAACACGTGGCGACTGGGAACGCCCAACCGGCGCCGAACGACCTGGCCTACGCGATCTTCACCTCAGGTTCGACCGGGGAGCCCAAGGGCGTCGCGGTGACCCACGAGCAGGCGCGATGCACGATCGACGACATCGTGACCCGATATGCGATATCGGCCGACGACCGAGTGCTCGCGCTGTCCGCATTGACCTTCGACCTATCCGTTTTCGATGTGTTCGGGCTGCTCGGCGCCGGTGGCGCCATGGTGCTTCCGGCGGAGCCGGAGCTACGAGATCCCGCGGCGTGGGCGCGACTGATCAGTGAGCATCAGGTCACGATCTGGAACACCGCACCGGCGCTGCTGGAAATGCTCGTAGAGCATGCGGAACATGACCCGCGAGCAGCGGCGCAACTGGCGAGTCTGCGAATCGTGATGTTGTCGGGCGACTGGATCCCGGTCACCTTGCCCGATCGGCTGCGGGTGCTCGCTCCCGACGTCGAGTTCCACTCCCTCGGAGGCGCGACCGAGGCCGCGATCTGGTCGATCACGTTCCCAGTTGATCGGGTAGACCCGGGCTGGGCGAGTATCCCGTACGGCCGAGCGCTGCCAGGGCAGTCCTTCCACGTTCTGTGCGATAACCGTCCCGCGCGCGTTGGTGAGACCGGCGAACTATTCATCGGGGGCGCGGGCGTTGCTGCCGGGTACGTCGATGATCCGGAACAAACCGCCGAACGGTTCGTTATGCACCCCACGTTGGGGGAGCGGCTGTATCGCACGGGCGATGTGGGGCGTTGGCGACCGGACGGGCACATCGAGTTCCTCGGACGCGTCGATCGTCAGATAAAGATCCAAGGATTTCGAATTGAGCTTGGCGAAGTGGAGGCCGCGCTCGCACGCTGCGCCGCCGTCCGGCAGGCTGTCGCAGCCTCGGTACCAGGCCCGGACGGTCGACCGCGGCTGGTCGCCTGGGTTGCGGCGCCTGATGACCCGGTCGAAGGGGCCCGCCGGTTGCGTGCCGAAGTCCAGTCGTTCCTGCCCGGATACATGGTGCCGAGCCGCCTGCTGGTGCTCCCGGCGCTGCCGGTGACCGCGAACGGCAAGGTGGATTATCAGGGGCTGCCGGCACCGTTCGCCGCTGCGCAGGGGACGTCCGGCGGGTCCGTTGCCCACTGCCTCCCTGGCGGGTCAGCTGGCACGACGAGGGCAGAACATTCGGTGACCGCTGCCGCCTCGGACGATCGGGCCGGGTTGCGGGCGGACTCGGACCTGCCGGCGAGTGGCGATCGGGACACTAGCCTCCGACTTCAGCAGGTGGTCGCAGAGGTCCTGGGCGACAACGCGATGCGCCAGCCCATGATCGAAAATGGATCGACATCACTCGATGCAGTACGGCTCGCGAACGCAATAGAGGACGCCCTGGGGTGGCGGCCCGCGGTTCGGGCACTCCTGGGTAAGCGGCCGCTCGGCGACGTCCTCGCCGAATCGACTCCGGACCTCGACCCGGCTCGGGAACCAGACTCCGCTCGGGAACCAGACTCCGCTCGGGAACCAGACTCCGCTCGGGAACCAGAGCGGGCTCGGGAACGCGACTCGGCTCCGGCGCCCGAGGAGGCGCGATCGACCACCGAAGTGGCCGCGTTGCGAACCGCCCATTCGATCGATACCGAAGTGGAATCGGGAACTGGCACCCAGACGGCAAGCAACGACGCGTCGCGTGGTCGCTTGCGGCGATCCGCGCCCGCGATTCCAGACAGTCGCGACGCGCTGGGGCCGATGCCCGACGGGTCGGTGACGCTGCGTGTTCCGCTGCCCGTGCCTGATCCGGCGGCACTCGCCGGCGTCACCGGATGGTTGCAGCGACTGTCGGAGTGGGCCGACGTCGAGGGTCGCGACCTGGTTACGCGCTGGATTGTTGACGGTGCTGAGGTTTCCGCGGAAGCGCGCGTGGGCATCCGAGGTTCCGGCGCGAGTGCGACGCTGCTGTCCGGTGCGGCCGCGCTGTCTTCGCCCCCGGCGGTGTCTTCACCCCCGGGTGTGTCTTGGCCCCCGGAGGCCGCCGTGCCAGGGGAGCACGGTCGTGTCGCGGCGCCCGGTGAGGCTGAGCCTGCCGCGGTGCCCGGTGAGGTTCCGGATGTCGCGGTGCGCGGCGGGGACCCGGACCTTACGGTGCCCGGCGAGCGCCGGAACGTCACGGTGCTCAGCGAGCCCGCGGCAGGCGTCGCTGTCCAATTAGCCGCGAGTCCGGGATCGAGTGGTCCCCGGTCCGATGTGCCGCCTCGGCGTTGGCCTGCCGATATCGAGGTCGCTGGTCCGCAGCCGTTCGCGCTGACCGAGATGCAACTGTCGTACCTGCTCGGTCGCGCGGACGACTGGTTGGGTGCGCCGGTCGCTCCGCACTATTACACCGAGGTCGACATGGTCGATGTCACGGCCGATCGGCTGCAGCGGGCGGTTGATGAACTGGTGGCCGCCCACCCGATGCTGCGCGCTCGCGCGACGGCGGACGCCCGGCAGCGGGTGCTTGCCCTCGACGATCCACGCGCCCGTGTGGTGGTGCGGCGACTCGATTCCGAGGGCGCCGTACGACAGCGGATCCGAGATGATGCTTCTCACCGAGTGATCGACCCGCTGAACGAACCGTGGCTGCACCTGGCCATAACGCCGCTGGACGAGCGGACGAGCCGCGTCCACCTCGACCTCGATCTGCTGTTCTGCGATGCGGCCAGCGCCGTCGTGCTGGTGGACGCCTTGTACGCGGCCGTGCGCGGCGGCACGATCGATGCTCCGCGGGTTCAGTTCTGCGATTACGTCGCCGATATCCAGGCCGCCAAAGGCGGACGGCGCCACCGCGCCGCTCTGCAGCATTTCGCGCATCGCGCGGCGACGTTGCCGCCACCGCCGGCTCTGCCGCTGGTGCTACCGGCCGCCAACACCCGTTTCGTACGCCGGGAGCAGCGATTCGTCGCGCCGTGGTGGTCGGGCATGAGAGCCCGACTC
The DNA here is from genome assembly GCF_004382795.1 of Cumulibacter soli. Lineage (NCBI taxonomy): Bacteria > Bacillati > Actinomycetota > Actinomycetes > Geodermatophilales > Geodermatophilaceae > Cumulibacter > Cumulibacter soli. The sequence goes on along the minus strand of NZ_SMSG01000005.1, from coordinate 29,489 downwards.
GCGGAGTTGTCGGTGACGCCGACCGCCGCGGTGCTCGCGGCCCTCGGCCAGGCGATCGGAGCAGTGACGGACGGCGCCGATCACGCCGTTGTCGTCACGGTCTTCGATAGGCCGCTCGCGCATACCGGAGTCATCGGTGACTACACCTCAACGGTGCTCGCCGCGTTGCCGGGTGCTGGATCGTTCGTTGCGGGGGCCCGTGCGGTGCAGGAACAGCTCTGGGACGACTTGGAACACGCGGTCGGCGCGCATGGTGTGCACGGCAATCACGTGCTGCGCGAGCTCGCAGGGTCGGGCAGGCAAGTCCGCTTCCCTGTCTCGTTCTCCAGCGGGATCGGCAGTAGCCGGGGAGCGGACGGGGTCGGCCGGGACGCAGGCCGGCTGCTGCAACGCTGGGGTGCGGTGGAGTATTCGATCAGTCAGACCCCGAACGTCGCGTTGGACGTGCAGGCGTTCGAAGACGGTGAGGACCTCGTGCTCCGATGGGACGCCGTGGACGCGGCGTTCCCCGCAGGATTTCTGGATGCGATGTTCGCCGACTTCATTAACAGGGTCGAGCTCACTGTCGAGACCGGTGGCGCGTCACCGATCGCGGCGAGAGCAGTAGCGGTCGGCGCAGCAGTCGGCGACGAGGGGCAACGAGCGACACCGGTGCGCAGGCGTCACGACGCCGCCGACGTACGCGGGCTGATTCGGGACAGTGTCGCTGCCGAACTTGGCTGTCGCACGGCAGATGTGGATCCGGCGGCGAGGTTCTTCGATGTCGGCGTCACGTCGTTGACCGTTGTTCCGCTGCAGCGCCGGCTGAGCGCCGCGGGGTACGAGGTGACCGTGCTGGACTTCTTCGCGCACCCCAGCGTCAACCAACTCGCTGATGTGCTCGCCGGCTCCGCTCAACCTGCTGGTTCGCAAGCGCGTCGACGGGGTGCGCGCCGACGGCAGGTCGAGCGCGAGCGGCGCTCCGCTTAGACCGAGCGGCGCACCGCATAGCGCGAGCGTCGTACTGCATAGACCGAGCGGCGCGCCGCATAGTCCGGCGGTGCATTGCGCAGATTGATACTGGCGCCGCGATTACTCGATCGCGGCGCCAGGATCCAGCGGACGGACGGAGGCTAGCGGCTAGCGGCGGCACATTCGGCGCAGACGCCGAAGATCTCCAGCACGTGCCGGGTGAGCGTGAACCCGTGACGGCCGGCGACGTCGGCGAACCATGCCTCCTCAGGCGGTGGTAGGTCGACCGCTTTACCGCATCGTTCGCACACCAGATGGTGGTGATGGTCCTCAGGGGCGCACGCGCGGAACAACCGCTCGTTATCGACCGCGATCACGTCGATTTCCTCGCGATCGGCCATCGCATTGAGGTGTCGATACACGGTCGCCAGGCCGATGGATTCGCCCTTGGCGAAAATGCGCCGATGCAGGTCGCCGGCCGAGACGAAACCGTCGGCCTCATCCAGGCTCTGCTTAACGCGTTCCTGCTGCGCCGTACGGCGCCGGTCCTCGGCCACGATCACTCCTTCATCGTTCGGATGCGGTGGTTACACCCGGACAATCACGACACAGGGGCGACAACCCGCCATATCGGTTGACGCCCGCTCGACTAGCCCTCGATCGGCATCGAGCGCGGGTCGAACGGCGTCTCCTGATAGACGCAGTAGTTCAGCCAGTTGCCGTACAGCAGGTAACCATGCCCGCGCCAACGGATGATCGGTTCCTTATCGGGGTCGTCGTTGGGGAAGTAATGCTTCGGCATGATGATGTGATCGCCGGCATCGACATCCCGGCGGTACTCCAACTCGAGCGTGTCTCGGTCGTACTCGGGGTGCCCCATCACAAACACTTGCCGCGCGTCCGGCGTGGCCGCTAAGAAGACCCCCGCCTCGTCGCTCAGCGCGAGCACGTTGATCTTTCCGGTCGCCTCGATATCGCCGGCATCGACGTCGGTGTGCCGTGAATGCGGAGCCGCGAACTCCTCGTCGAATCCGCGCACCAACTTCGCCGATGGGTCGATCACGCGATGGTTGAACACGCCGAAGTTCTTGCCGGGTAACTCGAACTTGTCCACGCCGTACTGGTGATAGAGCGCCGCCTGCGCCCCCCAACAGATGTGTAGCGTAGAGTACACGTGCTTGCGGCTCCAGTCGAGGATCTTCGTCATCTCGGGCCAGTAATCGACGTCCTCGAACGGCAGTTTCTCGATCGGGGCACCGGTGATGACGAGCCCGTCGAAGTACTCGTCCTCAATGTCCTCGAAGGTCCGGTAGAAGGCTTCGAGGTGTTCGCTCGGGGTATTGCGGGACTGGTGACTGGAGGTCCGCAGCAGCGTCACTTCAACCTGCAGCGATGTGCTGCCAAGCATCCGCATCAATTGGGTCTCGGTCGTCACCTTCAGCGGCATCAGATTCAGGATCGCGATCTTCAGCGGTCGGATGTCCTGATGGCTGGCCTGGTCATCGGACATCACGAAGATGTTCTCCGCCTCGAGCGTGGCGCGAGCGGGGAGGTCATGCGGGATGTTGACAGGCATGCCATCTATCGTGCCACCCTTCGGCGACCAGGGTCGTGTGCGGCTGCCGACACCGTGAATGCGAAGGTGGAGGGACGACCGGTGAGGAGTAGCGACGTGGCCGAACGAGGCGGATCCAAGGTTCGGATGTGGTCCGTGCCGCTGGTCGTGTTCGCGATCGCCGTGGCGTTGATCGTCGTGATCGTGCAGAACATGCGGAACGAATCGTCCACCGACGCCTCGCCGAGTTCGGGTGCCGCTTCGGGTGCCGGAACGTCCTCGAATTCGGCAACCGGACCGAACGCCGGTACTGCCTCGAGTTCACCGGGCACGTCGACGTCGACTGCGAGCCCACCGCAGCAGCAAGGCCTCTCGTACGTCGAACGCCGTGACCCCGACGATCTACTGGGTTTCGGTGACGTCAACGCTCCGATCGGCCTCGTTGTGTACTCGGACTACCAGTGCGGCTACTGCGCCACATGGAGCACCGATACGCTTCCGCAGGTCATGCCGTACGTCGAAGCCGGTGACCTTCGGCTTGAGTGGCGGGATGTCAATGTGTTCGGCGAGGACTCCGAGCGCGCGGCGCGGGCGTCGTACGCCGCTGCGATTCAGGATGAGTACTGGGCGTATCACGATGCGTTGTACGCCGGTGGCGCGCCGTCCTCGGATCTATCCGAGGAGTCGCTTATCGCGCTGGCGGTTGAGGTCGGCTTGGATCAGCAGCAGTTCGTTGCTGACCTCAATGCCGATGACACCGTCGAGCAGGTCGCGCAGAACATGCAGGAAGGGTTGAGCCTCGGCGTGACGGGGACGCCGACGTTCATTCTCGGCGGCGAACCGATCGTCGGCAACCAGTCAACGGACGTGTTCATTACGGCGATTGACCAGATGCTCGCCGCACAGGACTGAACATGCAGATTGGTTTCCTCGCGGCCTTCTTTGGCGGCGTGCTCGCGCTATTGAGCCCGTGTAGCGCGCTGCTGCTGCCGGCCTTCTTTGCCTCAACGATCGGCGGCCGACTCAGTCTGCTGGCGCACGGCGCGGTGTTCTATCTCGGGCTAGCCGTCACCCTGGTCCCGCTCGGCCTGGGGCTCGGCGCGCTCGGCACGCTGTTGGTGACCGAACGCGGGCTGATCATCGCGATTGCGTCGGCAGTGCTGGTGATTCTCGGGCTGATGCAGGTATTCGGACTCGGTTTTGATCTGTCCCGGTTGATGCCCGCAGCGGCGCGGTTGCAGCGCACTGGTACGGGGTACGTGCGGACGCTCCTGCTGGGCGCGGTCGGTGGTGTCGCCGGGTTCTGTGCCGGACCGATTCTTGGCTCGATCCTGACGATCGCACTCGCGCAAGGCAACATGCCGCTGGCTGGTGGGCTGCTGGCCGTGTACGGCGCGGGGATGGTGGTGCCGCTGATGGCTATCGCAGGCTTGTGGCAGCGCCTTGGCGAACGCGGGCGACGTGCGCTGCGCGGTCGGTCGTTCACTCTGGGTGGCCGCGAGTTTCACACGACGTCGGTGATCGGTGGCGCGCTGATGATCGTGATCGGTGTGCTGTTCTGGATTACGAATGGATTCGTCGGCGTTCCGGCAGTCGTACCGACCGACGTCGAGATGTGGTTGCAGGAGCGCGGCGGTGTGTTGTCGAACCCGGTGTTCGACATCGTGGCGGTGCTGCTCGTCGCCGCGCTGGCGATCTGGTGGTGGTTCGCGCGGGCGCAGCGCCGCGAGCGCGCCGATGCCGATATCGACGCGTGAGGCTGCTGAAGTCGCAGCGTCTGCGGTGGCTTGTCGCTGTATGGCGGCTATCTGGTCGCTGAGACTGCGTTCTCAATGAACGGTCCGACCCTGGCGCGGCGCTATCAGTGGCGATACCTATGCCGTGCCGATGCGCGACCGGTTGACACTCAGCTGTCTTGTATCCAAGATGTATTCCAGTGTGCGACGCAGGGTGGGAGGCTTCATGGCGGGTGTTTCCGCGAACCAGGTCAGGCTGGTCACCGCGCAACTGTTCTCCGGCGCGGGAATCGCTTCCGGATTCGCGGTAGGCGGCCTGCTCGCCGAGGAGATCACCGGAAAGACCGCCATGGCCGGATTCGCGCAGATGAGCGTGATTCTCGGCGCTGGCCTGATCGCCTATCCGCTGGCCGCGCTCGCGGGACGTAAGGGACGGCGTACGGCGCTCACCCTAGGATTCGGCACTGGTCTGTGCGGGGCGGCCATTGTGTTGCTGGCCGTGGCGCTGGCGTTCCTGCCGTTGCTGATGCTCGGCATGATGATGTGCGGGGCCTGTACGGCGGCCGGGCTGCAAGCGCGGTACGCCGCGGTCGACACCGTGCGGCCGGAGGCCGCGGGACGCGCGATGTCGATCGTCGTATGGGCTACCACGATCGGCTCGGTGCTCGGCCCGAACTTCACCGAACCTGGCGCCAAACTGGGCGAGACGTTCGGGATGAACCCGCTCGCTGGGCCGTATCTGATCTCGATGGGCGCGTTCGCGCTGGCAACCCTCGCGGCGTCCACCCTGACGAAGGGGATGGCGGCCGCGCCGTCGGGTGCGCAGGCGGTCGAACGGCTGGGGCTTCGCGACGCGCTGCGGTACGCCGGCGGCCATCCCGTTCCGCTATTTGCGATGGTCACCATCATCACCGGGCAAATGATGATGACCAACGTGATGGTGATGACGCCGGTACACATGGATCATCAAGCGTTCAGCCTGGCGCTGATCGGCATCGTGATCAGCGTGCACATCGCCGGGATGTACGGGCTCTCGCCGCTGTTCGGGTGGGTCGCCGACCGGTGGGGTCCGGGTGTGGTGATCGTGTGCGGTGGACTCGTCTTCGTCATGTCGATCCTGCTGGGCATCCTGGACGCGCTGGCCGCAGAGTCGTCGATGACGCTGCTGACGATCGCGCTGATGCTCCTCGGCGTGGGGTGGTCGATGTTCCTGATCGGCGGCTCCGCGCTGTTGACCGTGTCGGCGCCGCCGAATGCAAAACTCACGTTGCAGGGCGCGTCCGACTCCGCGATGAACTTGGGCGGAGCGTTGATGGCGGCGCTCGCCGGACCGGTACTGGAAGGTGGCGGATTCCTGTGGATCAACTTGATGGCGTGCGTCGTCCTCGCCATCACTCTGGTCTTCGCCGTACGGGCGGTGCCACTGATGCGATGGCCGGGTCGAGAGCCGGTGCCGGCCGCGGTGGAGTAACGCCGACTAGGGTAGTTGACGATTAAACGTGAGGGCGGATGTGAATGGCAGATGCGAGCGCGTCGGATCGCGCGTATCGCGTGATCCGCAATCGGATTATCGAGCACGCCTACGAGCCGGGAACCATGCTCGGCGAATCGACTCTCGCGGGCGAAATCGGTATGAGTCGTACGCCGGTGCGTACGGCGCTGGCCAGACTGCAAGACGAAGGCTGGATCGCCGTCTATCCCAAGCGCGGTGCACAGGTGCGCGGGGTCTCGCAGCGTGCAGCCGCCGAATTGGCCGACGCCCGGATCGTGCTGGAATCGACCTCAGTCGATCGAGCGAGTTCGCCGCGACGGGCAGAGTTGGCGGACCGTCTCGAGGAATCGATCGAGGCGCAACGCGTCGCCTTCGCCGACGGCGACGTCGCCCAGTTCATCGACCTGACGCTGTCCTTCCACCGCAGTTTTGTCGAAGTTGGCGAGAACCGGGTACTGCTGGAGCTCTATGACAGGCTCGTCGACCGCCATCGATTCTTGCTGTTCGGATCCGGGGAGCGACTGTTGTCGCGCTGCGCGGACATCATTGATGAGCATCATCTGCTGCTTGATGAGGTGCGCCACGGTGACGGTCCCGGGTTCGCGAAGGCCCTGCGTAATCACATTGCCGAAACCAGCGCGACCGATGTCGACGGATTCGGCGACGTCGTCGGTCGATGATCGGCTCGCTCGGACAGCGTGCGCGGCCTACGGCAGCCGCTCGCCTTTCATCAGCCGCGACTTGTACACGTTCGCGATCGTCACGCCGTCCAGGAACTCAGTGAGCCGGTCGGCCTCTACCTGCAACCGATCAGCGTCCCGTTTGCTCAGTGCCCGCGCGGGGATAACCTGCACCCGCGACGCGTCGTCCTGCACCCAACAGCCGACGATCCGTCCATCCAGCCAGGCCGTCGTCCCACCGTTGCCATTGCTATCGAAGAGGTAGGGCACCAAGGCGGAATCGAGGTAGAAGTCGCGCTCCTTCCAGCCCATCACGGTGGGATCGAGCGTGGGCAACAGCGCCGCCCATTCGCCGACCGGCTCGCCGGGTTCGTCGTCCGGTAGGACATAGCCGACAGACCCTGAATCGAGTGAGACCTCGACGGCGTTGATATCGGCTAGTGCTCGGCGCACGGCGGCTTTCGTCGCGCCCAACCACCACACGATGTCGGCCTCGGTGCCCGGACCGAACGTCGCCAGCCACCGCGCGACGAGGACTGCGTAGCCGTCGGATGCCGCGAGCGGGACAGGTCGCTCGCCGAGCCAGTGCTCGGTAGCAATCCACGTGGTGCGCGAGGTGCGCCAATGCCCGGTGTTCGCCGCACGCATGATGTGTCCCTCGGCGCCCAACAGGGTGAGCAGACGCGGGGCGAACGGCGTCGATTTATCCCACTTCCTGGCGTCAGGTCCGACCTTGCTGCGACCGTGGAGTTCGGGCAGTTCCGTACGTAACTGCGCCGCGCTCAGCGCGTCTCCGTGCGCCAGCCGTTCGCGGACTGCCGCGCTGGCCCGCGCGATCCACGCCGCGCCGTCGGTCGTGACGTCGTGACGTTCTAAGTCCTTCGCGAGCGTCGAATGCTGTTGTGTGGCGACTCGGGCGGACGCGCTGCCGAGCACCGCGGGCAGCAAGTCACGGGTGAAGCCGAACAACGTACGACGCATCGCGAGTTGTTTGATGATGCTGCGCTCGTCGTACAGCGCGGCCTCGACCGCGCTCACCGTAGGTTCGTGCATCCTGGCGGCTAGGGCGAGGTGGACGGTTGCGGGTTCGGTCGCATGCAACGCGACGAGCGCGTCGTTCACGGCGAGCGGGTCAGCGAGGCGATGTTCGGGGTGAACCGCGTGGCGTACGGCAAGACGGGCGCGGCGTGCGTCATCGCTGAATCTCATGAGCCGATCCTGCCGTACGCGAGCGACAACCGTGAATGAGATCGAATCACGCAGACACGCTGAACATTCGGCGCGGAACGAGAGCGCGGAACGAGAGCGCTGAACCCGAGGCCACCTATCGAGCCGGCGGCTCAGTCTCGCTAGCTAAGTCCAGCGGCTCGGTCACGGCTCTAGGCGCTGGCACACCGACCGACTGAGCCTCAGCGCCGACCTTGTCGTCATCGACTGCTGATGCACTCGGAGGATGATTCTCGTTCGGCGGCCGACGGAGTGACTCAAGTAAGACCGCCACCACGGCCACCACGATCAGCGCCGTGATCACCGAACCGGTGGACACCGGTCGGTTGACGAACACCACGAACACTGCGATAGCGACGGTGGCGATGAGGATGGTGTTGTGCCACGAGTCCAGAATCCGCCCGAACCCCTTGGTGCTTAGCCCGTGCTGTTCGGAAGCAGCGCGTACCGCGCCGAACACTCGATTGCCGGTGCGGCGGGCCGTACGCGCGCTGCTGGATCCGCCGGCGAGCCAGGCTCCGACCACGAGACAAATCGCCAGCACAATCAGCGCCGCGGTCACCGAATATAGGTCCGTGGTGACCTGGCTGAAAGCGACGTCGGCGGTGGACCTCGGCATGATGGACGGCGCTACGGAACCGAGGAAGATTTGTCTGCCGATGGCGAGCGCTGCAGCCAGCACAAGTAACGCGATGAGGTAACCGCACGCGGTGCGCAGCAGCGCCGCCATGTGCCGCCGCGCGATCGCGATACCGGCCGCGGCGAGTCCGAGCACGATCCACGGCAACCAGTAGCCGACCGAATCTGCTGCCTGGTATGCCACTCGAACCGTGGTGAGCGAATCTGCTTGGGCCAGGGGAATGGTGCGATGGACCTGGGGAATTGCGGAGGCGAATCCGAACCCTCGGTCGATGAGTTCCTGGCGGACCTGACTGATAACAACATCGAGCTCGATAGCCAGCGCGCCGTCATCGGACAAACTGACTGCGGTTCCAGGCTGGTCCTGGATGATCGCGATGGCGCGGGAGTGTGATTCGCGTAGCGCTGTGTTCCAGACGCTCGCGAAGGCCTCCGAGGTAACGACACGTTCGACGGCCGTGTCGATCAGCGAGCGAATGCCCTGTGCCGCCGGGCCTTCGAGTGTCTCCAATGCTGTCTGCGCGGCAGGGGGAAGCCCGAGTTCATTGATGGCGTCGACCACCGAGGTCACCATCTCGTCGATCTCAAGATTGCCTTCGATCGCTGTGGTGACCTGCTCAGTGATGAGGTCTTGAACTTCGGGCTCGTCGATCAGTGGACCGAAGGTCGACACAAACCGATCGGTGTCCACGAGTTGCACGCGGGCCCAAGTGCCGAGGACTGCGACCGGGACGAGGATGACGCTCAACGTCAACAGGATCGCGGAGATGATGCTCCGTCCACGCGATCGGCCGGGCTGATCGTCGCGCAGTGCGGATTCGCGCAGTTGTGCGTTCTGATCCTCGAGTTCCGCGACGCGAGCGCGCAGCGATTCGTGATCCTCGGTATTCATCAGCGCTTCCGATCCTGCTAGCGAGGTGGCCTTCTTCGAAAACTAGCCGGATCGGGCCGAATACGGCTCACCCTATCTGTGCGGTTACCTCGCTACATATATCCACATCGATATCCACAGGGCGCGCATCGACCGATATCGGTGCAAACAGGAAGCGCGTCGGCGCGGGTGCGCCGACGCGCTTACGAGCGGTTGTGTATCGAATGCCCGGTTTTCCCAATGGCTGCGGGAAATGCCAGGGCCCTCGCGCGATCTGCGGGGCACCCCGGTCGTCGTACGCGGTGACCCGCACCGGCGACCGCGACGGTACCGCGACGAGCGATGATCGCGACTTATCCCCAGGCCGCGTGGTGCGGCCCGTCAGTCGTCGACCTTGAGGATTTCGCCGTCGATGGAGACTTTCACCTCGACATCGCCCTGATCGGTAGCGTCGACGCTGACCTCCCAGTGCGGCCCTTCGCCATCATCGCCGCTGTCGAGCTCGGCGTCGTCGAGATCGCCACCGACGTGCTCGATTGCCAGCTCGATCGCGTCGCTGAGCGTGATGGATGCTGCGTCGAGTGCGGCCTTGTCGTCGGCGTCCAGATCGTCGTTCTCGGTGTTGAGCACCTGCGTTCCGTCTGGGCTGAGGTTCACCTCGACAGCGGTGTCTCCCGTTCGTACGGAAACCTCCCAGGTCCCGTCGTCGTCCTGGTCGTCGATCTCGAATGCCGTGCCGCCGGTGTCGGCCTCGGCCTTATCGATCGCGGTGAGGGCCGCCTTCGTCGTGCCGCTTGCGGGTGCAGGAGTGCCGGAATCCGAGGACGCCCCTTGATCCGCAGCGGTCGAGCTCGCGCTGCCGGAGGCATCGCCCGCGGATGCGTTGTCGCCGGCGCTCTGCTGGTCATCAGTCGTGGCCTCGGAGTTCTGCTGACTGCCGGTGGACCCGTCGTCGGAAGGGTCAACCTCGGAGGAGCACGCTGACATTGCGATCAGCAACGAGGCGGCGATGGGGACGACGATGGCGCTGCGTGAAGTAGTCATGAGAACCACTGTGACAGCCCCGAATGATGAGGTTCTCATCTGGATGAATGCGTTTTCATCTGGATTCGTCGACGCACGTGCACGTGTGGTTCGGACCGCGAAATGTGTCGCGAAAGACGCAGTCCAGGAGCGGTGTTATCGCTGTATCGCGGCTATCTCACCGGTGGGACTGCGTTGTCAGCAGCCATCTCGCCGTCCATCCAGCGTCGTCGTTCAGCCTTCGGATTCTGCAGGGGTGCGGGTGAGGGCTTTCTGCAGCGTCGGAACTGCGGCGACCAAGGTGCGCGCGTAATCGGTTCGCGGGTGCTGGTACACCTGCTGGGTCGTGCCGAGTTCGACGATTGCACCATCTTTGAGTACGGCGACGTGCTCGCACAGGTGCTGGACCACCGACAGGTCGTGCGAGACGAACACCAGGGTCAGGGCGCGCTCGCGGACGAGCCGGCTGATCACGTTGAGTACCTGAGCGCGCACCGAGACGTCCAACGCGGAGACGGGTTCGTCCGCCAGCAGGATCCGCGGGTTTGGTGCGAGTGCGCGAGCGATCGATATCCGCTGTCGCTGTCCCCCAGAGAACTGGTGTGGGTAGCGATCGGCGGAGTCGGCCGTAAGCCCGACGTCCCTAAGCAGTGCGTCGATGTCATCTCTGGTGTGCGCGATGCGCTGAGCAATGAGCGGCTCGGCGACGATATCGCGCACCCGCATCCGCGGATCGAGCGAACTCATCGGGTCTTGAAACACCATCTGGGTGGTACGTCGTAGGTCCTTGTTACGCGAGACTTCGACGCCATCGATATGTACCGAACCCGACGTCGCATCGTCCAGACCGGCGATGATGCGAAGCAGAGTGGATTTCCCCGAACCGGACTCGCCGACGATCGCGAACCTATCACCGGCAGAAACATCGAAAGATACCGAATTAAGGGCGGTGAAGGAGCGGCGTCCGCCGAGCAGTCGCTCGCGCGGCAGTGGGTAGGTGCGAGTGAGGTCACGGACGCTGATGATCGAGTCGCTCAACGCTCCACCTCCTCGGCGTTCAGCGGATGGAAGCACGCGACGCCCGCCGCAGACGGACCACCCGAACTAGCCGGATCAGACGGACGATCCGGATCGGCGGGATCAGGCCGGTCCGACCGTCTGCGCGACCACGCCGGCACCTCGGTGCACGCATCGGTGGCTCGGCCGCATCGATTCCGAAACACGCATCCGGAGGGGAAGCGGCCAGCGGCCGGGACCGACCCGGCGATCGTGAGCAGGTCGCCGTTCTGGTCAACCTGCGTCAGGTCAGAGGACGCCAGGAGTCCCGCGGTGTAAGGGTGCTGCGGGCTGGTGAACACATCGTGGACGGTGCCGGCTTCGACGACCCGCCCGCCGTACATCACCAGCACCCGCTGGCACATCGACGCCAGCACCGCCAGATCATGCGTGATGAACAGCAAAGCGGCCTGGTGCGCGGCGACTTCAGCGCGAATCAGTCGCAACACCTGCTCCTGCACCGTGACGTCCAGCGCCGTCGTTGGCTCATCGCAGATCAGCAACATGGGATCGTTGGCCAGCGCGATCGCGACCACGACCCGCTGGCGCTGCCCGCCGGAGAGTTGGTGCGGATACTTGCGCCAGGATTCAGCCGGCAGTCCGACTTGCTCGAGCAAGCTGCGCGCCTCGGTCTGCGCCGCCCTCTTCGAGGGCGCCGTACCGTGCAGCAGCATGGTTTCGGCGATCTGATTACCGATGCGCATTGTCGGATTCAGCGCGGTCATCGGTTCCTGGAACACCATCGCGACGTCCTTGCCGCGGCGTTGCGCCAAGGTGCGTTCGTTGGCGCCGAGTAACTCGTGGCCGTCCAGAGTGATCGTCCCCGAAGTCCGCAGCGCACCGTCGAGCAGACCGATCACCGACATCGCGGTCAATGACTTACCGGAGCCGGATTCACCGATCAATCCGACGCGTTCGCCGGCGCCGATAGTGAATGACACGTCATCCAGCAGTCGGAAGTTGGCGGCGTCCACGCACAGGTGAGCCACCTGCAGCACCGAGTTCATCGCGCCTCCGACAGGGTTACGTCGAGCCGGTCGCGCAGTCCGTCGCCGAGCAGATTGAATCCGACCACGGCGGCCGCGATCGCCACCCCCGGCACCAACCCGAGTTGCAGCGCTTTGTACAGCACAGGCTGCGAGTCGAACAGCATCGTGCCCCAGGTCGCGTTTGGCGTGGGAGTGCCCAGACCGAGGTACGACAGGCCGGCTTCGGCGAGTACGGCGATCGCGAACGCCACGCTGGCCTGCACGATGATCAGGCTGGCGATGTTACGTAGTACGTGCCGCCGCGCGATTGCCCATGAGCGGTGTCCCGCTGCGCGCGCAGCGAGTACGTAGTCGGTGGCCATCACTTGCATCGTGCCCGCGCGGGCGATCCGCGCGAACGATGGGATGGACGCGATTCCGATCGCGACCATCGCGGTCAGCGTGCTACCGCCATAGATGGTGGTCAGCATGATCGCCAGCAGCAAGGCCGGGAATGCCAGCAATAGGTCATTCGTCCGCAGCACTAGCTCGCTGACGAAGCGCCGACGGGACATCGCCGCCCAGATGCCGAGCGGTACGCCCACGACGGCCGCGATTCCGACGGCGACGACGCCCACCAGAAGCGTGGTGCGCGCGCCCACCATCAACCTGCTGAGCACGTCGCGACCATAGATATCGCCGCCGAGCAGGTGCTCACCCGAAAATGGTGCGTACTTCGGTGCCACCCCGTTGAGATTCGGCGGGTACGGCGTCCAGAACACCGAGATCACCCCGAGCAGTACGACCATCGTGACGAGTACGCCGCCGACCCAGAGATTCAGGTTACGGCGCCCCCGGGTGCGCGATGGCGTGAACGCTGCGACGCTCATCGCCTGCTCCTCAATCGTGGGTCGAGGACGACGTACAACACCTCGACGAGCAGTGTGATGAACAACGTCAGCGCGACCAGCACCATCACGATCGATTGGACGCCGATCAGGTCACGGTCGGCGACTTCGGACAGCAGCATCCTGCCGATTCCCGGGATATCGAAGACCTGCTCCACGACGACAGCTCCGACCAGCAGAGTTGACAACTGCAGCCCGAGAACGGTGACGACGGGAATCGACGCGTTGCGTAGGCCGTGCAGCACGATGGCGCGACCGGGTGTGAGGCCCTTGGCGCGGGCGGTACGCATGTAATCGGTACGCAGCACGTCCAACATGGCCGAGCGCACGTACCGACTGAGCACCGCGCCTTGCACGAGCCCGAGGGACACCGCCGGAAGGGTTATCTGCCGCAGGAATCTGACGAAGTCTTCCTGGGGCGCGGTGTATCCGCCGACGATGAACCAGTCGCGATTGATCGCCAGCGAGTTGATCAGGATCAAGCCGAGCGCGAACGCCGGAATGGCGATACCGATCTGGGAAAGTATCGACACGATCAGCCCGGTGGGCTTACCGTGCCGCAGCGCCATCAGCGTGCCGAGCGGTAAAGCGATAACGAGCGCGATGACCATGCCGCACAGCACGAGAACGATGGTTCGGCTGAGTTTCTCGGAGATCTCCGGGCCGAGGTCGAATCCGCCGATCCAGGAGCGACCGAAGTCGCCGTGCAGCATTCCGGTCAGCCACTCGAGGTACCGCTCGGGCCACGGTCGGTTGAGCCCGAACTCCTCGCGTAGTTGTGCGACGGATTCCTCGTTCGCGTTCAGTCCAAGTGCGGTACGAGCCGGGTCGCCGGGCAGGATGTTCATGACCCCGAAGATGACCAGGGAAGCGACCAGTAGGGTGACGGCGAAGATACCCACTCTGGTGAGGATCTTGACCGCCATCGCCGTACTCCTCAGGGTCTGAGACTGGCGTAAACCCTACTGCAACGCACGTCATCCACGGGCCACAGACCGGCGGTCTCCCGCCGCGCCGGGACGGTGGGAGCACCGCGCTTTCCGCAGGCCAGCTATTACGTCTCGTTCTCGTCGAGCCATTGGATATCGGCGTTGCCGAGCCCAGCGGCTATTGCCGTAGCGGTCTCTTTCCACGATGTGAGCTCGGCGAGTGCCAGATGCGGCTGGTCGGTGGAGAACGACGCGCGCGCGGCGTCGATGAGGTCCTGTGTGCAGGACCGTCGATCCGCGGGAGATAGGGCGAGCATCCAGGGAAATGCCTTGCTCATGCGTTCGGCGAGCGAGCCGCCGTCATCGAGGGCGACCGTAATGAGCTGCGAAGCGAAACTCAACAATCGGGTACGTCTTTCGGCCTCGCGCTGCGACATGAGCACCAGCGATTCGCCGTCGCGGCGAGTCACGCGCACAGGGTGCTCTTCGGCCTCGGCGAAGACTTCGGCTGAGTGCTTACTCAGGTCCGAGGAGCGCCGGGTCGCCATGGGGAATTCTGCTGCAATGGCCATCTCCCAAGACTGTTCCGAATGTATTCGGAAGTCTAGGTGTCGAGTTGGTCGCCCTCGAGTGGCTCGGTGCGCAGATGGTCGCGGACGTACGCGCGTGCCGAGTCGAAGATGTCGACCTCATGCCCGGCGCGTTCGGACAATAGCCAGCGGTGTTCGAGGACCTCGTGAAAGATCTCCGGGTCGGACAATTCACCGCGGATGGCAGCCGGGACCATGCGCACCAGTGGCTCGTAGATCTGGGTCAACCATCTGTGCGCGACCAGTTCCGGGTTTTCGGCTTGCAAGTCGTGATGCGCGGTGTACGCCTCCAGATCGTTCAGTAGCCTGCGGGCCTGGTTGTCCTCGACACTCATGCCGGTGAGCTGGCGCAGCCGTCGACAATGGAAGCCAGGCTCGACGGCCTTCGGGCGTAGATGCACTGTTGAGCCTTCCCAGTCGGTGACGATCTCGATCTCGTCGACGTTAAAGCCAAGAGTGTTGAGCCGTTCGATGCGCTGCTCGATGCGCCACATGTCGTCGGTGGAAAAGTCTTCCTCAGCGGTGAGATCCCGCCACAGTTCGTCGTACCGCGTGCTCAACCTGTCGACCACGTCGTGCGCATCGAGGTCGGTGCTGAGGCTGCCCGCGGCTTGGAGGTCGAGCAACTCGGCGAAGACGTTGCCCACGGCAGTATCGAGGTCGTACGCGCGCTGCCCCGACGACAGTGAGTCATGCAGTTCGCCGGTCTCGGCATCCACCAGATACGCGACGTACTCCCCGGCGGCCGGACGAAAAAGCGTGTTCGATAGCGAGCAGTCGCCCCACGCGAATCCGGCCAGGTGCAGTCGGGTGAGTAGGACGACGAGACCGTCAATGAGACGCGGCACGACGGAGGGCTCGACGCCGCGGGCGAAGATCTCGCGGTAGGGCTGCGAATAGGGCAGTCGCCGAGTTACCAGGGCAGGCTCGATCTCCTGGCCGTCGCCGCTCACGCGACCCGAGACGATCGCCACCGGTTCGACCACGGGTTCGGCGAGCCGTCGCAGATCGCGCAGCAGCCGGTACTCGCGCTCGGCATAACGCGGCCGCGTTTCCTTCACCGCATACACGTCGCCGTGCGGTGCGGGTCGCACAAAACGCACCACGTGGCGGGAGATACCGCGCGGCAGTCCGGCCATGAAATCGCCGTCCCACGCTGCTAGTGGCAGATGCCAGGGAAGCTCTAATAGCCCGGGAGGCGACGTGCTCGCAGTGATGTGCAGCGCCATCCCTCGATCTTGACCCGACCGAGGTATGACTGATATCACAATCCTGTAACGTCGGATCGACGCGCAGTATCCGCACTGTTGCCGCCGCGGTTCGGCGTGAATGCTCAGGGGTGCCGACTTAGCGAAAGGCTGAGGCTGATGATCAGATCAGTTCGAAGATTCGCCGGTGCTCCGGCCGCGCGCCGCTGCGCGGCCGCCGTCCTCGCCGCGGGCGTTGCCCTCACGACGCTGACCGCGTGCGGCTCGGACTCGGGGGCGCAGACGCTCACCTGGTACGTCAATCCGGACGGCGAGGCAACGAACCGCGCAACCGCGGAGCGTTGCAGTACGGACGGTTATGACATCGACGTACAACTACTACCTACCGACGCCTCGCAGCAACGAGTGCAGGCAGCCCGCCGGCTCGCCGCCGAAGACACCGGTATCGACTTGATCAGCTTGGACGTCGTTTTCGTTCCGGAGTTCGCCAACGCCGGGTTCCTCGCCGAGATCCCGCCGGAGTACACCGAACAAGCCACCGGCCCGGACGTCGTCGGAGGCATCGCGGACACCGTGCAATGGAACGACAAGGTCTACGCGATCCCGCAGTGGGCCAATACCCAGATCATGTGGTACTCGAAATCGCTGGCCGATGCCGCTGGTCTGGACATGAGCGAGCCGGTCACCTGGGACCAAATCATCGATGCCGCGGCCGACAACGGCGGCACGGTCGGCGTCCAGGGCAAGAAATACGAGGGCTACGCCGCGCTGATCAACGCGCTCGTGATGGGTGCCGGAGGCGAGATCGCGACGAACCTCGAGGCCGGGGTGGACGCGGACATCACCATCGACTCGGAGGCTGGCGACGCCGCGGCCGCCGTTCTGGAGAAGTTGTCGAACTCACCGGCAGGCCAGCCGGATCTGCCGAACTCTAATGAGGGCACCGTGTTGCCATACCTCATGGATGGCGGCGGATTCATGATGAACTGGACGTTCGTCTACAAGGGCGCCGGCTACACCGAGGAACAACTGAAGGACCTCGGATGGGCCATGTACCCGGCGACCGTCGCCGGGGAGCAGGCACGCCCACCGGTCGGCGGTATCGACATCGGCGTCAACGCGGCCTCCGACGACCTCGACGCGGCGCTCGCGGCCGCGGCCTGCATCACCGATGAGCAATCACAGATTGACCTGGCCGCCAACGATGGATTGATGCCGGCGAAGTCGTCGCTGTACGAGTCACCCGAGCTGACCGATGCATACCCCGCCGACCTGCTGGCCTTGTTCCGCGAGTCGCTTGAGCAGGGCGGAGCGCGCCCGGTCTCTGCGGTGTACAACGACATGTCGCTGGCGATCCAGACGTCCTGGCATCCGCCCTCGAGCGTGAGCAGCAGTACGCCGTCGTCGTCTAAGCAATTCATCGAGGACGTTCTTGGTGGAGAGGCGTTGGTGTAGATGAGCACGTCAACGGTCAAGAGCGGGGACTCGCCGGAAAAACAGCGCGAGTCGGACAAGTCCCGAGCCGAGAACCGGCTCGGCCAGAAGTTGGTCTTGCCGGCGGTCATCCTGATGTTGCTGGTGACCGCGTGGCCGATGATTCAGGCTCTCTGGTTGTCGCTGTTTCAGTACCGCCTGACCTCACCTGACGACCGCGAGATGGTCGGGCTCAACAACTACGTCACGATCTTCACCGACCCGATCTTCTGGCGCGACACCGGCAACACCGTGATGATCATGGTCGTCACGGTCTCGATCGAATTCGTCATCGGTATGGCATTCGCGCTGATCATGCACCGGGTGATCTTTGCGCGCGGGCTGATACGGACCTCGATCCTGATCCCGTACGGCGTGATCACCGTCGTGTCGGCGTTCGCGTGGCAGTTCGCATTCAGCGCCAACAACGGGTTCGTGAACTACTGGCTGCCATTCGTCGAAGACAACTTTGACTGGTTCGGCAGCTACGGATCTTCGATGGTCGCGATCATGATCTCGGAGATCTGGAAGACGACTCCGTTCATGTCGTTGCTGCTGCTCGCTGGGCTCGCACAAGTCTCCGAAGACACCCTCGAGGCCGCGAAGGTGGATGGCGCGACGTGGTGGCAGCGGCTCTACAAAGTGATCCTGCCGAACATGCGCTCGGCGATCATGGTCGCCGTCCTCTTCCGCGCGTTGGATGCGTACCGCATCTTCGACAACATCTTCGTGATGACGCGAGGGGCGAATAACACCGAGTCGGTCTCGTTCCTGACCTACCGACAATCGATTGAACTGCTGAATCTCGGCATGGGCTCAGCGCTTTCAGTGGTGCTCTTCTTGAGCGTGCTGCTGATCGCGGCATTGCTGGTGAAGGTGTTCCGGGTGGACCTGGCCCAGGCACGAGGGGAGCGCTGAGATGAAACGCAAGATCGGAATGACGCTCGGCATCGCGCTCATCCTCATTTGGTGCCTGCTACCCGTCGCCTGGATCATCTCGTTGTCATTCAAATCCCAGGAGGCGATCACCAGCGGCAGTCCTGGCTTCTTCCCGACTTCTGATGGATTCGCCGGGTGGGCTAACTATGAGGCGCTGCTGACCGGTGAGCACAGCGACTTCGTGCAGGCGATCATCAACTCGATCGGCATCTCGCTGATCTCGACGGTGCTGTCGGTGATCGTCGCGACGCTGGCGGCATACGCCGTGGCGCGGCTGGAGTTCAAGGGCAAGAAGTTCGTGTTGTGGGTGGCGCTCGCGATTGCGATGTTTCCGGTCGTGTCGCTGGTCAGCCCGCTGTTCGACCTGTGGAGCTCGATCGGGCTGTTCGATACGTGGCTCGGGCTGATCATTCCGTACATGTCCTTCACCCTCCCGCTGGCGATTTGGACGTTGTCGGCGTTCTTCCGGGAGATTCCGTGGGAGATGGAACAGGCGGCGCAGGTCGACGGCGCAACCTCGTGGCAAGCATTTCGCAAGGTTATCGTTCCGTTGGCCGCACCGGGCGTGTTCACCGCGGCGATTCTGACCTTCTTCTTCGCGTGGAACGACTTCGTCTTCGGGATATCGCTGACATCCAGCAGCAGTGCCCGACCGATCCCCGCAGCGCTGTCGTTCCTCGTCGGGTCTGACCCGTTCAACCCGCCATCCTCGTTGCTGGCGGCGGCCGCGGTGATCGGTACCGTGCCGATCATCATCATTGTCCTGTTGTTCCAGCGCAAGATCGTGGCCGGACTGACCTCCGGCGCAGTGAAGGGTTGACGTCAGATGGCAGGCATCGAGATGCGCAACATCGTCAAGAAGTACGGCGACGGGTTTCCCGCGGTCAACGACGTGTCCATCGACGTCACCGACGGCGAGTTCCTGATCCTCGTCGGGCCGTCGGGCTGCGGTAAGTCGACGCTATTGCGGATGATCGTCGGGCTGGAGGACATCACCTCCGGCGACCTGCTGATCGGCGGGCGGCGGGTCAACGACTTAGCGCCGCGTGACCGCAACTTGGCAATGGTGTTCCAGAACTACGCGTTGTATCCCCACCTGACCGTGTACGAGAACATCGCGTTCCCGCTGAGGCTGGCGAAGAAGTTCAGTGAGCAGGAGATCGATCAGAAGGTCCGTCAGGCCAGTGCGACGCTCGAATTGGACGAGCACCTCGAACGTAAACCGGGCAACCTCTCTGGTGGCCAGCGACAGCGCGTGGCGATGGGTCGGGCAATCGTGCGGGACGCCGATGCGTTCCTGTTCGATGAGCCGTTGTCCAACCTCGACGCGAAACTGCGCGGTCAGATGCGCACGGAGATTGCGCGGTTGCAGAAGAAGCTCGGCATCACGACGGTGTACGTGACGCATGACCAAACCGAGGCGATGACGCTCGGCACCCGGGTCGCCGTACTCAAGCGGGGAATTCTGCAGCAGTTAGCGAGTCCGCGCGAACTGTACGAAAACCCGGTGAACCTGTTCGTGGCGGGGTTCATCGGCTCACCGCCGATGAACTTCTTGCCCGCGACCCTGGAGGGCACGTCGGTGCAGCTGCCCTTTGGCTCCGTGCAGATCCCGCCGGAGAAAGCGTCGAAGGCCGAGGGGCGTGGCCTGCTCATCGCCGGTATCCGTCCGCCCTATTTCGAGGACGCGGCGCTGGTCGACAACAAGTCCGAGGGCTCGACATTCACTGCCACGATTGATTTTGTGGAGTGGCTCGGCAATGAGCAGTATGCGTACATCCCGTTTGAGGCGCCGCCGGAGGTGCAGTCGCAGCTGAACGAATTGGAGCGGGAGCTCGACGGTGACTCGATGCGCACGCAGATGGTGGTGTCGTTGAATTCGCAAAGCCGAGTCTCGGCGGGGGAGACTGCCGAGTTGCACGTCGATGCGACGAAACTGCACCTGTTCGACCCTGCGTCGGGTGAGAACCTCACGCTTGGCTGAGTCCTCCGGTCACCGACTCTGGTTCCGGCCGCGTTCCCCACGCGGCGGTCGATCAAGCCAGCCGACCGATCGACGCCCTGCTGCTGAACACGCAGCCCGAGCAGCCACTCATCTGCCATACGTGGACAAGCCCCCTCTCCGACTGCGTTTTCAGTACGACGACGGGGGGATCGAGTGGAAAGAGACGTCGCAAGAGTCGCTGGCCAGCGACCAAGTCGCGACGTCGGTGAGCCAGTGACCGCTGCGGGGTACGACCGAGAAACAAAATAGTGCCGGGATCCCGTTGGGATCCCGGCACTATGTCGCGTTGGTTCAGCCGGATTTGCGGCGGAAGGTCTTGTCATGCCCGGCCCGGCCGTGGGCGCCGTGCGCCTTCGACTTGCCGGGGCCGGCGTTCATGTGCGGGTGCTCATGTTGGGCCTTCTTCTCTAACGCATCACGGAACTTGTCCTTGATGTTCTGCTCGGCGCCGTGCTCTTCGTCGGATGACTGCTGCTCGGTACTCATGCAATTACCATTACAGCCCGGATGCGGATCTGCAATCGATTATCGTCGGCACTCGGGAGCGGAACACGCGCTCACGTGGCTGCGGAGTTGCGGGTGCCACGGGCGAGCCCGGTCGAACTCGAGGACGGGGCCCCGGCCATCGATGCCGAGTCCATCATGCGTTCGCGGGTGCTTGCGTACCTGCACCATGCCTGCGGATAGCAGGTGCGGCGCCTCCGCAGCCGCCGCATCCGCCACCGCAATCGGCAGCGCCCGCTGTGCTGGCGGCGCCACATGGGCTGTGCGCGGGCACGGCGGTATGCCCCTCGTGCTGGGCGATGAGGCGATCGAGCGCGTTGTCATCCAGGCCCAAGATCGTGAAACCGTTGTCGCGCAACATCTCCAAGTCGGCCTTGGCGGCTTGGCCCTCAGAGGTCAGATAGTCGCCGAGGAAGATGGAGTTGGCCACCTGCAGGGCCAACGCCTGCGAGGTACGCAGGTGTAACTCCCGACCGCCCGCGATTCGGACTTCTTTGTCCGGACACACGAAGCGCGCCATGGCCAGAATCTTGACGCATCGAATTGGGGTGAGCGTCCAGGTATCGGCGAGCGGGGTGCCATCGAAGGGGATCAGGAAGTTCACCGGGATCGAGTCGGCGTCCAGCGCCCGAAGTGCGAAGAGCGCTTCGACGAGTTGTTCGTCCGTTTCGCCAAGTCCCGCGATGAGCCCGGAGCATGGTGACAGACCCGCGGTCTTTGCCTTGCCGATGGTGTCGGTGCGGTCCTCATACGTATGCGTCTGCACGATGTTGTCGTGATTGGATTCGGCGGTGTTGATGTTGTGGTTGTATGCGTCGACCCCAGCGGCTTTGAGCCGCTCCGCTTGCCCGTCCCGAAGTAGACCGAGGCACGCGCAGACCTCCACGTCGTTGTGTTCGGCCTTCAGCGCCGTGGTCATATCGACCACTTTGTCGATGTCACGGTCGGACGGCCCGCGCCCGGAGGCAACCATGCAGACGCGCGTCGCGCCGCCACTGAGTCCGACTCCGGCCTGGTGAAGCGTCTGTTCCTTGGAAAGCCAGGAATACTTGAGAATCGGCGCCGTTGAGCCAACGGCCTGTGAACAGTAGTTGCAGTTCTCTGGACAGAGCCCAGACTTCAAGTTCACTAGATAGTTGACCTTGACGGTGTTACCGAAGTGCTCTCGACGAAGTCTGCCTGCAGCGGCCACCACGGCGGTGAGGTCGGCGTCGGAGGCCCGCAGAACCGATAGCGCATCTTCCTCGGTAGCCGCGCCTCCGTCGAGAATCCGGGTGGCGAGTGCGTCGAACTGAGTGCTCATGAAACTCCCGATGAATTAGTCGCTTGCTAACCTGAACAGTGTTCAGGTTAGCAAGAACTGCGGGGTTAGCAACGCGTGGTGGATGCCGCGAAGCCAGCGGGGGAGCGCATCCGCGGTCGCTCCAGCACGCGTCGAGAGCGCGAAATAAGGATTGCGAGATGCACATATGACGCACTGCGACGCGATAGCGCGCCGGGCACGCGAACCGGCAGAACTGGCGAGAGACTGCGGATGTGCTGTGACGCGGTCGCACGCTGGGAGCGCGCGGATCGGGGAACGTGGGAAGACGCAACCATTGCGGTTGCGGCAGCTTGCGTCGACCTCGATATGCAGCTAGACCGTTCGGCCGTGGCCCGAGTGGTGATGGCCGTCCGGGGACACGCTCGGGAGGGACGCGTTATCGAACGGCGGCGCGCGCCTCGATAGCTTGCTTGTAGAGCCGACCGGCGCGGTACGACGACCGCACCAGCGGCCCGGAGAGGACGCCGACGAATCCGATCTGTTCGGCCTCCTGGGCCAACTCGACGAACTCTTCAGGCTTGACCCAGCGATCGACTGGCAGCAGCGTGACGTTCGGGCGCAGGTACTGGGTGATCGTCACCAGATCGCAGCCGGCGTGGTGCAACTGCTGCAAGGCCTCGGTGATCTCCTCGCGGGTCTCACCCATGCCGAGGATCAGGTTCGACTTCGTGACGAGTCCGGCCGCGCGTGCTTGAGTGATGACATCGAGGGAACGCTCGTAACGGAAACCAGGGCGGATTCGTTTGAAGATCCGGGGCACGGTCTCCACGTTGTGCGCGAACACTTCGGGGCGCGCATCGAAGAGCTGGCCGAGCAGTTCGGGCTTACCCGAGAAGTCGGGGGCAAGCATCTCGACACCGGTGTCCGGGTTGAGCGCGTGGATCTGGCGGATCGTTTCGGCGTACAACCAGGCGCCCTCGTCCGGAAGGTCATCGCGGCATACCCCGGTGACAGTGGCGTAGCGCAACTGCATCGTGCGTACCGATTCGGCGACTCGCAGCGGTTCACCCGTGTCGTACGACGTGGGCTTCGCCGACTCGATCTGGCAGAAGTCGCAGCGACGAGTGCAGGCGTCGCCGCCGATCAGGAACGTTGCCTCGCGGTCTTCCCAGCACTCGAAGATGTTCGGACAGCCGGCCTCTTGGCACACGGTGTGCAGGCCTTCGGATTTCACCAGGCTCTGCATGTCTCGATACTCCGGACCCATCTTCGCGCGGGTCTTGATCCACGCCGGCTTGCGTTCGATGGGGGTCTGAGCGTTCTTGGCCTCGACGCGAAGCAGTCGACGGCCTTCCGGTGCGACAGTCACGCGACCCAGCCTACTCAGGTTTACTCGCCGTGGTTGTGGGGTACGACCCGCCCCACACACCGGCCATCGACGCGAGCCATACCCACCGGTCCGTCAGTCCTCGGCCAGGATGTCGGCGGTGGGACGCGAGTAGTCCAGGCAACGCCGCAGGTGCGGTTCGATCCGCTGCGCCACCTCCATCAGGGGCGGCGCTGCCGGCAACTCAGCGGCCATCGAGGTGACTCCCGCGTCGCTGATCCCGCACGGCACGATGTTGCTGAACGCCGCCGCCGTCGAGTCGTTGATGTTGATCGCGAACCCGTGCATCGTCGTACGTTTGGACACTCGGATCCCAATTGCGCTGATCTTGCGTTCGGGTCGGGCGGGGACGGCGAGCACATTCGCCAGATCGGACGGGAACGAGATATTCGAGCCTCCGCCGTTCGTCGTCCCCGAGGTGCCGCTGTCTGCTCGCGTCGAGCCTCTGCCTGACGTCTCCGCGGCATCGCCGATGACCCCGATGGGGTCGCCCGATACGGGCCGGCGGGTACGGTCTGCATCCCACAGCGAGTCGGCGCGGGCCGTCACTGGGCGCGCATCGGAGGCGTCCAGCCAGACCCCGGTGCGGGCTTGTACGCGACCGCCGACGATCCCGTACTCGGCGAGTACGGCGATGATCGCCGACTCCATCCGCCGAACATGATCGACGACGCCGATGCGGGCCGGCAGCTTGATGATCGGGTAGCCGACGAGTTGCCCCGGACCGTGCCAAGTGATTTCGCCGCCGCGGTCGACCTGGATGACCGGCGTGCCGTCAAACGGCATGTCCTCAGGTTTGGTACGTCGTCCGGCGGTGTAGACGGGTGCGTGTTCGAGCAACAAGACGCGCCCGGGAGCTTCTTCGGCGGCAACCTTGGCATGAATCTCACGTTGGTAGTCCCACGCCCATTGGTACTCGACGAGCCGACCTTCGCTGAGGTCGAGGTATTCAAACTCAAGCGGTGCTATTACCGATGAGGCTTCAAGCGTCGTCACTCCACCGATGCTAACCCTCTGCGCGATACGTGCCCCAATGCACCGAATCCTCGAGCGGCCGTCGCCCGCGCCAGCCGAACCGCTCGAGATCAGGCACCTCGGCAAACTCGCTCACTTCGCCAACGCACAGCCACGCGATCGGTCGTACGCCGTCCGGAAGCCCGGCGATATCGGCGAGCACTGATTCGTCGTAGAAGGACACCCAGCCGACGCCGACGCCTTCGGCGACCCCGGCTAGCCACAGGTTCTGGATCGCGAGCGCGACTGACATGAGGCCGGTGTCGGCGATGGTGTGCCGGCCGAGGACGTGTTCGCCGCCGCGTGAGTGGTCGTAGGTGACCACCACGCCGGTGCCGCTTTCGCGGATTCCCTCGATCTTGATCGGGTCGAAGGTAGCGGCACGGTCCGGCGGCAGACTATCGGCGAACTCGCGTCGTTTCACCCGCACGTGCTCGGCCATCCGCTCCAGGGTCGCCGGGTCCTGGATCACGACGAAGTCCCACGGCGCGCTGTGGCCCACGCTGGGCGCGTGGTGCGCCGCGGCGAGGATCCGCAGAAGCATCTCCCGGTCGATGACCTTGCCGGTGAACTCTGCCCGTACGTCGCGGCGGCGCGCGATCGCTTCGTAAACGTCCATACCTCAAGTCTCCCTGAGATGCGGTCGCGGCGTTGCTATGCGGTCAAGTCGGCAACCGGGAATGATTCGCCGATGATGTTTTCAGGCAATCCATCGATCCCGGGCTTGGCCACGATGAGGTTCGGCAGCAGGAACAGGAAGTCCGCAGCGGCGTCCTGCGAGATGATTGTCGCTGCCTGCTTCATGTCCTCGACCTGTTCCTCGGGGGTGCCGGCGTCCGCCGATGCGACGAGATCCTGCACCATCGGGTTGTCGTACGACGTGTAGTACGACGGGTCGGCGAACAGCGTGGGCAAATCGCGCGGCTCAACGTGCGAGACGATCGACATATCGAAGTCCTTGTCGGTCATTACCGTCTGGATCCACGCCGCCGGGAACTCCAACGTATCGATGTCGACGGTGATCCCGACCTTCGACAGCTGCGACTGGACCTCGGGTCCGCACGACTGCGCGTAAGGCAGTGACGGCAGCCGCAAGCGCAACGTGATGTCCTCTGCGCCCGCTTCTTTCAGCAGCGATTCGGCCTTCTGCGTGTCGTAGAGGAAATCGACCGTGCGGTCCTCGTACCAGGGGTCGGTTGGCGGGACCATCGAGCCGATGAGTTCACCCTTGCCTGCCCAGCAGTTCTCCAGCAGCGTCTTGTGGTCGATAGCCGAGCGGATCGCTTGACGCACGCGCACGTCGGCGAGCGGACCGGAACTCTGGTTGAACGACAGCACGACCTCGCCGTTCGTGGTGCCCTCGATCACCTGGAACTGGTCAGCCTTCGGCCCGTCGGTGAACTGGTCCAGGGCTTCGGGGGCCTGCACCGTCGTCACGACGTCGATCTCGCCGCCGAGCATCGCGCTGTTCATCGAGGTGGCGTTGTCGAAATACTTGAATTCGACGGTCTTGAAGTGCGGTTTCTCGCCCCAGTAGGAGTCGTTGCGGTTCAGCGTGATCCGGTCACCGCGCTGCCATTCGCCGAAGGTATAGGGGCCGGTGCCGATCGGGGTGTTCGCGAGGTCCGCGACGCCATCCTTGGAGAACATGGCGCCGATGCGGGTGGTCATGTTGTACAGCCAGGTATTGGACGGCTTGCTGAGCGTAACGACGAGCTCGGTCGAGCTGTTGACCGTGACCGATTCGACGACGTCCATTTTGGCCTTGAGGTCGATGGTCCAGTCCGTCTTGACACGATCGATGGAGAACTTCGCGTCGTCGGCGGTGAACGGCGCACCGTCGGAGAACACCGCTTTGTCGGTGAGCGTGAAGGTGTACGACAGCCCGTCGTCACTGACGGTCCAGTCGGTTGCCAGTCCCGGTGCTATCTCGCCGTCTGGGCCGACGGTCACGAGCGTCTCGTAGACGTTGTCCAGCAGCAACTGCGGAATTGCGGCACCGTCGGTCGTCGTGAAATCGAGGCTGGCCGGTTCGGCGACGAGGCCGAGTACGACGATGTCGCCCTCGAAGGTGCCACCGGCGGAATCGTCATTGCCGCCGTCCGAGGATGACGAAGAACAACCGGTGAGGGCGAGCGTGGCCGCGACCAACGCGCCGACCAACCGGGTAAACGTGGACTTCATCGGACCGAGTCTCCCTGCTTGATGGCCGCGATGCGCCTCTCGTCGAGGGACGCCGCAGTGTGGTGATCACACAATGGTGGACCCGCGCGTGCCAAGTGAATACGCCGATGAGGAACTTCACATTGCGTCTTGGTTACGGCGGTCGGCCCGAGTGCCAGGAGCGGCCGCGTGGACGCTGCGGCCGTGGGCGCCTGTCGTAGGACCACCGGCATCTCGCCGAAGCCGGTGGGTCGAGCCCGGACGGCGTGATTGGAGTGTGGGATCCCGCCCGCGGGTGGCCGCCGTCCCGGCCGATGCGGCGTTGACAACACGACCGCTCGCACGCGATGGATCGACGTACCCTCGTGCGGTGTCACCCGCATCTGAACTCAGCGTGGACGACGAGGCCGGACGTCGCCGAGTCGTGCGTAACGCCCTCGCCATGGGTCTGGCGACCGGCGCATACGGGCTCACCTTCGGCGCCCTGGGCGTCGCCTCGGGCCTGAGTCTGGCGCAGACCTGCATTCTGTCGCTGGCGATGTTTACCGGCGGCTCGCAGTTCGCGTTTGTCGGCGTCATCGGCGGCGGTGGTACGCCGCTGGCCGCAGCAGCGACAGCACTGTTGTTGGGCGCGCGAAACACGGTGTACGGCCTGTCAGTCGGGCCCCTGCTGAGGGTGCGTGGCTGGCGTAAGGCAGGTGCCGCGCAACTGGTCATCGACGAATCGACGGCGATGTCCATCGGCGAGACGCGGAAACCGCTGGCCAGAGTGGCGTTCTGGGCGACGGGATTGAGCATCTTTGCGTTCTGGAATTTGGCGACCTTGATTGGTGCGGTGGCAGCGGGCGCGCTGCCGGATCCCAAGGCGCTCGGACTGGATGCCGTTGCTCCCGCGGCGTTCATCTTTCTATTCGCACCGCGACTGACGAGTCGGACGGCGTGGTTGACCGCCGGGGTGGGTGCCGTCGTGGCGCTCGCACTTGTGCCGCTATTGCCCTCGGGCCTTCCGGTGATCGCGGCAGCCGTTGCTGTGGCGGTGCTGGCGATCGCCACGTCGAGGCGCGCGACGGGACCGGACCACAGCGCCGGGTCGGGTGATGCGTCGTGATGTGGCTAGGCGTGATCGTGGCGTGCGTGGGTTGTTACGCGCTGAAGTACGCCGGAATGTCGGTGCCGCAGCGGGTATTGGACTCGCCGGCGGTGCGGCAACTGTCGCTGCTGTTGCCGGTCGGTTTGCTGGCGGCGCTGGCCGCGGCGCAGACGCTTGCGGACGGCGAACGGCTGATGTTCGATGCGCGGATCGTCGGCGTGCTCGTAGCGATCATCGCGATACGACTGAAGTGTCCGTTCATCGTGGTGGTGGCGCTCGCCGCCGCGTCGGCGGCCGTTGCGCGGTTACTCGGTATGCCCTGACCACGCGTTGATCGCGCGCGCCTTCGATACAGCCGTACCGCCGACAACCTGGGCGGACGCCCAAGATGGGTCGGTGACGGCTGTCGCAAATTAGGACATTCGATCCGCCTGGGGCCCGGATAGCGTTTCTTTACGCCATACCGAACGGGGTATCTCGGCGAGGAGAAAAGGATCTGCACTGATGGCATCTGACGCGGCCGACTTCCGTGCCGCACTGGCTACCTTTCCCAGCGGTATCACGCTGGTGACGACCCGCGACGCCGACGGCAAGCCGTGGGGCTTCGCCGCGACCTCGTTCTGTTCGGTGTCGGCCGATCCGCCGCTGGTGCTCGTCTGTTTGGCCACGACCGCGCAGTGTTATCCGGTGTTCGAGTCTGCCGAGCGGTGGATGATTCACGTCGTACACGGCGAGCATTCTGATTTGGTGGACCTGTTCGCTACCCGCGGGGCAGATAAATTCGGTAGCGGTGCGTTCGCCGACGGACCCGGCGGACTGCCGACGTTGTCCGATGCGAGCGTGGTGATGGAGTGCTCGCGTTTTGAGTTCACCCCTGCTGGTGACCACTCGATCTTGCTGGGCCGGGTCGAATCCGCTGTCGTAAACGAGCCTCACCCGGTTGTCTACTTCCAGCGCAAAATCCATCCGATCGGAGTCAACTAGTTATGACCGCTGTATTGCGTGGATCGACTTCTCACGACGACGCCCACGAGCAGTGGGGCCCTCGGGGGCAATCCAACGAGGTCGATCAGGCCGTCGAAGCGCTGCGTGCGGGGAAGACCGCCGTGCTGCTGGACGACGTCGGCCACGGCCACGGGTTCCTGGTGCACGCCGCGGAGCGTTCGGATGCCGAACTGGTTGCGTTCATGGTGCGGTACTCGTCGGGATACTTGCGGGTTGCGGTCGCCGACGAGGATGCGATCCGGATGAAACTGCCGCTGATGGTTCCCGACGGCGCCGATCCCGACGTTGAGCCGTTCACCGTGACTGTGGATTCTGCGCACCTTGGCGGTACCGGAATATCGGCGTTCGATCGAGCTCAAACGATCCGGCTGCTGGCCTCATCGAATTCGGTGCCGACCGATTTCACCCGACCCGGTCATGTTCTGCCGGTACGGGTGCGCGATGAGGAGTCGAACGAGTTCGCGCCGTACCGCGGAGTTCTGCAGTTGGCGCGGCGCGCCGGTGTGGCGCCCGCAGCGGCGTACGCCGAGATTGTCGCTGACGGTGACGGCCTCGACCTCGCGCACGGCGTCGAGGTCAACATCATCGCGAGCCGACTCGGTCTGCCGGTGGTCCGCGCCTCCCGCCTGCTCGCCCAGTAGATCGACGCGGATCCAGGTCACAGCGGTTGCGAGGCCCGTGCGCGTGCTCTCCCTGACGATCGGTCCCGCCCAAAACGATCGCTGAGCGGCTAGGTGTGATGTCCAGGCAGGTTGTTGAGTCTGCTCATTGGTGGGGCTCCGATTGCGGTGTGGTGCCTGTGGTGATTGTAG